>NZ_CP011924.1:1025833-1329166 GCF_000238315.3 Pseudoalteromonas piscicida
AACTCGTTTTGATAGAATGTCATAGACTGCTTTAGCAAGTAGCGATGTGCCTGCCAGCGAATAGCCATTGGGTAATTACCCAATAAACTCTGATGTAAAATGGCGCTGTGAAAAAAGACTAACAGTGGCAATGCCACTAACGTGATCACAGACATTCGAATTAACTCGGTTTGCTTGGCCTCAAACAGAGTTTGTGGTGTATAAGTTGAGAGCCAGTCAACTAAATCACCCATAAAGCCAAATAATGTTACTTCCAAAATTGCGAGGATCGCGGCACTTAGCGACATAAATAGCAAGGGTAATTCCATTCCCTTAGTGTAGAAGCGACAGAAAGCCAACAAACCTTGTGGTGGCTGACCAACTTCTTGCTCGGGAAAGGGCTTGGTAAAGCGTTCAAATACTCGATACATGGATGATCCCTAAATTTGTTCAGAAGCTAGTCTACCTTGATAGTATGAAATGCGCGAGTCACAGATTGGTGCCTAATTTGCACGAATAATTATAGCTGTTTTTGGTTGAGTTGTTTTTGTGTAATGAGCTCACCAGTGACAGCATTATAACTACTCAAAGTCAGTGGCGTAGAATAGTGCTTTAAATAGACCTGATCATGTGGCTTTTCTACTGTAATTTTGTCGATTGGGACGAGTTTTTTACCTTCATCGACAAAAAATGACAGTTCTAAATAGCATGGAAAAACCTCTTTACATACACCGAGTGATTGTTGTTGTAGATCAAACGTTGAGGAGAGCCAGCTTGGCCTATTATTGATTATCGTGGTTCTGGGCCAAGTTACAGAAAGATCAAATCGTTGCGGATCTGAAGAGTAGTGCTGAGATTGGCTTGCTACTCGTGCAAGCAGCAAAGGAGTATTGCCACTCACTGATTGAACCTCAGATAAGCGAACCTGATCAACGGTGAGTGGATTAATTTTCAATGTTTGTTTGAGTTCACTCGCCAGTTGGTTTTGCTCATCTAGTTGAGAAAATCCTAGATGAACGAGTAGTTTTGCATCACGATTGTTATCAAATACCTTTTCTTTTAAGTGTTCAGCTGCGGCTTTGGCTCTACCTTGTTGTGAATCGTGATCGTAACTAATAATCTCGTAGCCAAGTGATTTGGCTTCAAATATCAAGCTCGCGTAAGTCGCTTCCATGGTGTAGATCCCATGCTCGTATGTTGTAAAGCCGTGTTTATTGATTTGCTGCTCAACGCTTACCTGTGGAGTGAGGGCTTCTAATGCAAGGTAGCGATAGCCTTGTTCATATAAAGGCTTCAATAGGGCAATCGTTAGCGCTCGGTGTTTAGCATTATGATACGCCTCGTTTACCATAGTGATACGCGTGTCAGCAGCCTTTTGTTCTATGATTTCTAACGCAGGAACTAGCCGATAATCGTTTAGCAACATATCTGGATTGATCACCCCAGAGGTGAGTTTTTCTGCTTCAAAATAATTGCCGACGATAGAATGATAGGTTGCTGCATATTGAATGTTTGCTGAGCTACTATCTAAATGTCCTTTGACTGGAATTTGGCTTTCAAGTGACTGTGTGTTTTCAAACACACGTTTATCTGAGTTAACACCAAAGATTAAAGAAGCAGGGTTAGCGCTTGAATTTGCTAATGCTGGTACAGCTATCAGCGAACATGCGCAAAAAATAACGGCTTTTCCATATTGTTGAGGTAACACCTAAATCCACTCCTTGCGGTTTATTACGGTTATATTAATAGCATAAAAGCGCGGAGGGCTGAATCAAATAAAAGCAAATTTTTTACAAGTATTTTATATTTGAATTATTTACAGGGGAGATAAATGTGGAAGCAAATAAAAAGGCCAGTAGTTAAGTAACAGCTGGCCCTTGATATGATTATTCTTCTTTGCCGTATGTTTTACGAAGAATATAAACATAGGCATTGATGAAAGCTTGCTCTTGAAACTTTTTCAACCCAGTGTCTTCATAGTCAACAGGAATTGGGTTTCTTTTTAATTGCTCTTTAACTTCAGTGCTAGATAGTAACTGCACGTCCACACCTGAAATTAACTGGATTGCAGCTTCCATTTTAAAACCAGCCGCACTACCTGCGAATTTACCTTTGTGTGGGCGCTGACGAATGGCGATAGAATCTACGCCGTAATCTTCTACTAGTTTTGCAAAGTCGAATTGGAACTTGCGCATTTCATCAAGTTCTGTCCCTTGGTTACTTAACGTAAAGCGGCGCTGACGAATGTCTCTGATATCAAAAACATCATCTTCTTTCGTTAGCATACAAAGCAGAGCTTCGCTGCCTGAAATTTCAACCCCAAGTGTTCTCATTTTCGTGTCCAGATTATGCAAAAACTGAATTATCTCACAGTGTTATTTCTATTGCTATCGCTGCATGGTCAGAATAGCAAATATCTTCGTCCATACGCTTCGGATCAAGGTGAGCATCGTAACTGTAGTAATGTAACGACTTCACTCTGGGTGTTTCTCGGTTGGGATTGAATTCTTTTGAACAAAGAATGTAATCAAGTACGTTACCTTCACCTTGATAGTAATGACTGGCTGGCTTTACTTTGTGGTTGTTGTCGGCGTAAAGAAAACTGTCGAACAATCCGACACTGTCAAAGCCATTACTAGCAAGGACGGGTGGAAAGGCTTGCGTCATAAAAGATAATGCTGGGCTGTCTAATGCATCATTAAAGTCGCCCATCACCAACGTTGCAGCCTGTTTCTCTCTTTGTGTTTTTAATGCATCGTAATAAATGATGGAAGCTTCGAGTGAACGTGAGATTTGCGACTGCATCGTACCTACGGTTTCGTGAAGTAATGTAAGTAGCGGGTCGTCTTGATTGGAATCTCCCAGCATGTGGGCCATTGAATGCACGCGTTGAGACTTAAAGTGCACGGCATAACACGCGAGTAACCCGAAGCCTGGAATGTCGAACTTACATTTTATCGGGGTGCGATTGAATTTAAATTGATGTTGATTATTGAGGTATTCAAGTAACTCGGGGCAGGGCTCTAACGGCGCAAAGGATTTAAATGGTAGTTTTGATGCAATAGCGACCACGGGTTTAAACAATACCGATGGGTATACGTGATCAGGACTTGGCGCATCGACTGTGGCAAAGTGAACAAGACCCAAGTCTTCGCACAGCATCTGT
This sequence comes from Pseudoalteromonas piscicida, assembly GCF_000238315.3. Taxonomy (NCBI): domain Bacteria; kingdom Pseudomonadati; phylum Pseudomonadota; class Gammaproteobacteria; order Alteromonadales; family Pseudoalteromonadaceae; genus Pseudoalteromonas; species Pseudoalteromonas piscicida. The sequence continues at coordinate 1,028,979 of NZ_CP011924.1, forward strand.
AAGCTATCGGGTGAGAAGACTTCTTGAAACACAATGACATCGGGGTTTATATGCTGAATGAGTCCCGTGATAAACTGAGTTTTGGTTTGCCACTGTGTTTCATTATAGTGCTCATGAAGTTGATAAAACGAATAAGGCGGCGCTGCAAAATTTAGTAGATTAAAGGTTGCAAACCGATAACGCTTTTTGGCCACGAATAATCCCAAAATAGTTTTTGTAAATTAATAGATTAATTTTAGCTCTAGGCTTGCACTTAGCCAAGTAACACGCGAGAATAGTGATTCTTATTCGAAAGCCCTCGGATGAGCCGCGATAATTCGCGCAAGACAATGCTTATTCGTAAAAGCGTTGATAGGCACACTTTAAAATTAATTAAATACATGTGATGCATTGTAGGTGTCACCACTGTAAATAGGATTTATCATGCCAGTTATTACTCTCCCTGACGGCAGTCAGCGTATTTTTGAAAACCCTGTCACTACTCTAGAAGTCGCTCAAGACATCGGTCCTGGCCTTGCAAAAGCAACGATTGCTGGCCGTGTAAATGGCGTTCGTGTTGATGCTTGTGACCTCATCGAAAATGACTCAGCGCTTGAAATCATCACCGCAAAAGACGACGACGGTCTTGAGATTATTCGTCACTCGTGTGCGCACTTGATTGGTCACGCTGTAAAACAATTGTTCCCAGAAGCTAAGATGGCGATTGGTCCTACCATCGACAACGGTTTCTATTACGATGTTGACTTAGAGCATTCGCTTACTCAAGAAGACCTTGAAGCGATTGAAAAACGCATGTTGGAGTTGGCAAAAACCGACTACGACGTAGTAAAGAAAAAGGTGAGCTGGCAAGAAGCGCGCGATGCATTTGCAGCACGCGGTGAAATCTATAAGATGGAAATCCTAGACGAGAATATCGCGAAAGATGACCGTCCAGGTTTATATCACCACGAAGAATATGTTGATATGTGTCGTGGTCCGCACGTACCAAATATGAAATTCTGTCACCACTTCAAGATTATGAAAGTGGCGGGCGCGTATTGGCGCGGTAATTCAGAAAACAAGATGTTACAGCGTATTTATGGTACAGCTTGGGCTGACAAGAAGCAGCTAAAGGCGTATCTTAAGCGTTTAGAAGAAGCTGAAAAGCGTGATCACCGTAAAATTGGTAAAGCACTCGACCTGTGGCATTGGCAAGAAGAAGCGCCAGGCATGGTTTTCTGGCATAATGATGGCTGGAGCATTTATCGTGAGCTTGAAGATTTTGTTCGTGAGAAACTACGCGAATATCAGTACGAAGAAGTAAAAGGTCCGTTGATGATGGACCGTGGCTTGTGGGAAAAATCAGGTCACTGGGACAAGTACTCAGATGCTATGTTCACGACTGAGTCAGAGAAACGTGAGTATGCTATTAAGCCGATGAACTGCCCAGGTCACGTGCAGATCTTTAACCAAGGTCTAAAGTCATACCGTGATTTACCATTACGTATGGCTGAGTTTGGCTGTTGTCACCGTAATGAACCATCAGGCGCACTACATGGCTTGATGCGCGTTCGTGGCTTTACTCAAGATGATGCGCATATCTTCTGTACAGAAGAGCAAATCATGGATGAAGTATCTGCCTGTATCAAAATGGTATATGACACTTACTCGACATTTGGCTTTGAAAAGATTGTTGTAAAACTTTCGACTCGTCCAGAAAAGCGCATTGGTGAAGACGAAATATGGGACAAAGCGGAAGCTGCATTGGCTGAAGCGTTAAAAGTTAACAACATCGAGTTTGAATATCTGCCGGGTGAAGGGGCGTTTTATGGTCCTAAGATCGAATTCACGCTGTATGATTGTTTAGAGCGTGCGTGGCAATGTGGTACAGTGCAATTAGACTTCGCACTACCAGGTCGTTTAGGTGCAACTTATGTTGCGGAAAGTAACGAGCGTAAAACACCAGTTATGATCCACCGCGCAATTCTGGGTTCACTAGAGCGCTTTATTGGAATTCTAACGGAAGAATATGCTGGTCAGTTCCCAACTTGGCTTGCGCCGAAACAAGTTGTGATCATGAATATCACGGATAAACAAGCGGATTATGTCCACGAAGTTGTACAAAAGTTGAATAAACTTGGAATAAGAGCTTGTGCCGACTTGAGAAATGAGAAGATTGGTTTTAAAATCCGCGAGCATACTTTAAAACGTATACCTTATTTACTAGTGGTGGGTGACAAAGAAGTCGAGCAACAAGAAGTTGCAGTAAGAACCCGTACTGGTGAAGATTTAGGTAAATTATCGATTGATGATTTCATCGTTAAAGTTAGCGAAGAGATTAAAAATCGACTATAAATATAAACTTGCGTGTACTTTACTTTTTCTGGTGCACGCATTTACTTTTGAATTTTTTGGAGGAACGTACCATTAGAGGCGGCAAAAAAGGGCAAAATAACGCTCAGAAAAATCGTATTAACGAAGAGATTACAGCGAAAGAGGTTCGCTTAATTGACGCTGAAGGCGAGCAAGCTGGCATTGTCTCAACAAGAGACGCACAAAACATGGCGGATGAAGCAGGTCTAGATCTAGTTGAGATCAGTCCAAATGCTGAGCCACCGGTTTGTAAAGTGATGGACTACGGTAAGTTCCTTTTTGAAAAAGCAAAAATCCAAAAAGAACAAAAGAAAAAGCAAAAGCAAATTCAGGTTAAGGAAGTTAAATTCCGTCCTGGTACAGATGTTGGTGATTACCAAGTCAAGCTACGTAGCCTTCGCAAGTTTCTTGAGGGGGGCGATAAAGCTAAAGTCACAATTCGCTTCCGTGGTCGTGAAATGGCGCACCAAGAGATTGGTATTGATCTACTAGAACGTATCAAGACTGAATTGGAAGATATCGCATCAGTTGAGTCTTTCCCGAAAAAAGTAGAAGGTCGTCAGATGATAATGATGATGGCGCCTATTGCTAAAAAGTCTTAATCTCGGCATAATACGCATCGAATTTAACGCAGGTCTCAAGTGCTAACGCCACCTGCGTTATCCGGTTTTAAAGTAAGGTATTGATCCTTCACCGGTTTTAGGTAGTAAGCTAGGCCTACAAGTGAGTTTATCTCCGCCTGCTTACATTGTGTTAAAGCAATATCATTCGGAGTTATTGCAAATGGCTTATAAGCTAAAATCACACAGAGGTGCTGCTAAGCGCTTCAAAAAGACTGCTTCTGGCGGTTACAAGCGTAAACAGTCGCATCTTCGTCACATTCTGACTAAGAAATCTTCAAAGCGTAAATTACACCTTCGTGCTAAGTCTATGGTTCATAAGAATGACCTAGGCCTAATCGATCGTATGTTACCATTCGCTTAATAGAGGATATCAGAAATGGCAAGAGTTAAACGCGGCGTAGTTGCACGTGCACGTCACAAAAAAGTATTAAAGCAAGCTAAAGGTTACTATGGAGCGCGTTCACGCGTTTACCGCGTAGCTTTCCAAGCGGTAACTAAAGCTGGTCAATATGCTTACCGTGACCGTCGTGCTAAGAAACGTACTTTCCGTCAACTATGGATTGCTCGTATCAACGCAGCTGCACGTCAAAATGGTCTTTCTTACAGCCGTTTCATCAATGGCCTTAAAAAGTCATCGATTGAAATCGATCGTAAGATCCTAGCTGATATCGCAGTATACGACCAAGTAGCTTTCGCAGCACTAGTTGCTAAAGCAAAAGATGGTCTAGCTGCTTAATAAGCGGAACTAGAATTAGTCTTAGGACTAAACCTGGTATTGAAAAGGAGCCTTAGGCTCCTTTTTTAGTTTTATACTCGTTATCAACGCTAACATTGGCACTAGCGGTTTTTTATTAAGATTTTATCCAGCATCTTACTGCTCAATATTCGTTTTAACTATCCCATCAAATAGGTCGGAAACGTAACGTAATATCTCGCCTTTGCAGTCTTCGCACTCAGTGCGTGTTGCAGCACTTTATAAACAGCTTCTGGCTCTAAAGTAAATTTTTGCGGTGCTTCTTCTGAACCTAAGCGGTTAAGCTGCGCCTGATATGCTTTGTGATGTACACTATTTTCGTGATCGATATTCGCTAAAAAGGCGTGTTTCGCGTTTTCTCTAAATTTAGACACGATTGGACCTGGCTCTATTAGGCTAACTTGAATATTGCTATCTGAAAGCTCCATGCGTAAGGTGTCGGTAAGTCCTTCAAGTGCAAATTTACTCGCGTTATAGGCGCCGCGATATGGCAGTGCAACTAACCCAAGTACGGATGAGTTATGAATAATGCGGCCTGCGCCTTGCTTACGCATTTGCTCAACTGCGAGACAGGTGAGCGTATGCCAGCCAAAAAAATTAACTTCAAATTGTTGCCGTAACACCTCTGTAGGCAAGTCTTCTACCGCACCAGGTTGGCCGTAGGCACCGTTATTGAACAACGCGTCTAGCTGACCATTTGCGATTGTCAAAGCTTGGTTAAAGCCATCATTTATACTTTGCTCGCACGCTAAGTCGAGCAAAATACATTGAATGTCTGTGCCTTCAAATTTATTCAAGTCTTTTGCATTTCTAACCGAAGCAATAACTTGATATCCTGCTTTTGACAATTGCACAGCGCAGTAATAACCAATCCCGCTAGAACAACCTGTGATTAAAATTGATTTTTGTACGCTCATTTGATCCCTAAAGTTATGGTTATCTGCGATTAACTGCAAATTTTTGTTGAATCACCGCACATTGTAAGCCGATATCTAAAATATTGATATAATTGGCAGATAAAAGCAGAGGAATAGATAAATATGATGAGTTCCAGCATTATTATGCTTACTGCAATGCTAGGTATGAGCGGTCATTTACCACCTTTGATAGAGTGGCAGGGCAAAAGTGAACAACTATTACAACAACAAGGCCCATTAACGACTGATTTTGAACTAAGTGGTGCGATAGATTCTCCTAATTACGCCGATACGATGGCATTTGTTGACCGCCTAGTGGCTGCTAATCCGACCCAATTTAAGCTAGAGACGATCGGATTTAGCAATAGTAATCGCGCGATTAAGATGATTGTTGCAACGGAGCAGGGCGGTGACAAGTCAAATGTTATTAATAATGGTAAGCCAACCATTTTAGTACAAGCTGGTATTCATGCCGGAGAAATTGACGGCAAAGATGCCATGTTTATGTTGCTTCGCGATGTTGCAACCGGTAAGCGCCGTGATATCTTGACGAAAGTGAATTTACTCTTTATCCCTATTCTCAACGTCGATGGGCATGAAAGGCGCAGCGAGTTTAACCGTATAAATCAACGCGGCCCGACTGTTATGGGCTTTAGAACCAATGCCAATAACTTAAATCTGAATCGTGATTACACTAAATTGGATACGCCAGGAGTTAAGGCGGTCATGCAGGTGATTAATGAATATAATCCGGATCTGTACATCGATGTTCATGTAACGGATGGCGCAGACTACCAATACGATGTCACTTATGGTTTTAACCCAACTTTTGCAAGTGAGTCACCGGCAATAGCTGAGGTGTTAGAAAATCAGATTTCGCCACAAATTAATGCAGCGCTTGCCGCTCAAGGGCATATTCCAGGTCCGCTTGTATTTGTGATGGATAAACGAGATTTTAAAAAAGGGCTAGCTGGTTGGGTGGCAACGCCAAGATTTTCAAATGGTTGGGGAGATTTAAAGGGGCTGCCTACCATACTTGTAGAGAATCACTCATTGAAACCCTATAAGCAGCGTGTACTGGGCACCTATGTGTTTATGGATGGCGTTATCAGTGGCCTTTCAAGCAATATTCAGGTATTACGAGAAGCGGTTCAAAAAGAGGCTGAATTCACACCTAAACAATTGGTTGTTGAACGCAGCTATGCAAAAGAGCCTGACTTTATTCAATTTAAAGGCATCCAATACAAGCAGTTTGAAAGTGCATTGTCTGGTCATTTGGAAGCTAAGTACTTAGGCGAGCCACAAAACTATGAGAAGCTGCCAATTTATTGGCAGAAGGAAGTAAAAACAACGGTGAATGTACCTGAGCAGTTTTACATTCCCCCGGCATATCCGGAAGTGGTCGAAAAATTAAAACTGCATGGAATTACCGTTTCTACACTGCCGGATGGAACGGTAGTGGAAAAAGTAAGCCAAGCTACAGTAAAAGACTACAAGTTCGATACGGCTCCTTTTGAAGGGCGCTTTAGAGTAAATGCGACTTTTGACATTAAGGAGCTCTCAGACAAGGTCGATCTCAGTGGGTGGTATAAAGTAGCAACGGCACAAAAATCTGGAGAGCTGGTGACTCACTTGCTACATCCAGAGGCGCCAGACTCTTTTTTTGCTTGGGGGGAGTTCAATACTATTTTCCAACGTACAGAATATGTTGAAAATTATGCACTTGAACCTTTTGCGCGAAAAATGCTAAAACAAAATCCAGCAATGGCGCTAGCCTTCGATAAAAAAATACGTGAAGACAAGCAATTTGCAAACGATCCAAAAGCGAGGATGGAGTGGCTTTATGCAAGAACTCCGTTTTATGATAATGCGTATCTTAAATATCCTGTTTTGATGTCGTTTGGAGCGAACTAACCATGCAAGTGTTCACAATTCCAGTTACCCCGTTTATGCAAAATTGTCGTGTTATCGTGTGTCCAGAAACACAAGCCACTGCAATTGTAGATCCAGGTGGTGAAGCGGAAAAAATTATCGCGCAGTTGGACACTCAGGGGTTAGTGCCAAGCATGATCTTGCTTACCCATGCGCACCTTGATCATGTGGGGGCAAGTACAGAATTAAGTGAACATTTTAATATCGAGATTATTGGGCCTCATCAGGGCGACCAATTTTGGTTGGAAGCCTTGCCAATGCAATCACAAATGTTTGGTTTTCCTAATCATGCTGCTTTTTTACCATCAAAGTGGTTAAATGATGGTGATAAGGTTAAGGTGGGAAACTTAGCTCTCGAAGTCAGACATTGTCCAGGGCATACTCCAGGGCACGTGGTATTTTATGAACCAAGCTCAAAACAGGTTTTAGTAGGAGATGTGTTGTTTAAAGGGTCTGTTGGTCGTACTGACTTTCCAAAAGGCGATGCAGCCCAGCTAAAACAGTCTATACAAGATAAGCTGTTTACTTTGCCTGATGAGGTTGTGGTGCATTCGGGTCATGGTGAAAATACCTCAATTGGCTTCGAAAAGGCGACAAATCCTTTTATGAGTGGCCGATTTGGTTAAATATAGTGGAAGTGGCATAGTAGTGGTATGCATTTTTTAATTTGCTATGCTTCAGGGAATAACAATCAGCATCGGTTAATAGACTGATGTGCTAATTAAACTAGAATAGATATGTCATTGAACCAAGTAGATCGCCAGATACTGGCATTGTTACAGCAAGACGCAAGTCTTTCTACCGCTGAAATCGCTGATAAAGTGGGACTATCTCAGTCACCTTGTTGGCGTCGCATCGCTAAATTAGAGCAAGACGGTTATATCAAAGGCAAAGTTGCATTGCTGGATGAGAAAAAACTCGGATTTGATATGTTGGTTTATGCGCATGTTAGGCTTTCAAACCATGGCCGCAACAACCTTGCCGAGTTTGAAAAATTGATCTTAAGTTATGACGAAGTGACAGAGTGCTACTCTATGGCAGGTACCATGGACTTTATGCTGCGTATCATTTCGAAAGGCATTGAAGGCTATGAGCAATTTGTTCGTGATAACTTACTTAATTTAGAATTCGTCCAAGAAGTACACTCAAACGTTACAATGACTTGCGTTAAGCGCAGCACTTCCTTACCACTTTAATACAATTTGTTGCCCTGCTTCGTTGGGTAGGGCTTCCCGTCATCTTTTCACCATTGTTCTATACTACAATATAAACTGCTTTATTGAGCTATGTATTGCAAACGAGTTTGCGATACACGCTTGTATCTTATTTGTTAAAGGCGCTGCTTTTTGCTAAAATCCGCCGCCTTTGTGTTCATAGTCAATTCACACCAGAGGATATTGATGTTTAATCTTATCAGCAAAGCGCCTAGCTCTGCTAAAAACGATGTACTGTCTGGGCTTACGGTCGCTTTGGCACTTGTGCCTGAGGCTGTGGCTTTCGCTTTTGTTGCACAAGTGGACCCATTAGTCGGTTTATACGCAGCATTTATTGTCGGTCTTGTGACTTCAATCTTTGGTGGTAGGCCGGGTATGATCTCGGGTGCAACAGGGGCTCTTGCCGTAGTAATGGTGAGCCTCGTTGTTGAGCATGGTGTAGAGTATCTCTTTGCAACCGTATTACTCATGGGCCTTTTACAAATACTCGCGGGTATATTTAAGCTCGGCAAGTTTATACGTATGGTACCGCATCCTGTAATGCTAGGCTTTGTAAATGGCTTAGCTATCGTTATCTTCCTCGCCCAGCTTGGACAATTCAAAGTACTTGACGAACAGGGTAATCTTACGTGGATGCAAGGTGAGGCGCTATATATTATGGCTGGCTTGGTAGCATTGACTATGGCCATTATTCACTTTTTACCAAAGCTAACAACCGCTGTGCCTTCGAGTCTAGCGGCGATTTTAGTGGTAACCGGTATTGTTATTGGTTTAGATTTAGATGCTCGTAATGTGCTTGATTATCTGAAAGATATGTCAGGTAACGTAGATGCAACGATAGCCGGTGGTTTTCCTGCTTTCCATATCCCCGAAGTACCATGGACATTTGAAACATTTAAAATCATCTTCCCATACGCACTTATCCTAGCAGCGATTGGTTTGATTGAATCTCTACTAACGCTCACGTTAATCGACGAAATCACCGAAACACGTGGTCACAGTAACCGCGAATGTATCGGTCAAGGTGCGGCTAACGTTACTTGTGGTGTGTTTGGTGCGATGGGGGGCTGTGCGATGATTGGGCAATCAATGATCAATATTAATTCTGGTGGACGTAGTCGTTTGTCAGGTATCACAGCGGCATTATTACTACTTGTATTTATTCTGTTTGCGGCAAGCCTTATCGAGATGATCCCGCTTGCGGCGTTAGTTGGTGTAATGTTTATGGTGGTATTAGGGACTTTTGAATGGTCAAGTTTTAGATTAATAAGAAAGATCCCTAAATCAGATGCATTTGTAATCGTCTTGGTGTCGGGGGTTACAGTGATTACGGATTTGGCCATCGCAGTTTGCGTTGGTGTCATTGTTTCGGCACTCGTGTTCGCGTGGGAGCATGCGAAACATATTTACACCAATAATTATATTGATGAGCAAGGCTCCAAGGTATATGAATTACACGGACCTCTGTTTTTTGGGTCGGTGAAAAACTTTGCTGAGCTGTTTGATGTTAACAATGACCCTGATGATATCATTGTTGAATTTAAACATAGCCGTGTTGCTGACCACAGTGCAATTGAAGCGATAGATGCGTTAGCTGAACGTTATAAAAAGGCTGGTAAAACGCTGCATCTTCGCCACTTAAGCCAAGACTGTAAAGTATTGCTAAGTAAAGCTAAAGATCTCGTTGAGCTAGACGGCCAAGCAGATCCTACTTATAAAGTGGCATCTGACAAGCTTGCTTAAGAGCGACAGTTTGAATAGATGAATATAAATTAACTGGTTAATTTATTTCAAAAAAAGGCACTAAGGTGCCTTTTTTATTTGCGGCAAGGTGTGTAAAAACTGAGACCACCAGCAGTGAATAGAGACGACATGCTGAGATATAATCCAGTTAAGATAGAAGAGGTATAATCATTTTGAAGTGGCAATCACTGGTTGATAACAGGCAGAGATTTTTCTGGGTATTACAAATAGCCGGTTGGCTGGGCTACGCGCTAGTTAACTATATTGGCTCAAAAGTCTTTGAAATGCGTGATATTTATGTGTTTGTCATCGCATTAAATGCCTATGCTGGTTGCTTGATGACCGTACCGCTACGATACCTCTATCGTAAAATTTGGAATGCAACACCGTTGGTGCTGATATTCGTTGTGTTTACGGCGTCATATGTAACTGGAACACTATGGGCGGTCGTTCAGAAGTTTAATCATTGGGAAATATATCGCCACGGATATCGACCGGATGAGTGGTTTTATTACTTACAGCAGGGACTAGACTCTGTCTATATCATACTCTGTTGGAGTGGACTGTACTTTGGTATTAAGTATTACCAGTTGCTACAGAGTGAGCGTCAAAAAGCTTTGAAAGCCAATACTATGGCCCATGAAGCGCAATTGAAAATGCTGAGATATCAATTGAATCCGCATTTTCTATTCAATACGCTTAATGCAATTTCAACGCTTATATTGGTTGAAGAAAACAAAGATGCGAATCAAATGGTCTCAAGGCTCAGTGATTTCTTGCGGCATACATTGAACACAGATCCAATAAAAAAGGTACCGCTTGAGCAAGAACTACATGCATTAAAGCTGTACTTAGAAATTGAGAAGGTGCGATTTGATGAGCGCTTATCTATTGAGCTTGATGTGACAGAAGAAGCTGAACAGGCACTAGTACCAAGCTTGATCCTACAACCACTCATTGAAAATAGCATTAAATACGCAATTGCCCATATGGAGCATGGCGGCAAAATTGAAATAAAAGCGCAGGTGTTTGCCAATGAACTACTCTTGGAAGTAGGAGACAATGGTCCTGGCGCAGAATTGGAAGGTGGGCAACTGAAAAGTGCACAGGGAGTGGGTTTAGCGAATACCAAAGACCGTTTAAAAACCTTGTACGAAAATAATTATTCATTTGTGCTCTCGGATAATGAGCCAACTGGTTTGAAGGTAAACATTCGCGTTCCATATGAAAGGGCGAAGAAGTAATGAGCAAAATTAGAACACTAATCGTAGATGACGAGCCGCTAGCGAGAAAAGGGTTAGCGGTAAGGTTAAGAGATTTTTCTGAAATCGAAGTTGTAGAATTGTGTGGCAGTGGTCAACAAGCAATCGATCTATGCAAATCTGAGGACATAGATCTGGTCTTTCTCGATATTCAAATGCCGAACATGAACGGTTTTGAAGTGGCGAGAGCGTTGAGTGAAAGTGTTAAACCATTGCCTGCTATCGTATTTGTAACTGCGTTTGATCAATATGCTGTAAAGGCATTTGAGATCCATGCGCTGGATTACATCTTAAAACCCGTTGATGACAACAGATTAAAACAGGCGGTGGAGAAAGTGCAAAGCTATTTAAAAACACAACAAGACAATGCGCATAAGAAAAAGCTAGCCAGCTTTGTTGCAGGGATCACTGGTAATAACTGTGAAGAAATCCTTAAAAAACTTGCAACAGGAGATACAATTGAAGATAAAAAATTCCCGGAGTCGCTCGCGGTAAAAGAGCAGGGTGAAATCATTCGAGTATCTACATCGTCAATTCAGTGGATTGATGCAGCCGGTGACTACATGTGCTTACACTGTAGCGATGGTCAGACTCATATTTTACGTAAAACAATGAAAGATCTAGAACAAGAGTTAGATCCAACGTTATTTGTGCGCGTACATCGCTCTGCAATTGTTAACACTAAGCAGATCAGTAAACTGGTCACGCAAAGCAGTGGCGAATATTTATTGGTACTTGAGAATGGTCAAGAGCTTAAAGTCAGCCGTAGTTACCGTGATAAAGTAAAGGCCGCACTCGCAAGCTGATACGATAGCGAGCTAAAGTGATTTGCACCGTGTTTAGCCTACGGTGACGTAGTGTATTTTATGTGCTTGTACACTTTAGAGTATTCTAAGGAAAGATGAACTAGGCAGCAAGGCTACCTAGTTCAACGCTTTTACACTGTGACGATTTTCAGCGTGTTACTGGCGCCGATAGTTTCCATCTTATCACCGTGTGTGATGATCACTGTGTCGCCTTTTTCCAATGAGCCTGCAGCTACTAGCGTATCAAGCGCTTCACGAACAGTTGAATCATCTGAGCATTGCGTCGAGTCAAATCTTACCGGATATACACCACGATAGAGTGATGCCTGCCCAAGTGTTGATTGATGGCGAGACAGTGCGTAAATAGGCAATCCAGAACTGATACGAGACATCAATTTTGCGGTATTACCCGATTCAGTTAGTGCAACAATTGCCTTTACTGAGTCTAAATGGTTTGCAGCGTACATTGCCGACAGAGCGATAGTTTCACAGGTATCAGCAAAACGGCTGTCTAAACGATGTTTAGAGATATGGATCTGCGGTTGGGATTCTGCACCTAAACACACACGTGCCATTGCCGCGACCGTTTGTTCTGGGTAATCACCAGCAGCGGTTTCCGCTGAAAGCATTACCGCATCAGTGCCATCAAGCACTGCGTTTGCGACATCCATAACTTCAGCACGAGTTGGCATTGGGTTGTCAATCATTGACTCCATCATTTGTGTGGCAGTGATCACCGTACGGTTTAGTGAGCGAGCACGGCTGATAATTTGCTTCTGTTTACCAACAAGAGCTGCATCGCCAATTTCTACACCTAGATCACCACGGGCAACCATCACCGCATCAGAAGCCAGTACGATGTCGTCAATCGCTTCTACGGTTTCAACCGCTTCTGCACGTTCAATTTTTGCAAGTAATTGTGCATTAGAACCTGCTTTCTCCGCCAGTCCTCTAACGTAACGCATGTCGTCACCACTGCGAGGGAACGAAACCGCGATATAGTCCACACCAATTTCTGTTGCTGTGAGCAAGTCTTCTTTGTCTTTGTCAGTAAATGCAGGTGCTGTTAAGCCGCCACCTAAACGGTTGATCCCTTTATTATTCGACAATACGCCGCCAACTTTAACATTGGTATGAACCAAGTGACCTTGTACTTCTTCAACAACAAGCTGAATAAGTCCATCGTTCAATAACAGTAAATCACCTTGTTTTACGTCATTCGGTAATTCTTTATAGTCGATACCCACAGCTTCAACGTGACCTTGGCCAGGTTCCATTTTTGCGTCGAGAGTGAATTTTGCACCCACTTCTAGGAACACTTTGCCTTCTTTAAATGTTGAAACGCGGATTTTAGGACCTTGTAAATCTGCAAGGATCGCTACATTTACACCCAAGCGTTTAGCAATTTCGCGAACGGCTTCGGCTCTATTTTTGTGATCTTGAGCGACACCGTGTGAAAAGTTTAGTCTGACTACGTTGGTACCGGCACGAATGATTTTTTCTAAGTTGTTATCTCTATCCGTCGCTGGCCCCAGTGTTGCGACGATTTTTGTGCGTCTAAGCATCAGATTCTCCTGTTAGCTTATCAAGGTAAGCAAAAACTTATGAATGTGTTAAAAGTAAATCAAAATTGCTGTTTTTTTACACATGTCACATTGTAAAATCACGATTTAACTAATTAGAGCATAAAGAATTATGCAAAACCCTTTTTAACACTCGAATTAAGTTATATGATCTATATGTCATCATTATGACATCGGTGTCAGTGGCCGTCAATCTCGAATATTTTACCTTACAGCTTAGAGGACTATTTGAGATTTATCACAAAATTGGTGAATTCGTGCTGCTGTCACTATATTGCTATACAGTGAATTGTGTTAGCTGTCATATTTTGGGGACCGATATGATATCAGTGAATTGTGTGTCTCGCTGGTCAATCATGGTCGCTCAGGTATAATGCACATACACGAACGCATAAAGTTTTGATGTTACCGAGGAGGAAACTAAATGCAGGTTGCATTAGTTGGTTTGGGTGTGATGGGTAAAAACCTCGCGCTAAATCTAATTGAGAAGGGGATGACCTTAGTCGCTTACGACAAGAACCCCGAAGTAGGTGCGGAATTATTGAGTTGCGCACAGTCGTTAGGTATGGCGGAGCGCTTACACATAGTGTCTGATCTCGGTGATATGATCAGAAGATTAGAGACTCCTCGCTCGATTTTATTACTCGTTCCAGCGGGTGAACTAGTAGATAAAGTTTGTAGCGATTTGGTTGAAGCTGGAGTTGAAAAAGACGATATCATCGTTGACTGTGGTAACAGTAATTACAAAGATGGTATCGCACGTAAATTGAAATATCAGAATAAATTTGAGTTTGCCACTATGGGAATTTCAGGCGGTGCCGAAGGTGCACGTCATGGTCCTGCAATGATGGCAAGTGGGTCAGAAGGTGGTTGGGAGCGTATCGAGCCTTGGTTCGAAAAGGTTGCTGCGAGCTACAACAACGAGTCATGTTTCGCGCGTGTGGGGCAATCGGCCAGTGGTCACTTTGTTAAAATGGTGCACAACGGTATTGAGTATGCGTTGATGCAGCTCATTGCGGAGCTTTATCAATTGCTTCGTCTGGGTACCGGTCGCTCTCCTAAAGAAGTTGCTGAGATTTTTGAATCTTGGTCTGAAGGTAAATTAAATAGTTATCTACTTGCAATTTCTAGCCACATTTTAAGTCTAGAAACAGAGCAGAGCGAGTCTTTAGTCGACCTCATCGACAATAAGGTAGGAGCTAAGGGCACTGGCCTTTGGACGGCGCAAAACGCACTGGAGCTTGGTATTGCCGTACCTTCGCTTGTGGCTGCGGTACAAGCTCGCCATCTCACCAACACTATTGATACTCCAGCTGCGAAAGAAATGACGTATGCGAATAAATCAACGCAAACAATTGAGGTTGATTTAGACGAGTTAAAAGACGCATTCTATTTTGCCAGTTTACTATGTTACCGCCAAGGTCTTGCACTGATTAAGGGGGCGTCTCGTGCACACCAATGGAAAGTGGATCTCAATAAAACGCTACAAACCTGGCGTGCGGGCTGTATTATCCGAGCTGATTACTTAGACGATATCGCTGAAGGTGTTGAATTTATCGATTCACTTGAGAAGCCTGCACTTGCACTACGTAGTATTACAGGTAAAGCGGTGGCGACTGGTTTGTCTTTCCCAGTGCTTGCTGCGACGCAAACTTATATTGCAACACTGAGCACGCCAAGCAACGGACACTTGGTGCAAGCACAGCGTGATTACTTTGGTGAGCACGGCATAAAGACACACAGTGGTGAAACTTGTCACCTTACTGATCTTGTCGATATCGAAGCAAAAGTTAGATAATAATCGACGTTCGGAGCATTTCGAGCTGATTTAAAAGCCGTGGTAACGATACCACGGCTTTTTTGTTGTGTTACTTTTTCGCTTTACTGCTATCGAGTTAGCTCACCGCGCAGATTGTCTTGCATCAAATGGCGGATCGTTTCAAGCTCTAGCTGCTGGCTAAATAAATAGTGTAGCTTTGTTAAGCACGCTTCCAGTGTCATATCGTAGCCACTGATCACACCACAGTTTAATAACGCATTTCCTGTCGCGTAGCCGCCCATATTCACTTTTCCTTGAATACATTGGGTGAGGTTGATAATCACCACTCCGCGGTCGCTGATTGCTTTAAGCTCAGTTAAAAAATGCTCGTCTTGTGGCGCGTTACCAACACCGAAGCTCAATAAGATTAACGCTTTCATCTCGCCACGCATTAGGTTCTTAAGGATTTCAGTTGAAATCCCTGGATACAAATGCATTACCGCGATAGGTTGAGGTGAAATCTTGGTGACTTGCAAGCTTTGCTCAACGTAAGGGCTTAGCTTCCCTTCAATCAGCTGAATATTGATCCCAGCTTGTGCCAGCGGCGAAAGGTTTGGAGAAGCGAATGCATCGAAGCCATCAGCATGAGCTTTGATTGCTCTATTACCGCGGTAAAGTTTATTGTTGAAAAACAAACTTACTTCGGCGATAGGGTAGTTGGCAGCCAAATACATCGCGTTTAATAGATTTACTTGACCATCAGAGCGCAGTTGTGACAACGGAATTTGAGAGCCGGTCACTATCACAGGTTTTGTTAAGTTCTCAAACATGAAGGATAGTGCAGAGGCAGTGTAGGCCATTGTATCTGTGCCATGTAGCACCACAAAGCCGTCGTAGTCGTGATATTTTGATTGAATGTCATCCGCGATAAGTTGCCAGTGATGCGGTGACATATCTGACGAATCAATTAACGGGCAATATTCATGAATATCAAAAAGCGGCATTTCATCGCGAGTAAACTCAGCGTTATTTTTTACCGTATCTGTTAGATATCCTGCAACCGGAACGTAACCGCGACTGGATTGCTTCATACCAATGGTACCACCGGTATAGGCGATATATATTTTTTTTCTTTTCATAAAAAAGCCCAGAATAAAATCTGGGCTCAGTATAACAATTACAGCACCACAATTGCAGTGCTTAATCGATTTTACTCAGGTGAAACGTTACACACTAAGCAAAGCGTATAGACATGGTTAGGATCGTTAAGCTGGCCTAACATCTGAGTTTGTAGTGCTATTGTATTGCTAACACTGTCTAGGGTATTTAATGCAGTTTTTGCGAATATCGATTGCTCAGGTACAAGGGCACTAATGGCGCTTTGCACCATAGATGCACCGAATAATTGCTGCATCAGCTTTTCTTGCTCGGTGAGTGTTTGTTCAATAGTGATAACATCATACATCTCTAAATTGGCAAGACTTGCTGCCGCTTCAATGGCATCGTTCTTGTTACCTAACTTATCAACTAGGCCAAAATCAAGCGCCTGAGTTGCTAGCCAGACACGTCCTTGCGCAACATCGTTAACCGCTGACTTATCAAGGTTTCGCTCGGTTGCAACCATAGTGATAAACTTATCATAGGCATCTTCAACCCCCATCTGGATAAGGTTTTTATAGCCACCATCTATCCCTCTGAATGGAGATTGGCCTTTTAATTCGGTTGTTGCAACACCATCAGAGTATATGCCTAATGAGTTTGCTGCATTTTCAAAGGTCATGATCATGCCAAATACACCAATAGAACCCGTGATCGTGCTTGGTGATGCCCAAATTTCATTAGCTGACGCTGCAATCCAATAACCACCAGAAGCTGCAACTGAACCCATTGATGCTATCACGGGTTTTCCAGCGGCTTTTAGTGCAATAACTTCATTACGAATGGTTTCAGAAGCAAACATGCTACCACCGCCAGAGTCAATTCTTAGTACAACGGCTTTCACTTTGTCGTTAAGGCGGGCCTTTTTAAGTAGTGCAGCTGTTGAATCGCCACCAATAGCACCAGCTTTACGCTTGCCATCAGAGATTTGACCTTTAGCAACAACCACTGCGACTTTTTCGGTAAATGGATTTTCTGCAAACTCTTTAGGCGGCAACGTCGATAGATATTGATTGAACGAGACCTGTTTAAAAGATTTTCCTTTTGCATCGAGACCAACTTCATCGATCAGTTTCTGTGCAAAAGCTTGATTGGTCGTTAACGCATCGACCCATTGGTTGTCGATAGCGTATTTGGCGGAATCGCCTTGTGCCGCTTCCATTTTGTCTGTTAATGCAGCGAAGGTTTCATCAAAATTAGCCACATCGAAACCGCGGTTCTCGGCTACTTCTGTTTTATATTGTGTCCAAAGCGGGGTGATCCATCCAAGATTCGACTCTTTTGCTTCAGGTGACATATCGCTGCGAATATAAGGCTCAACGGCCGACTTATATGTACCAACGCGGAAAATATGCTGCGTAACTTTTAGCTTATCAAGGGCTTCTTTAAAATACAGCGGATACATGCCAAATCCGGTGATATTAACTCCACCGTATGGGTGTAGAGAAATTTCATCGGCTACCGAGGCGAGATAATATTGAGCTTGAGTGTAATAGGCGCCGTGCGCATAGATTTTTTTGCCTGCTGCTTTGAATTGCGCGAGCGCATCTTTGATATCTCGTAATTTATCGAGATGGGCGCTATGAAGACGTTGTAAATCAAGATACATCACTGTAATGCGGTCATCTTGAGCTGCTTTATTGATAACATCGATGACATCATCTAATAAAATTTCGCTTGGCTCTTCTGAGTCACCAAAAGCATCACTCATTGCGGCATCAATAGGGTCAACATAGGTTAATTGCTCAACTATGATACCGTTCAGGTTTAAACGTAGTACGCTTTTATTTTCGACCTTAACCTGATCCTCACCCGATACAATACTTATCACGATGGCGATAAGAATGAATAAAAACAGCAGATTTAAAATTAATCGCCTGGAAAAGTTCAGTGTGGCCCAAATGCCTTTAAAAATATTCGCTATCAGTTTCAAAATGATCCCTTATGCTTAACTTCAATACAACTCTATACATTTATCATATATCAGAGCGAGTTTCATGAATAATAGAAAAACGTAACGAAGTATTTTCATGATTGAAATATCGCCAATGCTGCCAAATTCGTTAATTTCTTTCTCCTTAAGACTTGCCAAATAATAAAAAAACGTTAATGTTCACAGGTAAGACCAGTTTTGTGGGGCGGCAAATGTTAGAACAAGAACTACAACTTAAACATACCAGTTTGCGAAATCGCTTGGTAATGGGATCAATGCATACCGGGCTTGAAGAAGGGTGGCACAACCGAAAGCGACTGGTTGCGTTTTATGAGGAACGAGCAAAAGGTGGAGTGGGTCTGATAGTAACCGGTGGCTACAGTCCAAACCTACGCGGTAAGTTGACACCAATTTCTTCTTCTTTTAACTCGTTATACGATGTAATTAAACACAAAGCATACACTGATGTAGTACATAAGCATGGTGGCAAAATTTGTCTACAGTTACTACATGCAGGGCGCTATGCTTATCATCCATTCAACACTGCACCTAGTGCGATAAAAGCACCGATTAATCCATATAAACCAAAAGCAATGAGCGTAAGCGCAATCAAAGGTACGATTAAAGACTTTGCTCACTCAGCTAAATTGGCCGAAAAAGCAGGCTACGATGGTGTGGAGATCATGGGCTCAGAGGGTTATTTAATCAATGAGTTTATGGCGGCTCATACCAATAAACGCACCGATGAGTATGGTGGTAGCTTAGAAAACAGAATGCGATTGGCAACAGATATTGTAAAAGCGGTTAGAGCAAAAGTGAGCGATAAGTTCATTATCGTTTTTCGTTTGTCGGTCATGGACTTAATCCCAAATGGCTCAACACCAGAAGAAGTTGTGCTTCAAGCCAAAGCTTTGGTCGCGGCAGGTGTGGATATTCTCAACACTGGTATTGGTTGGCACGAAGCGCGTGTTCCAACAATTGCGTCGATGGTGCCCCCAGGTGCCTATCGTGAAGCGTCACATAGATTAAAACAAGCCGTTGATATACCTGTTGTAGCAGTAAATAGGATTAACACCCCAGATCTTGCTAATGACATTTTAGCTAAAGGAGATGCCGACCTTATTTCTATGGCACGTCCGTTACTGGCTGATCCTGAATTCTTTAATAAATATCAAGAGCAGCGCTCGGCGCAAATCAATATTTGCATCGGCTGTAATCAGGGTTGTTTAGACCATGTATTTAAAGGTAAACGAGCAACATGTTTGGTGAATCCACAAGCCGGATTTGAATTGGATTATCCACTTCAGAGTGTCCAAAGGAAAAAACAAGTACTCGTTGTTGGCGCAGGACCTGCTGGGTTGTCTGTAAGTTATTATCTCGCTAAAAAAGGCCACCAAGTTAAGTTGATTGATAAAGGTAGTGAGCTTGGTGGTCAGTTTAATTTAGCGATGCGAATACCAGGTAAAGAAGACTTCCAACATACGCTTAAATACTATGTCAGCGAAATAAATCGCTTAGGTGTTGAGCTTTGCCTAAATACACCATACGAAGAAACAATGGCAAGCGCGTTCGATGATGTGGTATTTGCAACGGGTGTAAGTCCACGGATGTCGAAAATTGAATGCGCAGATGGGAAACGTGTGTTTGCCTATGACGAAGTTATTAAAGGTGAGGTAGAATTAGGCAATAAAATCGCTATTTTAGGCGCAGGTGGTATTGGCTTTGACATGGTAGCGTTTTTAACTGAACAGCGAGAACAAACGATTCCTGATTTTAAATCTCAATGGGGAATAGAATGCGAAGCGCAACCATCACAAGAGAAAAGACCGATTTATATGTTAAAACGCTCTGAAGGACGTTTTGGTAAAGACTTAGGTAAGACCACTGGCTGGATCCACAGAGCTGTTGCAAAACATCACAATGTTCAGCAAATTGCAGAATGCGAATATATCAGCTTTGATAATCAAGGTTTGACTGTAAGAGTAGCAGGTGAAGAACAACTGTTAGATGTAGATACAGTCATTGCTTGTATTGGACAAGTTTCTAACGATAGCTTGTTCGATAAAGAGGCACTACCTGAAAATCAGCACGTTATTGGTGGTGCTAAACTGGCCGCAGCGATTGATGCTAAGCGAGCGATTGCAGAGGCCCTTCAGGTAGCAAGAAAGATTTAGGGTCTGTTGAACTTTGCTGTTTGATTTTTGTTCTCCTGAGTGTGTTTTGGTCGCGACGCTCGACTTGCCGCCTAGTAATCTAAGCAAGAGTTGAGCAACAATGAACAAAGCGCACTCAGGTGAACCCATAGGGCAGCGCTTGATTGGCATTTCTACTGTGTTATCGCCTGACTCACATAGAACAACTATGCTACGCAGGCTCTGCCTTGTATAAACACCAATCAAACTGCTGCAAAAACAAACTTGAAAGATTAACAGGCCCTTACGAAATAACCCAACCCAATCTGCGGTCTATACTGATAATTCAAACATCAACTATGGACCGCATATGCTTGCCAACCTACTAAAGCCGTATCGGCAACTACAACATTTATCTCAAAATTTTTCTGGTATCGCGCCATTACTCATGCGCCTTATTCTCGCGCCAGTTATGATCATTGCAGGTTACAATAAATTAAATTTGTCTAATCCAGACGCGACATTTTTACAAAGTCTCCTCGCCGATCCCAATATTGTCGCATGGTTTGGCAATAGTGAATGGGGCTTAGGTTTACCTTTTCCTGACTTGCTTGCCTTTCTCGCCGCTTGGACGGAGTTTTTAGGTGGTTGGTTAATTTTGTTTGGCCTGCTTACTCGTTTAGTGTCTATTCCGCTCATGGTGACTATGGTTGTTGCTGCAACTACGGTGCATTTGGAGCATGGCTGGTTTTCGGTAACGCCAACAAACCCAGACACCAGCGCCGCTAAAGTATTAGACTGGCTCGGCTTTGACGAAGCCAAAGTGAGTTTAGAAAATAGCGTAGCAGCAAAGCAACGTTTGGATTTAATTAAAGAGATAGTCGAAGAAAATGGCAGACCGAATTATCTCTACGAAAAAGGCAATATTGTTATTTTAAACAATGGAATTGAATTTGCGGCAACTTACTTTGCATTACTACTTTCACTATTTTTTACCGGTGGTGGACGTTATGTCAGTGTCGACTATTGGTTGAGGATACTTATTGATAGGAAACAACGCGATTTACTTCCAGAGTAAAACGAAATATTGCAAAGATGCTATTCAGAAATCCGTGATGTCGCGTGGTCGAATTTAAGGGAAAATGGTAGACTACAAGCCACGTAATACCAATTTGCTTAAGTATTTGGTCTATTTCGAGACACGTAATAAGTCAAATTGGTATAATTCACGGCCATTTTGAAGGCACAACACGGGATGAGTTAATGGACGCCATAGAATTACTCTTAACACGCCAGTCAGATAGCAATCTGTCTTTTCCTGGACCTAATCCAGCTCAGTTAGAAATCATTAAAAAAGCAGCACTAAAAGTGCCAGATCATGGTGGCTTAACACCGTTTAGATTTATTACAGTTGAAGAAAAAGGCCGTGAAAAGCTAGGTGAAATCTATTATCAAGCGGCGGTGAAAGAGCTGCAAGAGCAGCGGGTGATAGATAGAGCGAGACAACTACCAGAGCGCGCGCCTATGTTGATCATCGCAGTATCTCCTTATCAAGAACATCCAAAAGTGCCTCGTATTGAGCAAATTCAAAGTGCCGGTTGTAGTGTACTTGCTATGCAGCAAGCGGCTTTTGCACAGGGGTTGTCTGGTGTGTGGCGAACGGGCTACTTTGCCCAAAGCCCTGAAGTGAAAAAGCAACTTGGTCTCGATGAAAAAGATGAGATCGTAGGCTACCTTTATTTAGGCACGCCTACAGTGCAGTGTACAAAGCCAGTAAGGCATAAACCAGAAGATTTCTTTAGCAGTTTATAAGGATACGCAGCCATGGCATTACATGTAATTGATCACCCATTAGTTCAGCATAAACTTGGACTCTTGCGAGAGCAGGGTATATCAACCAAAAACTTTCGCGAAATTGTCTCAGAAGTTGGCAACTTACTCACTTACGAAGCAACAAAAGATTTGACGTTGAGCGATCAAGTTATTTCTGCTTGGGACGGTAACGAGTTAACAGTTAAAAGGCTTACAGGTAAAAAGATCACCTTAGTGCCAATTTTAAGAGCCGGTTTGGGAATGCTAGATGGCATACTGCAGTTGATCCCTGCAGCTAAAGTGAGTGTTGTGGGTTTACAGCGCAACGAAGAAACACTTGAGCCTGTGCCTTATTTTGAGAAGTTGGTGGGCAATATCGATGCCAGACTTGCATTAGTTATTGACCCAATGCTTGCGACTGGTGGTTCACTGATTGCTACTATCGACATGCTAAAAAAAGCAGGTTCAAAAGAGATCAGAGCGATTGTACTTGTGGCAGCGCCAGAGGGAGTAAAGCTGGTGGAAGAAGCGCATCCTGATGTTGAAATTTATACCGCTTCGCTGGATAGTCATCTAAATGAAAAAGGATATATTGTGCCAGGTCTAGGTGATGCCGGTGACAAAATCTTTGGTACGAGAACCTAGCTGGTTTAGTGATTAATAGATATTGTTTTTTGATCTAAAACAATGATACAAAAAAATATGGTAGTAAAAACACGTCTTCCGCTCTATTTTTGTTAAAACAACAAAATAATATTAAGGATAGACGATGTATTTGCTACGTATTTTTTTGTGGCTAAGCTGCATTTCTGCTTCAGCAAACGAGCTCCCTAGTATTGAAAAAATAGAAACATTTGCAACTAACTATCATCTCAATCTCAGCATTCATACACAAACAAGCAGTCTATCTGGCAGCGCAACGATAACGGTTAAAAACCAAGGAACAACACCAACTAGAGTAATCCCTTTAAGACTTTATCGCTTGCTTAGTGTAGTCAGTATCACTTCGGAAGCGGGTAAATCCCTCAACTATACACAACGAGTAGTAAGTAATATTGATGACTCACTATTTCAGTCTAATTATATTAAATTATCGTTATCTGAGACGCTCCAACCAGATCAACAAACAACTTTTACTGTTAATTATTCTGGCCATATAAAGGGATATGTGGAAACTGGGATGGGTTATATTAAAGATGACATCACCCCTTTATTTTCTATTATTCGTATGGACGCATATGCTTACCCGCTCATCACAGTGCCTGATGATAGGGTAAATCGCGCGTCACGCTTTTGGCAGAAGTTGTATAACTACACTGCTGACATCGAAGTGGATAGTGGCTTAGTAGTAGCAAATGGTGGCATTTTACTAGGCGTAATAGAAACCAGTCATGGTCGAAAGGTGTATTCATACAAAAACCAGAAACCCTCATGGAGAATGGACTTCATGGTTGCACCATATACCGTGACAAAAGGACATGGCTTTAAGCTATTTACGTTCCTGGAGATAAATATGCAACTGACTATATAGAAAAGGCAAAGCAAACTATAACACTGTATGAAAGTTGGTTTGGTCAACGTCAAAGTACTGGTGAGTTTAGTTTTATAGAGATCCCAAAGGGGTTTGGTGCTCAAGCTGACGTTACCGCAATTATCCAAGACAGCGAAGGGTTTGTGGAGGTAACCCGCCTGTATCATGAACTTAGTCATTTATGGGATCCACGTTCGAATGAAAGTTACTCACCGCGTTGGAATGAAGGCAAGGCGACCTTTTTAGAGTATTTAACGGATTCGCGGTTGAATAAAACGGTGTCTTTAAGCTCGCATATGACAAACGTGTTAAAACGGGCAAAGAAACAATTTGTTAAACAGCCAAAATATTTAACGACTACGTTTGAAGAATATGGCAAAGCGGGGCTTAATGCCTATTCGGTAGGGGCGCTATTTTTTGCGCTCTTGCATCATGAGCTAGGAGAGGAAAGGTTTAATCATTTACTACGTACTTTTTATGCAGAACATGTTAAAAGCGGAGCATCAACAGGCGACTTTATCCTTGCACTGCGTGACTTGAAAAACCCTAACATTGATTGGATATTATCTCGTTGGGTGAATAGCCATAGGTTCACGCTTGATATTTTAGACGCTACCAACTTTGAGCACTTCATCATGTTGAGTATAAGAAGCAGTAAAATATAAACAACCCAAATAAAAAAGCTACCGATAAGAGGTAGCTTTTTGGTTTCTATAAAAGAAAGGAATCGGTATTAAAAGTAGCCTCTGATACCAAGCTTAATGTTACGACCTGGAAGTGGGGCTTGCTCTTTGATAAACGAGCTATGCACAAAGCCGAGTTCATTAGTCAAATTATCAAGGTTAACATAACCAACCATGTCACTGCCCATAAACTCAAAGTCATAGTTAAATGACATATCCACTAACGTATAGCCCTTAGTTTCACTTTCATAGCTGGCGATGTTGTCTTGCTTGAAGTAATGCGTCACTGTGAAGTTAGCAGTTAAGTTCTCGTAACTGTGTTCGTAATCAAGACCTAGCTTGTTACTTGGGATACGTGGTAAATATTCGTCGTTATCTAACTTGGCTGTTAGCGAGTCACCAAACACTTTAACGCGTGCAAAGTTGCTTAATTTGTAATGGGCATCAAACTCAAGACCGTATAGTTTGGCATCACTGCTTTCAAACTTAAACACTGGAACAGCGCCTTCATGTTCGTGATCTGCCACTTCTAAACCGTGCTCTGGACTATAGATATAGTCTGTTAATGCTTGATAGTAGAAGTTTTCGATGTCGTTATAGAAGAAGTTAACGGTATAGCCAAAGTCACCTGAGAACTTTCTAAAGCTGATGTCTAAGTTGTTTGATGTCTCTTGTTCAATATCTTGTGGCTCAAAGTGTAAATGATCGCCTTCTAGCTCATAACCAAGCCCTAGCTCATAGGTGCTGGTTGCGATATGAATACCATTTGAAAGAAGTTCCGCGGTTAATGGTGCGCGCTCCGAGCGAGACAGCGAAACAGCAACGTTTTGACCTTCAGCAAAGTCGTACACACCACCAATAGATAAGCTTAGATTAGTCATTTCTAGGTCATAAGAAATAAACCCATTATCTAAGTTACCACCATGGTCGTGGTCGTGTTCACCTTCATGGTCATGGTCATGGTCATGGTCATGGTCGTTTTCGTACGCTTCCAGTTGGTTACCTTTACTTGATAGCTGGTAGTCTTCGATTCGAGCACCTAACTCAAGCGTAAAATCTCCAAAGCGACGTTCTTCAAGGATATAAAGTGCGTGCGTTTTGGTATTGGTCGATGGTGTAAAAGCTTCTTCACCGTTCGCGGCGTAATCGCTGTCGGAGAAATGATAACCAACAGTGCCGTGCCACTCTCCTAAGCGGTGCTCCGCCGTTAAGCGTAACTCAGTTGTATCATTCTCAAATACAGTACCAATATTTCCATCTTCAATTTCAGCGTGTTCATAATCGGTGTAGCCGACACGTAGACCAACAGATTCAAGCCAATCACTGTGTACTGCATAATTTACAAGCCCTTGCCAACGATCTTGCTTTACTCGAGCAAATACGGATTCTTCTTCGTGGTCATGTCCTTCTTCTTCATGTTCGTGATCATGGTCATGACCAATATGAGAGTGAGCAGGAATGCCATAGTCCGTATCAACACGGCCATAAGAGAAACCAACGGTCAGATGATCGCCGACGTAACTTGTACCTAAGTTAAATTGCTCAGAGTCGATAAAGGTATTATCGACGCGACTGGCGTACTCTGTTTCATGCTCTTCTGCTTCGTGGGCATGATCTTCGCCCTCATGTTCATGCTCGTGTTCTTCATGTTCGTCATGAGGTAGCGCAAAATTTGGGGTTTCATAGTCACCACCTTTACGCTTAACGCCATCGAAATGGAAGTTAAAGCCGTCAAAGCCTGATTCTAATAACACCGCAAAGGTATTGGTATTTGAGTTGGTATCATGGCTATAGTCGGCAGCGGCCTGAAGGCTTTCGATCACATCAGTCGGAATACGATTATCAACGACATTAACCACACCACCTATTGCACCTGAGCCGTATAGTAGGGTAGCTGGGCCTCTTAGCACTTCAATCTGTTGCGCGGCTAGCGAGTCATTAGTGTTGGCGTGATCTGGACCAACGCGCGAGGCATCGCTACTGTCTAACCCATTTTGTGTGATTTTGACTCTCGGTCCATCTAAGCCACGAATGATTGGGCTTGAACTCACCGGACCAAAGTAACTAGCATTGATCCCTGGTTGGCCTTTTAGTGTTTCACCCAATGTGGGTTTTGCACGGTTTTTTAGTTCATCACCGCTTAATACACTTACTGGAGAGGTCATTTCCATACTATTTTTGTGCAGGGCAGAAGAATAAACAACTATGCTCTCAACGGACGTTGGTGTTAGCTCAACACGTACGAAACCTTGTTCTTCGGTAACATTAATACGATGGTCTAAGTAGTTTGGCTTTGAGATATGAAGCTGCGAGTCAGCATCAAGCTCAATCGTAAATTGGCCAAATTTATCTGACTTTACCGATTTGCTTTTGCCATGAAGGTGGATAGTGGCGTTACTGAGCGGTTGGTTGTTTGCATCAACCACTTTACCTGTTAGTTGTGCAGCATAAGCTGGCGCTGCACCTATTATTGAAATTAATGCGCTGGCGATAAGAGACTGCTTAAACATATTTTTATTACCACGAGTTAGGTTATGTATTGAACGAGTGAGCTGTTCTACTAATAGAGTGATAATATAACACTACAAATTTTGCGGATCAATAACGTTATACTATAACTTAGTTATTGTTGAAATTAGAATTACAGCTATAGTTAAGAAACAAGCTAAAGTGAGCACAACATAATGAATAAGCCATTTATTTTCAAGGCAAGGATTAAGGTTGCTGACTTATTTCACCATAGCCACCATGAAGAAGCGTTTACTACTGCCATGTTGTCAAAAGAAAGTAGCGAGCACTTTGCGATGAAACTGCTTGGGATCTGCGCACTATCTTTTGATAAGCCGGCAAAGTGGAGCAAGGCGGAGAAAAAATATTGGCCGGATGTATGGCTAGAAGATGACAACGAACAGGTTGAAGTCGCTTTGTTTATTGGTACCTTAGAAGTCGATGAGATACTCAAGTATGAAAAGCTTTATACTAAGGTTGTGGTGTTGTGTGCTGGCGGTGAGCAATGGTTTGAAGAGCGTCGAGCGCAATTACAGTTTATTGGATCTTTCTCTGTGTTTAGTATTCCCACGGACTTTGTAGCTGAATTGTGTGAAATGCTGACGCGAAGTTTGCATTGGGATGTGATTTTTGAAAATGGGGCGATGAGTGTTACTGATAGTGAACACTATATTCGTACTCAAATTACCAAGCTGATTTAAGGCATTAGTTAGGGATAACGGCTGTTAGAGAACAAATTACTCTCTCGTGTTTTGGTTATTTACGGCAACTCTATTTTAATATGGCTTGTGGGTCTGCTACAGCACAATAAAATTTCCCCATCTCTCACAAAAGCAAGTGGTTCGTTCGCGTACTGTGTTTGTCCCTCGATGAGTTTGGCGCGGCAGGCGCCGCAAAAACCCTCGCGACATTGATAGGGGACTTCAATATTTGCGGCTTCAAGTGTTTCGAGTATCGAAGACGAAGAAGCCACATATTCCAGTGGCTCCTTAATATTCTCAACCTGAATTAGGAAGGGTGGCTTTTCAACCATTACAGGTCGAAATCGCCAAAGTCTGAGGCATCAACTTCAGAGTCGATTTGTCCAACAAGGTATGAGCTGATCTCAGCTTCCTGTGGTGCAACCTGAACATTGTCAGAAACAAGCCAAGCATTGATCCACGGAATAGGATTCGATTTGGTCTCAAATTGCGTTGGTAAACCAACTGCTGCCATACGAATATTTGTGATGTACTCAACGTATTGACACAAAATATCTTTGTTTAGGCCAATCATTGAACCGTCTTTAAACAGGTACTCAGCCCATTCTTTTTCTTGCTCAGCTGCTTCAACAAACATCTTAATTGCTTCTTCACGGCATTGTGCTGCCACGATAGACATTTCTGGATCGTCTTTGCCTTCTTGCATGATATTCAGCATATGCTGTGTGCCAGACAAATGAAGCGCCTCATCACGAGCAATTAGCTTGATTATCTTTGCATTACCTTCCATAAGCTCTCGCTCAGCAAAAGCAAATGAGCAAGCAAAGCTCACGTAGAAGCGGATCGCTTCTAAGATGTTTACTGACATGATGCAAAGGTACAGAAGCTTTTTCAGCTCAAACAAATTAATGACGACCGTTGTGCCGTTAATTTCATGTTTTCCTTCACCGTACTGATTATAAAGGCTTACCTTTTCAATCAGTTCGTCGTAATACTTGGTCACTGCATCCGCACGTTCAACAATTTTGTCATTGCCCACAATGTCGTCAAAGATCACTTCCGGGTTTTGCGTCACATTACGAATAATGTGAGTGTAAGAGCGACTGTGGATCGTTTCACTAAATGCCCAAGTTTCGATCCAAGTTTCAAGCTCAGGAATGGAGACGATCGGCAAAAGTGCAACGTTTGGAGAGCGACCTTGCACACTGTCTAGCAATGTTTGATATTTTAGGTTGCTCAAAAAGATATGTCTTTCGTGCTCAGGAAGTGCCTGGAAGTCCAATCTATCCTTACTTACGTCTACTTCTTCTGGACGCCAGAAAAACGATAATTGCTTTTCAATTAGCTTTTCGAAAATAGGGAACTTCTGTTGGTCGTAGCGAGATACATTAACAGTTTGCCCGAAAAACATCGGTTCTTTTAATTGGTCGTTATGATTTCTGCTAAACGTAGAATATGCCATAAATGTGTTACTCAATACCTAAAAAAGCGGGTGAAGACCACCCGCATAAAAAGTTATATCTTACAAGCGCCGCCTTCACAGCCATCGTCTTCTGCTTCTGGTTTCAACTCATCTTGAGCATCCGAAGCACCGTCGCGGGTATTATGGTAGTAAAGTGTCTTAACACCAAGTTTGTACGCGGTGAGTAAGTCTTTTAGCAATAGCTTCATAGGAACTTTACCCGCTTCAAACTTACTTGGATCATAATTGGTATTTGCAGAGATAGTTTGATCGATGAACTTCTGCATAATACCAACTAGCGCAAGGTAACCATCGTTAGATGGAATATCCCAAAGTAGCTCATAGTTGTCTTTGAGGCGGTCGTACTCTGGTACAACTTGCTTCAAGATACCATCTTTACTCGCTTTGACACTGATATGGCCACGAGGTGGTTCAATGCCGTTTGTCGCATTTGAAATTTGCGATGATGTTTCCGATGGCATCAAGGCTGACAACGTTGAGTTACGCATACCGTGTTCTTGGATACTTGCTCTTAATGCATCCCAGTCAAGTTGTAATGGCTCTTCACAGACTTTATCAAGGTCACGCTTATAGGTATCTATTGGCATGATACCTTGTGAATAAGTCGTCTCGTTAAACTTAGGACAAGCGCCGCGCTCTTTTGCCAGTTCATTCGATGCTTTCATCAGATAGTATTGAATAGCTTCAAATGTTCTGTGTGTTAGGCCGTTAGCGCTACCGTCTGAGTACTTAACACCGTTCTTTGCAAGATAATAAGCAAAGTTAATCACACCGATACCCAGTGTACGGCGTCCCATCGTCGCATTGTACGCAGCAGGAACAGGGTAGTCTTGATAGTCTAATAGGTTATCAAGTGCGCGAACCGCCAGCTCTGCTAACTCTTCTAGCTCATCTAGAGACTTGATGGCACCTAAGTTAAATGCTGAAAGCGTACAAAGTGCAATTTCACCTTCAGGGTCATTTACATGGCTTAACGGCTTCGTTGGTAGTGCAATTTCAAGACATAGATTTGACTGGCGGATCGGTGCAACCTTAGAGTCAAACGGGCTGTGCGTATTACAGTGGTCAACGTTTTGTAGATAAATACGACCAGTGCTCGCACGCTCTTGTGCAAACATTGAGAATAATTCAATCGCTTTAATGCGTTTCTTACGAATAGACTCATCTTGCTCGTACTTAACATACAGTTCTTCGAATTTATCTTGATCTTCAAAGAATGCGTCGTAAAGACCTGGCACATCTGATGGACTAAATAGCGTGATATAGTCGTCTTTAATTAGGCGGCTATACATGGTTTTGTTGAACTGCACGCCATAATCTAAATGACGCACGCGGTTTTCTTCAACACCACGGTTATTTTTTAGTACTAATAGGTTTTCAACTTCAAGATGCCAAAGCGGGTAGAATAGGGTAGCTGCGCCACCACGCACACCGCCTTGAGAACAGCTTTTAACGGCAGTTTGGAAGTGCTTATAAAACGGTATACATCCTGTGTGGTACGCTTCACCATTTCTGATTGGGCTACCTAGTGCACGAATACGACCAGCGTTGATACCAATACCAGCACGCTGACTGACATATTTTACAATCGCAGAAGAAGTTGCGTTGATTGAATCTAGGCTATCGGCACATTCAATCAGTACGCATGAGCTAAACTGACGTGTCGGCGTACGAACACCCGCCATAATTGGCGTTGGTAATGAAATTTTGAATGTTGAAACCGCATCGTAGAATCGCTTAATGTAATCTAGACGCGTTTCTTTCGGGTAGTTTGCAAACAGGCTTGCAGCAACAAGAACATATAAGAACTGCGCACTTTCATAGATCTCACCTGTTACGCGGTTTTGTACAAGGTACTTACCTTCCAACTGCTTAACGGCTGCATAGCTGAAGTTCATATCTCGGCTATGGTCGATGTAGCTGTTTAGTTCATCAAACTCTGCTTTTGTGTAGTCAGTGAGAAGGTGCTGATCATAGCGCTTGTCTTCAACCAGCTTTACCACGTGGTCGTGTAAGTGCGGCGGCTCAAAACAGCCATAGGCTTTCTTACGCAAGTGGAAAATAGCCAAACGAGCGGCTAGATACTGATAATCTGGAGACTCTTTTGAGATCAGATCGGCTGCAGCTTTAATAATCGTTTCGTGGATATCACCAGTACGAATACCGTCATAAAACTGGATGTGTGACTTTAATTCAACCTGAGAAACTGAGACGTTATCTAGGCCTTCTGCCGCCCATGTAATGACACGATGGATCTTATCTAGATCTAACGGTTCTTTGCGACCGTTTCTTTTGCATACAGATAGCTGTTGGTTCATGTTATGTGCCTGTATTCCTTAGGAACGCGCTTTAGATATCGCACGAATATAAAATTGTTTAGCAAACCACCACTATATATGGTGCCCTAGTGGCTAGGGATCACAAGATAGTGGGGTTGACGTGAATTTGCAAGAGAACAACTCGGGCAGAATTGTGGATAAGTTTGGGATAATTTATTTATGTAAGTATCCACTAACCTATGACAATCCACTTATCTGCCCACAAAGAAAAATCAACAAAAAGATGATGCTTTTCAGCAAAAATAAAAAAAAATTCTAACTGATTTTTTTCTACACAAATTCGTATCTATTATAGCAAAAACACAATATATGGTGTTTTATTTTTTTATCGACACTAAATATGCGATAACGTGTCTAATGGGTTAGTAAGATAGAGATCCGCATACCAAGACTTAGCTTCAGCTTCAGATGGAATGAATCCCCACATTGCTGCGGCACTAATCATTTTTGCAGATTTTGCAGCAATAATGTCTCGTTCAGCATCGCCAACATAAATACACTGCTCTGGTGAAACCCCCAATTTTGACGCCACTAACAGTAAAGGCTCGGGATGAGGTTTGGCCACCGCCAGTGTATCTCCGCATACTACTGTCTCGATCTTTGCAAGTTCAGGGATCTGTTTTAGTAGCGGAAGTGTTAAAAACTCAGGCTTGTTTGTCATGATCCCAACCTGAATCTCTTTTTCTAGAAGTGCCGCTAATAACTCACCAATTTGCGCAAAGCATTGGGAGTGTACCGATAAATTCTCCAGGTAGTAGTCGAGCACACCCTGACGTAAAACCTTAGTGTCGTAGTGCTTTAGTGACTCACCAAATCCTATCTGCAACATCGCTGCTACGCCGTTTGAAATCGCACTGCTATATACCTGTTTGCCGACAGTAGGCATTTTATTAGCAGTTAAAACGTGGTTTAGTGCAGCGCCCAAATCATCACTGGTATCCAGCAAGGTGCCGTCTAAGTCAAATAGTACCGCTTGGATCATGCCAGCTTCTCAAAGTGTAGAATGTAGTTAACTGAAACGTCTTTAGTTAAGGTAAATGTTTTGCCGATAGGGTTGTAGTTAATCCCTGTCGCTGCTCTAACTTTGAGGTCGTACTTTTCAGCCCAATCAATTAAGGTCGAAGGGCGAATAAACTTATCATGCTCATGCGTGCCTTCAGGAACCATTTTAAGCAGTTTTTCTGCGGCGACGATAGCCAGTAAATATGCTTTTGTAGTTTTGTTTAAGGTAGAAAAAAATACATGACCACCAGGCTTAACTAGCTGTGCGACTGAACGAATAATGGATTCTGGGTCTGGCACGTGTTCTAGCATTTCCATGCAAGTTACTACATCGAATTCACTTTGGTGCATGGCTGCGAATTCTTCCGCTGGCACTTTTTGATAGTCTACGTTAACGCCGACCTCTAATGCGTGAAGCTTTGCAACGTTAAGCGGCTCTTGCCCCATATCGATACCGGTTGCATTTGCACCCAGCTTAGCCATGCTTTCTGTTAAAATCCCACCACCACAACCGACATCCAATACTGTTTTTGCGAATAGGCCTTCACACTTATCGTTAATAAAGTCCAACCTCAAAGGGTTAATGTCGTGTAATGGTTTAAATTCTCCCTCTCGGTCCCACCAGCGCTCTGCTATTTCTTCAAATTTAGCGATTTCATTAGGGTCTACATTTTGATGTTCGGTCATAAAAAACTTCCTCGTCGAATTGAGCGCATTATAAAGGGGATTAGATAAAAATAGCACCTGTAAAACGGTAAAAAGTGTGTTAGCATGCTTGACGAATTTTATAATAAACAAAGCCCCCGCTGATACTCTGAGGCAATTCGGCTATTTTTT
Organism: Pseudoalteromonas piscicida; assembly: GCF_000238315.3. Taxonomy (NCBI): domain Bacteria; kingdom Pseudomonadati; phylum Pseudomonadota; class Gammaproteobacteria; order Alteromonadales; family Pseudoalteromonadaceae; genus Pseudoalteromonas; species Pseudoalteromonas piscicida. The sequence goes on from NZ_CP011924.1 coordinate 1,062,043, forward strand.
GAAGTGCGTTTAATTGGCGCTTCAGCAGAATAAGCAATTTGATATTCAGATAGCATCTCAACACAAGTTGTAGTGTGACACAAAAGGGGTGGACACTGAAGGAAAGTGGAGTCAAATGTCTGATCTCGCCAATGAAATCCTGCCAGTCAATATCGAAGATGAATTAAAAAATTCATACCTAGATTATGCAATGAGTGTAATCGTAGGTCGTGCATTACCTGATGTACGTGACGGCCTAAAGCCTGTTCACCGTCGTGTATTGTTCGCGATGAATGAACTTAAAAATGACTGGAACAAACCTTATAAAAAGTCAGCTCGTGTAGTTGGTGACGTAATCGGTAAATATCACCCGCATGGTGATAGCGCGGTTTACGATACTATTGTACGTATGGCTCAGCCTTTCTCTCTACGCTACATGCTCGTAGATGGACAAGGTAACTTTGGTTCTGTCGATGGTGACTCTGCAGCTGCGATGCGTTATACCGAAGTACGTATGGCGAAAGTCGCTCACGAGTTACTTGCTGACCTTGAAAAAGAAACCGTTGATTATGTACCAAACTACGATGGTACAGAGCAAATTCCAGATGTGTTACCAACTAAAGTGCCTAACTTATTGGTGAATGGTTCATCTGGTATCGCGGTTGGTATGGCGACCAATATTCCACCTCACAACTTAACTGAGGTGATCAATGGCTGTTTGGCTGTGATCCAGAATCCAGACATCACCATTGAAGAGTTAATCGACTATATTCTGGGTCCTGATTTCCCGACTGCCGCCATCATCAGTGGTAAAAACGGCATCGAACAAGCCTATAAAACAGGCCGTGGTAAGATCTATATCCGCGCGAAAGCTGAAATCGAAGTCGATGAGAAAACAAACAAAGAAACCATCATCGTTCACGAAATTCCTTACCAGGTTAACAAAGCAAGACTAATCGAAAAGATTGCAGAGCTTGTTAAAGATAAAAAGGTTGAAGGGATCAGTGCACTACGCGACGAGTCGGATAAAGACGGTATGCGTATTGTTATTGAAATCAAACGCGGTGAAGTAGGTGAGGTTGTACTAAACAACCTATACGCGCAAACACAACTACAAACTGTGTTTGGCATCAATATGGTTGCACTAGACAACAACCAGCCTAAGTGTTTCAACCTGAAAGAAATGCTTGATGCGTTTATTATTCACCGTCGTGAAGTCGTAACGCGTCGTACTGTATTTGACCTGCGTAAGGCTAGAGACAGAGCGCATACGCTTGAAGGCCTTGCAATTGCGCTAGCCAATATTGACCCAATCATTGAGCTTATTCGTAAGTCACCAACACCAGCAGAAGCGAAAGCGGCGCTAACTGCGCGAGCTTGGGACCTTGGTAACGTTAAATCAATGCTTGAGCGTACTGGCGAAGAAAATGTTGCGCGTCCAGATTGGTTAGCGGAAGAATTAGGGATCCGTGATGGTCAGTACTATTTGTCTGAGCAACAAGCCCAAGCAATCCTAGACTTAAGACTACACAAATTAACGGGTCTTGAGCACGAGAAAATTCTAGCTGAATACAAAGAACTACTCGATCTTATCGCTGAACTACTGTACATCCTTTCTACTCCAGAGCGTTTGATGGAAGTGATCCGCGATGAGTTAGTTGAAATCAAAGAAACGTATGGTGATGAGCGTCGCACTGAGATCACTGCTGCTGCGCACGATATCAGTCTAGAAGATTTGATCAACGAAGAAGACGTTGTAGTTACGCTTTCTCACGAAGGCTATGTGAAGTATCAACCTCTTAGCGATTACGAGGCTCAGCGTCGTGGTGGTAAAGGGCGATCTGCAACTAAGATGAAAGATGAAGACTTTATCGAACGTCTACTCGTTGCAAATACTCACGATACAATTCTTTGTTTCTCCACTTCTGGTCGCTTGTATTGGTTGAAAGTTTACCAGTTGCCGCTTGCATCACGTGCTGCGCGCGGTAAGCCAATTGTTAACTTGTTACCACTCGAAGCTGATGAGCGTATTACGACAATTTTACCGGTTCGTGAATACGAAGAAGATAAGTTTATCGTCATGGCGACGGCAAGTGGTATCGTTAAGAAAACACCTCTGACTGCATACAGCCGTCAGCGTGCAAGTGGCATTATTGCTATCAACTTGAACGAAGGCGATAGCCTGATCGGTGCTAACATCACCACAGGTGAAAATGACATCATGCTATTTACTGAGCATGGTAAAGTTGTACGCTTTAACGAGAAGCAAAGAGATTCAGAAACAGGTGAAGTGAAGCGCGATCCTGAAACTGGCGAAGAAATGTTGGCTTTACGTCCGATGGGCCGTACAGCAACAGGTGTTCGTGGTATCAAGATGCCAGATGACGTGAAAGTGGTATCACTAATCGTACCACAAAGCGATGGTGCAATCTTGACCGTAACTGAAAATGGTTATGGTAAGCGTACACCGCTTGAAGAGTACCCAGCGAAGAGCCGTGCAACACAAGGTGTTGTGTCAATCAAAGTAACTGAAAGAAATGGCTCTGTGGTTGGCGCGGTTCAAGTTGATGACAACGATGAAATCATGTTGATCTCAAACCGTGGTACGCTAGTTAGAACGCGTGTAAACGAAGTTTCTACGGTAGGCCGTAACACCCAAGGTGTTATTCTGATCCGTACGATGGAAGAAGAAAAGGTAGTAGGTCTTCAACGCATCGAAGAAATTGAAGTGGAAGCGCTGCCTGAAGGTGACGTTGCAGAGCTAGAAGGTGAAGCAACACCTGATGCGGGATCTGACGCAGAGGAATAAAAAAATCCTACTCAAAAAAAGCGACTTCGGTCGCTTTTTTTCTTTCTGTCAATTTTTTCAATCTGTTCCTCTATGACAACAGCCTGAAGCCTGATAAATTAAGGCTACCAACAATCCGACATTTTAGTCGGGCAGCCTATTGTTCATCCAAAAAGTCATGAGAATAACGCTATTCTTTGGATGATCTAGATTATTTGGAATGAGGAAAAATATGACGGTTTATAATTTTTGCGCGGGTCCTGCGATGTTACCTGTTGAAGTTATGAAAAAAGCGCAAAAAGAATTTCTAGATTGGCAAAATCTAGGTGTTTCAGTGATGGAAGTGAGCCATCGTTCGGCACCGTATCTCGAAATGGCAAAGCAATGTGAAGCAAGCTTACGTCGTTTGATGAACATCTCTGATGAATTTGAAGTCCTGTTTATGCATGGTGGTGGTCGAGGTCACTTTGCTGCTGTACCGCTAAACCTACATGTAGATGGTGTACCTGGCGTATATATCGAGAACGGGATCTGGTCTACCGGTGCGACGAAAGAAGGTGAAAAATTCACGCAAACGCATGCGGTTAATATTCGTACTGACGAAAATGGTCAATTCGACATTTTACCGGTCTCCGAGTGGAAGTTACCAGAAAACGCTTCATTTATTCACTATTGTCCAAACGAAACCATCGACGGTATCGAAATATTTGACGTTCCAAAGCATGCAACCGCACCAATTGTAGCGGACATGTCTTCCAATATTTTATCTCGTGAAATTAACGTCGATGACTTTGATTTGATCTATGCTGGCGCACAAAAAAATATCGGTCCTTCAGGGCTCAGTATCGCCATTGTACGTAAGACGTTATTGAAGCGTGAAGGGCTGCCAAGACCTGCTATCCTTGATTACGCCATTGAGGCTGATCAGCAAAGCATGTACAACACACCACCGACATTTGCATGGTATCTTGCGTTTGAGGTATTCAAGTATCTTGAAAGCATTGGTGGTGTTAAAGCCATGGAAGCGCACAATCAAGAAAAAGCAGCCATTTTATACGATTATATTGACGACTCTGACTTCTATTCAAACAAAGTTGCAAAACATTGTCGCTCATTGATGAACGTACCATTTTGGTTAAATGATGATAGCCTAAATGCTAAATTCTTGGCAGAGGCAGAACAAAACGGTTTAATTGCACTTGAAGGCCACCGTTTTGTTGGCGGCATGCGAGCTAGTATATACAACGCCATGCCAATTGAAGGGATCAAAGCGTTAGTTGCATTTATGGATAAATTCGCACGGGAGAACAGTTGATGGAACAATTGACCCTCAAGCCTATTACTAAAGTCAGTGGCAGTGTGACGCTACCTGGCTCTAAAAGCTTATCAAATCGTATTTTGTTGCTTGCAGCGTTGTGCGAAGGCACGACAAAAGTGACGAACTTATTGGATAGCGATGACATCCGCCATATGTTAGGCGCATTGTCTCAGTTAGGCGTTGAAGTAACGTTAGAAGATGATAATACAGTGGCACTGGTCAAAGGAAATGGTGGTAACTTTAACACCCCTGTTGAGCCGCTATTTTTAGGCAATGCCGGTACAGCATATCGCCCATTAACTGCAGTGCTTGCAGCTATACCCGGTGATTATGAACTGATTGGTGAACCACGAATGGAAGAGCGTCCAATTGGCCATCTTGTTGATGCCATGCAAACGCTTGGTGCAGATATTCAATATCTCAAAAACAAAGACTACCCGCCGTTAAAAATTACAGGTAAGCAACTTGCTGGTGGTGAAGTTGAGATTGACGGTAGTATCTCAAGCCAATTCCTAACTGCATTATTGATGGCAGCACCGCTTTTTAGTGGCGATACGAATATTGCGATTAAAGGTGAACTGGTTTCAAAGCCTTATATTGATATTACCATTGGCGTGATGGCGCACTTTGGGGTTCATGTCGAAAACCACGATTATCAACATTTCGTGGTAAAAGCAGGCCAGCAGTATCAATCTCCTGGAACACTTATGGTTGAAGGGGACGCCTCGTCAGCCTCTTATTTCATCGCAGCGGCTGCAATTGCAGGTGGTGAAATTGAGATAAAGGGAGTGGGTAAACAAAGTGTGCAAGGTGATATCGGCTTTGCCAAAGTGATGGAACAAGTCGGTGCAAACATTGATTGGCACGATGAGCGTATCGTTGTCCGAAAAGGTGAGCTAAATGGTGTGGACATTGACGCCAACGCTATCCCCGATGCGGCGATGACGCTTGCAACCGTAGCACTATTCGCAAAAGGTAAAACGGCAATTCGTAATATCTACAATTGGCGCGTGAAAGAAACCGATAGGCTAGCTGCCATGGCGACTGAACTTAAAAAAGTAGGCGCAGAAGTAGTAGAAGGGCACGACTTTATCGAAGTTACACCACCAGCTAATTTTAATTTTACGGATGTAGACACATACAATGACCATCGCATTGCGATGTGTTTTTCGATGGTGGCAGTGGGTGGTCAAGCTATCACGATTAACGACCCTAAATGTACGGCAAAAACTTTCCCAACCTATTTTTCAGTGTTAGAAAGTATTAGTCAGTATTAATTTCATCCAAGGTGCTGAAGATGTTCAGCACCTTAAAATCTTCTCTAAAATAGTCATCATTACAAAGTCAAATACGCGTATATTTGACTGAATTTCATTCAGTCAAAGCCAGTCAGCACCTGGCATTTAGCACCGTTCGCTGCACTAATAATTTGAGATATAACAAAAAATGACAGGTAAATAAGGATATATTCAGCAAATTGACGTATACTATGCGCCGTCAAATTCAGGTGAGCATTTTTAGGAGGTCTAAATGCAGGCAGCTATGCCAGTTATCACCGTAGACGGCCCAAGTGGTTCAGGCAAAGGAACTGTTTGTCGCTTGTTAGCTGAAACATTAAATTGGGAAGTGTTGGATAGCGGTGCGATTTATCGCGTGCTTTCGTTAGCAGCATTACACCACCAAATTGCAACTGATAACGAAGAGGGGTTGGTCCCACTCGCTGCCAATTTGGATGTACAATTTTCTATCGATAAAGAAACTAAAAAAAGCAAAATTGTACTTGAAGGTGAAGATGTTACTAACACCATTCGCAATGAAGAAGTCGGCGCAGCTGCGTCAAAAATTGCGGCGCTACCTCGTGTGAGAGAAGCATTATTACGACGTCAGCGCGCTTTTAGAACTGAAGTTGGCTTAATTGCAGATGGACGTGACATGGGAACGGTGGTGTTCCCTGATGCTGAACTTAAAATTTATTTGACTGCAAGTGCAGAAGAACGTGCTCGCAGGCGATTTGTTGAGTTGAATGAGAAAGGCCATGATGTTACACTAAGTGGTCTGTTAGAAGACATTAAAGCTCGCGATGATCGCGATATGAATCGCAAGGTTGCCCCATTAGTTCCTGCTAGCGATGCGATAGTTGTTGATACAACTGAGAATAATGCTGAGCAAGTGTTCGAACAGGTTATGTCTTTTATTCAAGACGCCATTGTGGCAGGTAAACTTCCAAAAAGTTGTTTACCTAAGTAATTTTTTAATGACACAGGCAGGAAGCTAGTGTTTATTTAACAACCCCATGCAGCATGGTTGCTAATTGGTAATTTAACTTTATAGAGACGTATTTAGTATGTCAGAAAATTTTGCGCAGTTATTTGAAGAAAGCCTACAGGGTTTTGAAGTTGAGCAAGGCTCAATCGTTAAAGGTACAGTAATCGCTATCGAGAACAACGTTGTTCTTGTTGACGCTGGCCTTAAATCTGAAAGTGCAATCCCTGCAGAGCAATTCAAAAATGCTGCTGGTGAACTAGAAGTTGCTGTTGGCGACGAAGTAGATGTAGCACTTGACGCTATCGAAGACGGTTTCGGTGAGACTATCCTTTCTCGTGAGAAAGTGAAGCGTCACGAAGCTTGGATCCGTCTAGAGAAAGCATGTGAAGAGCACGAAACTGTTGTTGGTATGATCAACGGTAAAGTTAAAGGCGGTTTCACAGTTGAAGTTGATTCAATCCGTGCATTCCTACCTGGTTCACTTGTTGATGTACGTCCAGTTCGCGACACAGCTCACCTTGAAGGTAAAGAGCTAGAGTTCAAAGTTATCAAGCTAGACCAGAAGCGCAACAACGTTGTTGTTTCACGTCGTGCTGTTATCGAATCTGAGAACTCACAAGAGCGTGAAGAGCTTCTTCAAAACCTTGTTGAAGGTCAAGAAGTTAAGGGTATCGTTAAGAATCTTACAGACTACGGTGCATTCGTAGACTTAGGTGGTGTTGACGGTCTTCTACACATCACTGACATGGCTTGGAAGCGTGTTAAGCACCCTTCAGAGATCGTGAACGTAGGTGACGAAATCAACGTTAAAGTACTTAAGTTCGACAAAGAGAAGACTCGTGTTTCTCTAGGTCTTAAGCAACTTGGCGAAGATCCATGGGCTGCTATCGCTGGTCGTTACCCAGAAGGTGCTAAGCTTACTGGTCGTGTAACTAACCTAACTGACTACGGCTGTTTCGTTGAAATCGAAGAAGGCGTTGAAGGTCTAGTACACGTTTCAGAAATGGATTGGACTAACAAGAACATTCACCCTTCAAAAGTAGTTTCACTAGGTGATACTGTTGAAGTTATGGTTCTTGAAATCGACGAAGAGCGTCGTCGTATTTCTCTAGGTCTTAAGCAGTGTAAAGCTAACCCTTGGCAAGAATTTGCTCGTCTTAACAACAAAGGCGACCAAGTTTCTGGTAAGATCAAGTCTATCACTGACTTTGGTATCTTCATCGGTCTTGACGGCGGTATCGACGGTCTTGTACACCTATCTGACATCTCTTGGAACACTCCAGGCGAAGAAGCTGTACGTGAGTACAAGAAAGGTGACGAAATCACAGCTATCGTTCTACAAGTTGACCCAGAGCGTGAGCGTATCTCTCTAGGCGTTAAGCAAATCGACGCTGATCCATTCACTAACTACCTAGACGCCAACAAAAAAGGTGCTATTGTTAAAGGTAAAGTGACTGAAGTTGATGCTAAAGGCGCAACTGTTGAGCTAATCGAAGGCGTTGAAGGTTACATCCGTGTAGCTGACATCGCGCAAGAGCGTGTTGAAGACGCGACTGCTGCTGTTTCTGAAGGCGACGAAATCGAAGCTAAATTTGTAGGTGTTGATCGTAAGAACCGTACTATCAGCCTATCGGTTAAAGCTATCTACGAAGCTGAAGAAAAAGAAGTACTAGAGAAGCTTAAGAAAGATGAGCCAGCGTTCGAAAACGCAATGGCTGCAGCTTTCAAAAATGCTCAAAAAGACTAATTAATCAGTCTTTAAACTAGGAAGGGCGCTTAGCCCTTCCTTTTACACTAAAGGAAACATTATGACAAAGTCTGAATTGATAGAACAACTTGCACTGCAGCACGCTCACGTTCCTGTTAAAGATGTAGAGAATGCGGTAAAAGAAATCCTTGAACAAATGGCTGGCTCATTATCAGACTCGGAACGTATCGAAATCCGTGGTTTTGGTAGTTTCTCGCTTCACTTCCGTTCACCTCGCACTGGTCGTAATCCTAAGACGGGCGAAACTGTAGAATTGGATGGTAAATACGTACCACACTTTAAGCCAGGCAAAGAGCTGCGCGATAGAGTAAACGAAAGCTTAAATAATTAAGTCTAACGGAGCTAAACTTGGTTGCAGTATTGAAAAAGGGATTAGCTGTTGTTGCCATACTGATTGCATTTTTAGTTGGAACACAAAATCCACAAGTTGTTAATGTCAATTTTGTAATTGCAAGTGCAGAGTTACCACTCGCAACCTTAATGAGTATTTGCTTAGCTCTTGGGATAATTATCGGTTTACTTGTAACTGCGTCGGTTTTATCTAAGCTTAAATGGCAAAATCATCGCCTAAAAAAAAGTAATAGTAAGCTTAGTCAAGCAGCCGAACGCTAGTTATGATCGAGCTGCTGTTTTTATTACTACCTGTAGCCGCCGCTTACGGTTATGTTATGGGTAAAAATAGTGCAAAGAATCAAGCCCTAGAGCAAAGTAGACAAATTACTTCTGAATACAGTAAAGGCCTAAAATTCCTACTAGATAGGGAAGAAGATCAGGGTCTTGAACACCTCACCAAATTACTTGAAGTCTCAGCAGACTCCGTTGATCATTATTTAACACTCGCATCGCTTTTTAGAAAGCGGGGAGAGTTAGATAGAGCGATAAAAATTCATGAGCTATTACTTAAACAACCTAATCTAGATGAAGAAGTGGTGAAGTCCTGTCGTCTAGAGCTAGCTCAAGATTACATCTTAGCTGGTCTGTTGGATAGTGCTGAAGAACACTTAGTCATTCTTGTAAAGCTTGGGTTTAAGGATGCACTCGATCCAATTTTAAACCTATACTCTCAAACTAGAGATTGGCGAAAAGGCGTTCATATGTATGAAGCGCATCCTGAGCTTTTCAAAAAGTCGTCCCATTGCGCCACTATTGCAAACTTCTATTGTGAAGCTGCAAATCAAGAAAAGAATCCAAGCCTATTCGAAAAAGCGACAGCGCTCGCGCATGAAACAGTAAGACCCTTGTACGAAATGGGCAAAGATGCATACAAACATGATGATTACGTGAAGTGTATATATTATTGGCGAAAGCTCGTGAGCCAATTTGTATTTATGGCACCACTAGTAATTGAAGAGCTCGAATCCTGTTATGTTAAATTAAATATTCACGATCAATTCTTTGAGCTAGTCTCAGAGTTATTAGAAAAAGGAGGCGTGCTGATCAGAATTAAGTTTTGCCAAGGGTTGGTCCAAAAAGGTCATATTTCTGAGGCAATAGAGTTTCTAACTGATAGTTTAAAGCGTGAACCATCAATTAGGGGCTTTAGTTATTTGCTGCAACTCATTAGCGGCAAAGATGCTAAAATAGATCACGTACTACAAGAAATAGATAAATTGGTGAAGTCTTATATTGCAACTAAGCCAAACTATCAATGTGGTCATTGTGGGTTTACAAGTCATACGATGTATTGGTTATGTCCCTCCTGCAAACATTGGGAGTCACTTGCTCCAAGCCGTGGGTTAGACGGTTTTTAAGTTTTTAATTTGGCCAAATAGGGTAACTATGTCGACACAAGATTTAAAAAAGGTTTTGATTGCGCTTGATTATGATAATGAAGAAGCTGCATTATCATTTGTTTCTCAGCTTTCACCTGACGAATGCCGATTGAAAGTAGGTAAAGAGATGTTTACCTATTTTGGCCCTCAGTTTGTAAAAAAACTGGTAGATATGAATTTTGATGTATTCTTAGACCTGAAATTTCATGATATTCCAAACACAGTCGCAAAAGCAGTAACTGCTGCAGCTGAGCTTGGTGTGTGGATGGTAAATGTTCATGCCAGTGGCGGTCACGAAATGATGTCAAAAGCAAAAGAAGCGTTGGTAGCTTATGGGGATAAAGCGCCGTTACTTATTGCTGTGACCGTGCTAACGAGTATGGATCAAGGACAGTTATTAAAGCTTGGAATTGAAAAGACACCTCAAGAGCAAGTGCTATATCTAGCAAAATTAGCAAAAGAATCAGGCCTAGATGGTGTGGTTTGTTCTGCACAAGAAGCCGAACTTTTAAAAGCTCAACTCGGTGAAGAGTTTAAGCTTGTGACACCAGGTATTCGACCAGCAGGTGCTGATGCTGGCGATCAAAAACGTATTATGACACCTGAAAAAGCAGTGAAAGCGGGTAGTGATTATCTAGTGATAGGGCGTCCGATCACTAAAGCTGAAAACCCAGCGGCAGCTCTAGAAGCAATTAACCAAAGTATAGCTTCACTTTAAACGTATAAATTTACATTTTTTAATGACCAACGCATAAGATGCGTTGGTCATGTCTGCTATTGACTGAGCCTTAAGTCACAACTAAACGCATAGTAATAATCTTTACCATAGTATTGGGCATATACTTTGGTTTTGTTATTTATATACCACTCTCCCATAAACGTATAGTTAGGATCGTCACTAGCAACAAAGCTAAACTTTTCTAACTTTGCATTGTCGGTTGCACCAACCTTAAGCGTAAGCGTACTCTCTCTAAGCTTATAATTTCCACTGGCAATAAAATCAACCCCCCGACTGATCTCAGTTTGCTCATCACGGTGGGATCGTACTTTGTAAAAAGGCTTTAACCCCCGCCTCTTTCTGATCTAATAACGCCTACATTGTCACTATCTACTTGTTAATTATGTCGTTATTTAGCCACCTTGAACTTGTTGAAGATAAGCGTTCTTCTATCAATCAACATCATGATCTTACGAATGTTTTTTCTTATCATCTCGGCTTTTCTATCCGGTTGTGAGGGCTGGAAAGATATTGAAGTGTTCGGGCACAGTAAACTCCCTTGGCTCAGACAGTTCAGAGCCTTTAAACACGGTATCCCAACGCGACATAGCATTGCACGAATTCTTAAAACAGTGGAGACTGATTCATTGGTTTTGGCCTTGTTCAGCTGGGTCAACGAGCAGCGCTCTCAATCTGGTAAGCCAATTATTACGTTTGATGGCAAAACCCTACGCGGTGCAAGTAAAAAGTATGAACACAACTTACACCTGGTATCAGCTTTTGATTGCGAGTCTGGTTTAACTTCATATCAGCGTACAGTCGACAATAAATCCAATGAGATACCGGCAGTCAGAGCCTTGTTAGATGTGCTTGATGTTTCAGATGCAATCGTCACACTAGATGCGCTACATTGTCAGAAAGCGACACTATCAACACTTATTTCAAGAGGGGCTGACTATCTGGTTCAGATTAAAGCAAATCAGAGAACACTTTATAAAGCAGTCACTTCATGTTTTGAAACAGCCTTTGCAGAAGAGAGTAGTTTGCTTGAAGATGTACAAGTCAGCGGTGGTCATGGACATTAGTAAACACGCATCACTTATGTTCTGAAGGCCAACAACCTGCCTGATGAGATAAAAGAAAAATGGCCTGGGATCACTTCGCTGGTCGCGGTTGAAAGACAAAAAAATCCGAGTCGATAACAAAAATAGACACGCACTTTTATGTTACTTCTGTTGAGCCAGATGCACAGATGTTACAAAAGGCCATCCGCCACCATTGGCACATCGAGAACCAGCAGCATTGGGTGTTGGACGTGGTGTTTAAAGAAGATGCCTATCAGATAAGTGAGCCTATTTCCGCGGAAAACATGGCGCTGTTCAGACGGGTTGTTCGCAATCTGGTAAAACAGCACACAGGCCGTAAAGATTCTATACGTGGCAAGTGTGTTCGGGCCAGCTTTGACGATGAATTCAGGGCAGAGCTTATCTTCGGTTGATGGTCGTTAACGAAGTATGCTTTCATCTTGGGATAAGGGGGAACTCCCCCCTTTTGGTGATTATGGCTCTTCATTATCCGCAGTTTCAAAGTTCAAACTAAACTGACCACTGCGCTGTACTGAGAAAATGGCCTTTTGCCAGTTCTCTTCTTGATTTGACGTTGCATTTTCGAACAAGCTTAAAAACAGAACGGAAATTTCATCACTTACTGGTATAACGTGTGCTTGTTTTGGTGTGCTGGTGTCATAGTAAAAGCCGGAACACCTAGGCATATTGTCTTCATGGTAGTCCAATACGAGCCGTGCTTCACTCCACGGCTCTTTAATTTGCTGGTATAGATACTGGCCCAATTGTTGTGGGACTTGTCGGTTTTCTTCTCGCATTCCAACTCCTTGTTATGTTCAGCGATAAATGTTGCTCTGATTTTACTGGCGACTTTTAACTTTAGTATGTGCTATAAACTTGTAGATCCCAAAACCGACCAGTATAAATATGAGCGACTGACCCGCGGCTTTACTTATGATAACTGCATTGGAAAATAGCCCTGAAAGTATAGACATACAGATAAAAAACGAAAGCACAGATGTTAGGGCCTGTTGATCTTTCAAGTAGCAAAGGTCAACAGGCCCTAGTAACACAATGGCTTTTATCCAAGGTGAACTAACTTATGTCTCTTTTTGCTAATCAATACAGCAACGACGAAACTGGTAAAAGACACCAAAAAACCAATAAAATACTGTTCCATTGTGATCATGGTATTTCCTTATTAATAGATGAGTAAATTATTTTATTCATTTTCTGTCGCTTTAAAGAAACGTTTCATAAAGTGTTCGGTTCAATTACTCTCCGGAATCACTCTCGATCCAATAAAATCATGGCATTCAAGCCAATAAATTAAGCTGTACTTTGCCAAGAGTCCGCTGAAAAAAGGGTCGTCGTTTTTTAGCGCTTTACGCACCGCGGTAGCGTGCGCAAATCTTCAGTAACTCGCCATTTTATATACTCTTGTGAATAGTTGGCTTTTAAAATAAGGGAGTTGATCAAAGGTTGTACATTGGTTTTTACAAAAACTTGGTTTTTCTCTGTTTGTTTACGTAGTTCAGTCCTTGGCTTTGAGGTGAATTGATAAGAATAAGTGTGCTCAGAAGCCATCCTCGTGAAAATTTTAAAAAGGGTACCCATGAAAAAAGTGCTTGTTTGATCTGAGTTGATTGTTTCAAAAGTTACATCATTCCCAGTAAAAAGTTCGTAAGAAAGATAGGGACATGGCCCTAAAGTGCTATGGTAAACAAAAGCTTCCTTTATACAAGTACTTAGTTCAAAACTAACGATCTTAGTACTTTGGCTTATGTCGTAAATGGTCATCCTTGTGTGCATGATATTTAACCTTAGTTGATTTAAAAACTCCCACAACAATCCACAAAGCTTGGTTAATGTAGTGTAAACATGATTTTTTTATGTAATTATCTGTTATTAAATAAATTCATATAATAATAGAGGTTATTACATAGATTTAGTCGAATGCAAGTGTGTTTTTTATAGCTTGATAATATTAATTTGATATTAAGGTTGATCTAGAAAATTCGTTTGTGTATCGTATGCGCCGTTCGAGAATGTACATCAAAAGTCCAGATGTTTAGTGTGGTTTTTGTTTTCAGGGAAGTGTCTATCTCAACAAGTTGTAAGAAAGCTTAATGCAAACTGAATTGCTCACTAAGCTTCATGACTTCCTCTCTGAATGCCCAATAAAAAGTAAAACCTACAAAAAAACAATGGCTTAAATATTTTTTAAGAAGATTTCCGAATGTTAACTTAGTATTCAGTTACAAACTGCATACTTGTGTTCTGTAATTTCTTGTTAAATAGTTAAATCAAATGTATTTTTACTATTGTACTGGAAATTAAAAAGATTAATTGTTTCCAATAATCTAATTTGGATGTCTTATAATTGAGGCGGATATGGCTAGGAATGCTTTATTTATAATGGTTTTGTTTTTGACTGGTTGTATGTCTACTTACGTTAAGTTAGACGTAACTGCTACTGATAACATAAATTTAAACCAGTTTAACGAGCCACTACCTGTGGTATTAAAAGTATATCAACTTACTGATATTCAAGCGTTTAAAAATTCTACATTTGAACAGCTTTGGAAGTCAGATAAATCAATTCTGGCTAACACCTTAGTTACGGTGGAAGAACGCACCGTAAACCCCTCAGATCGTATAAAAATCGAGTTTGAACAAGCTGAATCTGCAAAGTACGTGGCTTTTGTTGCGCTATTTAGAGATAGAACGGGTGGTAACTGGCGCGCATTTTATGACTTAAATGATTGGCCTGTGCCTTTATCTACTTCTCTAGATATTGAAATTACAAGTAACTCGCTTCGCTTACCTGAAGTAGAGGAGGACAAGTAATGCAGCACAACAACGTATACAAACCTGTTTGGGCTGAAGGTTTAATGCTCAGTCAGCAGCACTTACAACTGTTCGATCAATACCAGCAATCTCAACTAACTGGTGTACAGCAAAGTCTTAGAGATAATGCATATGGTTTAGACCGCATTGTATTTGACGAATCGGCATTGGCCAAAGGTGTAGTCAAATTGCAAAGTATTGCGGCAATCTTCAAAAGTGGTCGTCATATACATCATGTTTTTGCTGACAACGAAGCACCTATGTTTGAGCTTGAAGATAACAAAAGCGAATACATCATTAGTGTGGCGCTTGCAAACAATCATTCAGTAAGTAATATCCAAGGTTACCCGCAAACCGGGCAACTTAGTGCTTATGACTGTGATTTTGTTGAGCTTCAAGATGCACATGATCCAAACCGAAAAGCAGAAGTGATGGTTGCTAAACCTAAACTTATGCTGGTTGAGTTCAGCGCAAGTAATAGTTTTATAGAGCAATTGCCTTGTATAAGAGTTATACGTGGTGAGCATGGGCAGTTCGAAATTGACTCAAGTTATATTCCTCCACTGCTAAACATCAAAGCCCATGGCTATTTGGCCGAGCGTGTAAATAAACTCGTCAATATGGTTGAAGCTAAGTACACCGCGATGTTTACAAACCGCGCAAGTATGGGGATCGTGGAAGATTTTGGTCCAACAGAACTCAAACACTTTTTGTTATTACAAACATTTAGCTCTGTTTTTCCTGAAATTAAGCAGTTAAATACCACAGCCAAAACTAGTCCAGATGCATTGTTTATGGCGCTAAATAAACTGGTTTGCCAACTGATAAATTTCGAACCAGAAGCGAGTAAATTTGAGTTACCAGTTTATGACCATCAAGACTTAACGCGCAGCTTTGGTTTAATCGAATCTCATATTCAAACCCTTATTGGTTCGATAAGCGCAGCGCGCTCGTCTGATCTGGTACTCAGTGCAATCTCTCAGTCTATCTTTGAGGTTAAAGACATAGAAAGCAGTACTTTGACTCGCGGTGAATTGTATATCGCAGCTTTCTATGAAAACGAATCTACGCAATGGATCGAGTTGTTTGCAGAGCAAGTTAAGCTGGCAGCGCCAAGTCAGTTAGAAATATTAATCGCTTCAGCGCTTGGTGGTGTGAAGTTAACACATTGCCAGCGTCCACCGAATAGAGTGTCTGTTAAAGGTGGATATGAGTATTTTAAAGTTGAACCACATGGTGCCGCTTGGGAACAAGTTGTACAGGAATTAGCGTTAAGAATCTTTGTGCCATTTAGCCTTCAAGGCGTGAAACTTGAAGTGGTTTCAGTGGCGAGTAAATAGTTAGTAGGTAAAGGTCATGGAAGCGTCGAAAAATAAATCTGAACTAGTCGCCTGCATTTCTCCGGTACTTGAAGTGCTTACTTCAATTCGCCAAGGCGGGGCAGATCATCAAGGAGTTGATGGTCTACGCAGTAAAGTCATGGATGCTTTTGATGAATATGAAAAGAGCTGTTATGACGCACGGATCAGTGCGTCGGAAATGCAGGAAGCCAAATTTGCATTAACCGCTTTGGTCGACGAGCAAATCATGACGGCACAGAAGCCGTACAGTATGGAGTGGATGGCGCGACCTTTACAATTAGAATTATTTGGCAACATGCGTGCGGGAGAAGCTTTTTTTGAAAAGCTTGAAAATATCCGACGCGCAGCAGCGCAGCAACGCACGGTATTAGAAGTCTATTTTGTTTGTTTACAACTGGGTTTCGAAGGGATCTATAAGATCAAAGGGGTAGAGCAACTCAAAGCGTTGATGTTGGATGTTAGAGCGCAATTAGAAGAGCTTGCTGGACCTGCAAAATTACAGCTTTCTGATAATGCAAAACCGCAAGAAAGTATGGTCACTAAAGTAGGAAGAAACCTACCTTATTGGGTTATTTTATCGGTAACGCTTGCTTTACTCGCCAGTATGTATGTTGGTTCAACGTATTTCATTGAGAATCGTGCTAACCAGCAAGTCGTGCAAATTGATAAGCATATTGAAGTACTAACGCAGTTAGAGAAAACAGGGAAAGCGAGGTAACATCATGTCAGGAGTGAATCGTAGTGGACTAGTGCACCTAGTCTTAGGATTTTTGTCATCTCGTGCGACGGCTCATTGGGTCGGCATATTCGCAATTTTGACGCTAATTTGGTTCGCTGGTCGGTTTATTGGCCTTGAAGATCAAAATCATCGTTTAATGGTGATGGGTGCGGTATTTGGTCTGTTTTGTCTTACTTTATTAGCTCGATGGTTGTGGGTGAAGCGCTCTGGTGACAAGTTAGCGAAAGAAATTGCCAATAATCATGCGGGGACAGAAGCCGAAGTCGAAGAAATTAAAGCCAAAATGGAAGAAGCGCTGTCTGCATTAAAAGCTTCTCATTTAGGTGCTGGCTATCGTGGTAATGCTGCGTTGTATGCATTGCCTTGGTATATGATCATTGGTCCGTCGGCAGCGGGTAAAAGTACGTTATTTGCAAACTCTGGGCTGCATTTCCCTTATTCAAAATCTAATCAACTGCATATCCAAGGTTTTGGTGGCACGCGTAATTGTGACTGGTGGTTTTCAGATCAAGCCGTTTTGATCGATACCGCAGGTCGTTACACCACAGAAGAGTCAGATAATGATCAATGGTTGTCATTCTTAAAGCTGTTACGTAAATACCGCTCTAAGCAGCCAATCAATGGCGTGATGGTTGCGATTAGTGTTGCCGACATCTTGACTTCAGACAGCGAACAGATCCGCGACCATGTTAAACAGATCCGCGCTCGTATTGATGAGTTAATTAACCAACTTGGACTCATCTTTCCAGTATACGTGGTGTTTACCAAATGTGATTTGATCAGCGGCTTCGAGCCTTTCTTTAATGAATTAAGTGAAGATGAGCGTAAGCAACCCTGGGGTGCGTATTTACTTGAGGAAGATGGCACCAATACCGGTGAGGTGGCGAGCGAGAACTTTTCAAAACATCTAACTGGTCTATATGAGCGACTGTGTGATCAGCGCCTAGTTAAAATGACGCGTGAGCGTAACGCCCAACGTAAACAACTGATTTACGATTTTCCCAATCAGTTCAAAGCGGCGTCTGCCAAAGTTGAAGAGTTTATTGACACATTATTTAAAGAAAACCCGTACCAGGAAGTACCGTGGTTTGCTGGTGTGTATTTTACCTCTGGTACGCAAGAGGGTACACCTATTGAGCGCAGCGCAACGAGCAAACTGTCTACATTTAGATCAGTATTGTTTGAGTATCGCCAAGAAAGCATAACTTCTGCGTTCTTTATCAACCAAGTATTCAAAGATATGTTGTTTAAATTGCAAGACCTCACTCGGGGTAACCGGAAAAAGCGCCGCGTACAAAAATGGCTCAAAGGCTTTGCAGTATGCTTGTGTGTGACGTCGGTATTTGCTCTTGCGGGCTTGTTGGTTAACTCTTATACCCACAATCAACAGCTTTTAACAACCAGTGATAAGTTAACGACTGCTGTGGTTAATACACGAGTTGAAAACCAGCCGTTGGCCGAGCAATTTAACTCAACTTTGTCTCTTTTTGCACACTATCAAGAGCTAATCGGTTATGAGAAAAAGCTGCCTTGGTATTTCTTACTCGGGGTTTACAGTGCTGACAACACCATAAAACCAATAGAGCAGGTATTACGTCAACGTGTACAAGCGCTCATTGGTGAACCAAGTTCGGAGCTTGTGCAACAAGCGCTTTTTGAAAGCCACCAAAACTGGATTGCACTACTAAGTACAGAAGAGCAGGTTGCTAAACGTATCGAACCAAAACTACGTGATAAGTATTATCAAGCACTTAAGCTGCAACTCATGATGAGTAACGAGTTTGAACGTTTAAACAAAGACTATGCGAAGTCTGAGCTATTAGACTACACGGCGGACCGCTTAGAGCTAACACTAAACGAAGACACACAAGCATTAACAGAGCAACTGTCAGGACTGATTGATTTTTACTTAGCCCAATTAGCGGTTGAACCTACACCGCAGCAGCTTGCGATTTGGCAGAATAATGATTTCTTGGTGAGTCAGGCTCGTTCAGACTTAATGAGCGCGCCAGAGCCAACCGCATTATATGAGCAGATCAAAGCAAAAGTAACGGTATCAAAAGCCGCACTAACGCTTGATCAAATGATGCAGCAAAACAACAAAACCTTTTTGCAGTCCAAGATCAGCATTCCATACGTTTACACCAAAGAAGCATGGGAAAACGAGGTGTACGATGCCATCAAGGTCATTGCGAGCAAAGCATTCTCTGGCGATTGGGTGATGGGCACAGACAATGCAGAAAGCCAAGGTTCTGTTGATGAAGCAAAAGCAAGCGCTTTGGTCAAATCTATCCGTGCGCTGTATTTCAGAGACTATGCCAATGTGTGGTTTGAGTTCTTAAATTCGGTAGAAATAAGTCCATTTAATACGAGCAATGCGGCAAGTTTAACGCTGGCTCAGCTGTCGTCACCAGAAGGTCCATTGGTCGATTTAATGGCGTCAATCGATGACAACGTGAATCTAATTGATTCGCCCAACAAAACGGTGGAGACAGAAAAGTTAACCGAGCAGGCAAATGCATTACTTGCAAAGTCTAAAAACAACAAGGTTAAAGGTGCAAAAATAGAAGCCGCTGCGAGAAAGCGTGTACCTGAACTGTCGAGCCGCTTTGCAGATCTTCGTCGCTATACGGCAAAAGGAGAAGAGAACGCTCGCTCTGATTACCTAGAGCAATATCTCGGTGCTTTGAGTGCATTTCATTCAGACATCAAAACGATCGCGGCGAGTAACAATGATGACTATATGGCGATGTCATTTACTCAAACGTTGTTAAACGGTGATAGCAAAAACCATGCGCTGCAAAGTGCATGGGTGGTGGTAGAAAGCCAAGTAAGAGCGCTTGACCCAGATACTAAGCAAGCACTTGAAAAACTACTAAAAGCACCACTTTTAGCGAGTGTACAAACGGTAATGAACGAAGCGAAAGTACAGCTTAATGAGCGTTGGTCTAATCAAGTATTCTTAACATACAAAGAAAATATCCGTGGTAAATATCCGTTTAATATCGACGGGCCAGATGCTGCAGTTGAAGATATTAGCGAACTACTGAACCAAGAGTCAGGTGTGTTCTGGCAATTTATGGCTGAGAATCTATCTCCCTACCTTCGTTTAAAACGTGGTGAGTGGGTAGAGAAAACGTGGAATGGTATTGGCATCGGCTTTAAGCCTGGGGTACTAGACAAGCTAACTAAGGCGAGAAAGGTTACGCGTTCTCTATTTCCTCGAGACGGTTCTGAGGTAGGGATTAGCTTCCAAATGATGCCTGTGGCACAAAAGGGATTAAAAGAAACTTATATCGGCTTTAGTGACCAAAATTACCGTTATAGAAACGAACCTGAAGAGTGGCGTCGTTTTAACTGGCCTGCACGTGCGGGTACTGAAAAAGCAGTGGTATATGGTTTAGACAGTGAAGGCCGCAGAATCGAAATCGAAAAGTCAGGGCCTTGGGCATTCCTAAAAGTATTGAATGAAGCGAATGTACAGTGGGTTCGTGGTACTGAATTTATGGCAACATGGCAATTACAAAGAGAAGCAGAGGCTAGTGTTGAACCAATCCAAGTTCAAGTTGCACTTAAGTCGAGCAGAAACAGTGGCATATTCAGCAAATATTTTATGACGTCATTTGCGCTGCCTGAGTCTTTGTTTGATACCAAAGTAAGTGTAGCTTCCAATGAAAACTTGGCGTTGAGGTAGCACAAGCATGTTCGGTTTTTTTAATAATAAGAAAGTCGCCAAGGTGCCAACGACTCAACCATTTGGATTTATGGGTAAAAACCCAATTCAAGCGGACTTCATTAAGTTTAACGTTGACTCAAGAGAAGCGATAGCGCTTGAACGCTGGCTTCAAGAAGGTTACGCAGACATGAGCCGACAGGCGTTGATAAAAGATGCAGCTTCTCAAAAAGAGCAGTCAACGCTATTTTTTATAGCCTCAGGTCAAGACGAAAACTGTTTATTAGGCACATTACAGCCAAGCGAAGATAAAAGTGGAAGACAATACCCATTTTGCTCGTTTGTATTATCGAGTAATGCGGACTACAAACAAAACCCTGCATTTTTATTTAGCGAATGTGGTAGTGCGTTTAAATCATTAGGTCTAAACCATGAGCTGATCAGAAACTGCAGTAGTGTTGAGCAAATGCGCCATAGCGCACAGGAGCTTAAGCAGGTAAGTGAGCTGGTTTCGCAACCGATTGATTTTGATAAGGCAATGTCTTCACTACGAGCTTCACCGATACAGCGTATATGGGATGCGCTTGAACTAGAAGATCTTGACCAGCGAGCACAATTAATCAGCCAAGTGATGTCGGCGCTCAAAATGATCAAAACCCAAGGCTGTTTGCGTTGTCAGTTCGGGTTGAAGTTACCGATGCCACAAGTGGGTGAAGATACCCAGTTGTTAGGTGCATTTTGGCTGCATCTAATCACCAATATGGTGGCCGATCATCACTGGCAGCCTTGGTGTTTTTATAACTATGGTCAATTGAGCCAGAAAGCCTCGCTGGTGGTGTATTGCAGACCTATGCCGGCCTCGTATTTTGCGTCAGTTTGGCTTGAGCATAATAGCTTGTCGACGACCATTAATCTAACAGGGACTTTGCCACAACATCCGGTGACACCGCATATGTATGAATTGGCAAAAGCATCAAATATGAGTGTTTTCGATGCGCTAAGAAGTTGGAGTAAGTTATGAGTCAACCACATAAGTATCAGAGCTGGCAGCAGTGGCGTGAAAATTTATTAGCGCCTCTAGGCGGCATGCCATGCGGTGACGATTTAAAATACGAAGAGTCATTTAAATTACTAAAAGCCTCTTCGTCAGGTGTTGCTGAGCCAGACTTCAAAGCTAACTTTATTTTGGCATCAGAGCTATTAGAAAAGCAGACCAAAGATATTCGCATTGCGTCGTATCTAGCGTTGGCCGCTACCAATGAGTTTGGGCTCGAAGGTTTGACCCACTCGTTAGATTTGTTTAATCAGCTTTTGCAACAGTATCAGGCGCAGATCCACCCAGTGAAAGAACGTGCGAGAGCATCGGTTCATACTTGGTTCTTACAACAACAACAGCGTTTACTTGGTGTTGCCACAGCGCACAGTGCGACAATGCCGGAGCAGTGGCCAGAGTTAAAGCGCGTACTTGAACAGTATGCAACAGAATCCGTGGCAATACTTGATGCAGATTCAGGTCCGCTTGCTGATTTAAAACACTGGTGTGAGCAAGGTTTGATTTCGCAACCAGTTCCTGTACAAGCTGTTGCGACGGTACAAGAGGCTGTCGAGAAGCATGAGGTGGTCACAGCTGAGCAGCCTCAAGTACAGCAAGCTGTAGCGGCGACTTCACAGCCTACGGCTGTTGCTTCAAAGCCAGTTTCTACACTCGCTATTGCCGTGGAAGCACCGCAGTCAGACTCGGCTTATACAGAGCAAGTTCGCAAACTATTGGCGTATGACAAAGAAAGCCAAAATTGGATGCGAGCGATTCGCTTGGCACGTGCAGTGAGGTGGGGGGCGCTTGCATTACCACCGCACGATAATGAGTTGAAAACGCGCTTACCAGCCCCAAGGCAAGCGGCATTTGTGCCTATTGAAAACGCATTAGCCGCACAAAATTTTGCTCAGGCGTTAGAAAAGGCAGAAGCCTTATTCATGGAAGGGGCGATGCATTTTAACCTTAATTTACAAAGGCTAGCCATCGCTGCACTTAAAGGGCTCAAGTTATTTAAAGAAGCACAGTGGATAGATTTAGAACTTGCCGCAATCGCTGATCAATACCCAACACTGCTCAGCCTTAAATATGAAGACGGAAGTGAGTTTTGCTCAGCAGCAAATCGCGAGCGAATTGGCGAACATAAATTACTAAACCAAGGTGAAGGTGTAAGCACTGATGGCAATCAGAAGATTTGGTTAGATAAATTTAAAGAAGCGCAGGCGCTTGTTGATCAAAATAAGCTTTCGCAAGCACTGCTGCTAATGGAAGGGTTTGCGCAAGACAAGTTCGATTTTGCGAAGCAAAAATTATATCAAGCGCGTTTATTGATGCGCAGTGAACGCGCTGATCTTGCCTATCCAATGTTTGAGCAGCTGTTAAAAGACATTGAACAGTACCGGCTGGATTTATGGCACGAGTCGTTTGCTCTAGAGGTTTGGCGTTATGCTAAGCAATGCAATGAAGCAGTATCCTTGGAGCAAGGGGATGAATTTGACCTACGAGCAACCGCGATAAAGCAGCAGATGCTCGTAACCAAAGTAAGCTCAGCGATTGACTGGGTTTGATTGTTAACCGCTGGGCTTGTAACGGCAGGCGCAACGACTGATTAAATAAGGAAAGACTATGTCTGATACGTTTCAAAAAGAGATCCCAAGAGCGCGGATTAATATAGCGCTTGAGCTGGAAACCGATGGTGCAACGCAAAAGAGCGAACTACCGATGAAAGTTTTGGTGGTTGGTGATTATTCCAACGGCCAAAACGATAGTGACCTCGCTGAGCGTGAGCGCATTGCTATTAATAAAAATAATTTAGAGCAAGTGCTTAAAGACATGTCACCAAAGGCAAAGTTTCAAGTATCGAACAAAATCGCAGGTGATGGTGAAATCGGTATTAACCTAACGTTTGATGATTTTAAGTCATTCGATCCAGAGCAAGTTGCAGCGCAAGTACCAGAGCTTAACAAGATGATGTCAATGCGTAACTTATTACGTGATCTGAAATCTAACTTGCTTGATAACTCAACGCTGAGAAAAGAGCTTGAGCGCATTTTGCAGAACAAACCAGAACTTGATGAGTTAAAAGCACGCTTAAACGAGTTAGCGCCGCTTTTGTCTGAGCAAGAAAAACAACCGCAAGAGTAAGGACACAAACCGATGAATATGCAAGAAACGTTAAACGTTGAAGCGCGCAAAGAAGAGACTTTGACAGCTTCAGCTTATGAAACAATCTGTAATCTTGTGTCTATTGAGCCGGTTTCAAGTGAAATCAGCATAGATAACTTTCGTGATGCTAATAACCTTGCGGAGACCGACACCAATGAACGCCTAACTGCTGCTATCAATGTCTTTTTAGACATGGCCACTAATGACAGCAAAGAAGTGTCACGTATCGACAAGTTATTACTTGATGACTACATCGCTAAAGTCGACAAAATTATCTCTGAACAGCTGGACGAAATTTTACATCATCCGCAGTTTCAAAAAGTAGAGTCAGCGTGGCGTTCACTGCGTTATTTGGTGAATCGTTGTCCAAATAACTCAAACGTAAAGCTTGAACTACTTGATGTTGATAAAGAAACACTACGTGACGACTTCGAAGAAGCACCAGATACCACGCAATCTGCGCTCTATAAGCAAGTGTATACAGCTGAGTATGACACACCTGGGGGCGAGCCAATTTCGACTATGGTGTCAAACTTTGAATTTGATTGTTCAGCGCCGGATGTGTCGTTATTGCAAGAAATTTCAAGGGTTTCTGCAGCAGCACATTGTCCTTTCTTAGGCAGTGTCGGTGCCAAGTTCTTCCTAAAAGATTCGCTTGAAGAAGTATCAAAAATTCAGGATTTGGGCTCTTACATGGAGCGTGCGGAATTTTTACGTTGGAAGAACTTCCGTGAATCAGAAGATGCACGTTACATTGGATTAGCGTTCCCACGCTTCTTACTGCGTTTACCATACGGTGACTTAAATCCAATTCGTCACTTTAACTATCAAGAAGACGTTAGCAGTGAGCATCATGAACGTTATCTATGGGGTAACGCGACATTTGCATTCGCGGCAAATATCGTCCGTAGCTTCCACCAAAATGGTTGGGCGGTAAATATTCGTGGTCCACAATCTGGTGGTCGCGTTGAAAATCTACCTCTGCATTCTTTTGAAGCAGGTCGTGGTCAAGAAACTAAGATCCCAACGGAAGTACTTATTTCTGAAACCAAAGAGCTTGAGTTTGCAAACCAAGGGTTTATCCCACTGAGCTACTACAAAAACAGTGACTTTGCGTGTTTCTTCTCTGCAAATAGTGCGCAAAAGCCACAAATTTTTGAGACGCCGGAAGCCACCTCTAACTCGCGGATCAATGCAAGATTACCATACATCTACTTGGTATCGCGTATTGCGCACTATATGAAGGTGATCCAACGTGAAAATATCGGTTCAAGCAAACCTCGTCACGAACTTGAGCAGCAACTTAATGATTGGTTAGGTGCATTAGTTACTAAGATGAATAATCCAGACGAGTCTCTAATTGCGACGCACCCGTTAAAAGATGCCAACGTGACTGTGTCGGAGATCCCGGGTAATCCTGGTTATTACCGTGTGAATACGTATGTGGTTCCACATTTCCAAGTGGAAGGTATCGACGTACGCCTCGCACTCGTTGGTCAAATGCCTGGCGAAAAGTGAAGGCCAGCTGAAGAACCAATGAAGCGTATTTAGGGCAGTGAATGCTGCCCATTATTAAGCATGACATTGAACCTTAATTGTAGAGGCTCAGAAGTATCGGCAAGCGCTTTTGAGATGTTAATTGAGTTTGCATCTAAAAGTGAAAAAGGAAGAAGTTTCAAACCGGGTTAGGTTGATAGGCGCAATTATGGAAAACGGTTACTAATAAAAAGACCAAATTTAATATGGTTGCTGGTATTAAATGGTATATTTATGAATGTAGAAGCAGACCATATTATTTGGAAAGTTATATTTTTAGTGCAGTGTTCTTTAACTGTATTTTTAATATACGATAATCAGCTTTTCACCTCGTCTGAGATCAGCGTTGCGTTTGTAGACATTGTTGTTTTTGTCTTAGATAGCTTGGTTTTGGCAGCAAACTTATTGCTCATATTACAAGTTCGTGTGTTAAGTCGAAGAACATGGGGTTTGGTAGTTTGGGTGTGGTGGTTTGTAAATATATACTCGTTGTTAAACGAATTTTATTTGGGCGGTTATACCTCGTCTGAAATGTTGTTTTTTGGGAATATAATCTGGATTTTAATTTTATTTTCCTTGCCTGTAGTTAAGTACAGAAGCTTTATAGGAGAACCAATTAAGTCATGAATAAACTTAAAATAATAAATGCTTACTCGTTGTACTCCAAAACAAGTGTTGTGCGATAGAAGACTGAAATATTTGAGAGAAATAAATGATGAGGCAAAGGATTGTCATGTTGAAGCGAAAAATATGTAACTGGTTGATGATACTAAGTACAGTCTTGGTGACTAACTTGTCATATAGCCAAGAGATGACACCAGAGCTCTTTTTTGCAAAAAAGAAATTGCAAAAAGCAGCTATAGCTTACACCGCGGCGATGGAAACGTGTTTTGAGCATACTCCACGCGTTCGCCCAAGCGAGTTAGAGACAGACAAGCTCGAGACAGAATTAGTCGTAGAGGCAGTAAATTACCTGCATTACGTGGCGCTTAACCATTGTATGAAAGACGAATATATTCGTTTCTTAAGTGCAGTTAACTACTACAACTCTTTGGTTAATCGTGATGAATGGTTAGAGGTTGATAGCTTTGTTATTTCCGCTTTGGAGGAAGAAGTACGTGGAGAATTCGAATTTAAACAGTTACCCGAAGCGGTTCAGCAGCACTTTTTTGCAGCTGGATATACTAAAAACGCCATTTGATGCGGCGACGTTAGTGATGGAATTACGTGGTGACTTATAACATGTAGTGAAAGATTGCCCCAAGTTGGCTGCCACCAACTTGGGACATGTTCCCAAATTGGCATAAAGCGTGGCGCTTTGTTTGGGGATCAAACGTGAAAAACATGCGTTTGATCAATGCCTTTAATAATTAGGAAACATCTTATCTTAAAAGGAGAAATTAAAAATGGCAATTCCAGCGTATATGTGGTTAAAGGACGACCAAGGTAACGACGTTAAAGGTTCAGTAACTGTAGCTGAGCGTGAAGGTTCAATTGAGATTTTGCATTTCGATCACGAATTGCGTATCCCAACTGATAACGACACGGGCGAGCTAACAGGTACTCGTAAGCACGAGCCTTTTGTTATCACAAAAGCTGTGGATGCTGCTACTCCGTACATGTACAAAGCGTGTTCAAACGGTCAAACATTAAAGCAACTTGAGCTTAAATGGTACCGTATTGATGACACGGGTACTGAGCGTGAGTACTTCCGCCATACGCTTGAAGACGTGAAAATCACTTCAATCACGCCAACAATGCACAACGTTAAAGATTTGGATAAAGAGCGTTATCCTCACCTTGAAACAGTGCACATGCGTTACAAGCGCATCACTTGGACGTACCTAGACGGTAACATTGAGTTCTCTGACTCATGGACTGAAGGTCGTTAATTTCGAGTGTTGGAGGCCTATTGGCCTCCTTTTCAAGCTTACACTAGTTCGCACAATGAATAGAGAGCGTATTTTTCTATGGCCTTATTTGATTTGCTAGCTCAGCCATCACGCCAAGCCTATAGCGATAACAATTTATCGCATCTAAGCGACAGCGTATGTAAACACCTAACGCAACTGTTGAATGCGCATAGGGGAGTGCTTGAGCACTTAGGTGATTACGGTTTACCGGATGTGGAAGATTTATATGAAGGACTTCCTTACTCGCAGCAAACACTTGCCAATGAAGTAAAAAGAACCATAGAAAAGTACGAACCAAGAATCACCAACCTCATCGTTCGACCCATCGACATAAAAGAGGAAAACTGTGTGATTCGATTTGAGATAAGAGCGCAATTAAAAACCGGCGAGATAATCAGATTGAATACTAAGTTTGCGTCAGGTGGTAAAGCAAACGTCAATGCAGGAGGAGCAGACTAATGGATATGCAGCAATATTTTGATGCGCAAATGAGGCTGTTAACACAAGCAGGTAAACAATTTGCTCAGCAGTATCCTGAACATGCCGGTTTTTTAAATATTGACGCATTAAAGGATAGAGATCCCCATGTTGAGCGCTTGCTCGAAGGAGTCGCTTATTTAACGGCATTCACGCAAAAACGATTGGACGAGACGCTACCTGAAGTGTCTGAGCAAGTACTCAGACAGATTTGCCCAATATTATTAAACTACTATCCGTCTACGACGGTGCTAGAGTTTGCGCCAAAACTCACCATGCAAGGGTTGGTGAGTGTGCCAAAAGGCGCGAAAATCTCTTCCCATAAAAGTGACAACGCTCCTGTGGCTTGTCACTTTACGACCACCGCAGAAACGAAAGTGCTGCCGTTTGAGATCTACTCCGTGGACTATCATGAGATCCATACCGGTGCGACATTAAACCTGCACCTCAAGCGGTTAGGCCAAGGCAGTTTAGATGATTACGATCTCTCTAAATTGCGGGTGTATTTACGTGGTGACACGCCGCTTTGTGCCAGTCTTTATCAAATGATGAAGAACCCAAACGCAGCGATAGAGGTTGAGACAGGAAAACTTGGCAGTACGACGCAATATACCTTGAGCAAGTCAAAAATAGATGCAGCTTTTCATAAAGACAGCACCGGAATGTTGCCGAATAGCGAACAGAGTCATCCCGCTTATGCGTTGCTGCTTGATTACTTTAACTCTCGTGAAAAGTTCTATTTTGTTGAACTAACGGGACTGGATACACTAAATATTGATCCAGACACTAATACTATCAGTATCAAAATAGCCAGTGATATTAAATTACCGCCCGGTAACAAAGTAAATGCGGATAATATCCTGCTTAATTGTGTACCAGCGGTAAATATCTACCCGGTAGATGCGGAGCCTATCCGAGTCAGCGAAAACCAAACCGAATACCAACTGCATCCGGTGCAAAATAAGCTTGGAGAAAGTTTTTGTTATAGCGTTAAGTCGGTACAAGGCGCAAGCAGTAGCACTGGAGAAGCCATCGACTTTGTTTCTCGGTATAGCACGGTATATGAAGATAACGCCCATTTGTATTCACTGATAAGCCGTGATATTGGCGGGGTATCGCCGCAGACGTACATTCAGCTTTCAATGCAAGAAGTGGGTGATATTACTACTTTATCGACTGATCTATTAGCGCATAACGCAGCGTGGCCAAGGCAAACACTGCAAGAAGGCGATATCAATGCACAAAGCGCTGATGTACCGTCGGTACTTGGCGTTAAAAATGTTGTAAGACCGAGCAAGTTGCTTAATTCTCCTGATCAGGCTTTACATTGGCAGCTCATTAGCTTGTTGAATATGCGTTTCTCTCAACTTGCAGAGCCAACCCAGCTGAAAAAGCTATTGGCACTGTTTGATTGGTCGGAGCGCTCTGAAAATCGAAACCGTATTGAGAGTATCCAAGGCGCTGAATCTAAACCTATCTCATTGCTACAAAAGGGCGTGTTTGTTAAAGGGATAGAGATCCATTTAACCCTAAACGAAAAGAGCTTTGTTTGCACAGCTGATGCGTATCATTTTTGCGATGTGTTGCATCAGTTCTTTAAATTATATGCGCCAATTAACGAGTGCTTAAAAACCCGAGTTACGCTGCTGCCAAGTTACCACGAGTGGGAGTGGGATGTGACGGCAGGCGATAGTTATCAGGTGTAAATGATGGAGCAGCAAAACCAACCCATTTGGGCAAAACTGCCAGAGCCGATAGCGAAATTGATGGCCACACCTTGGCGTTTTAGCTTGTATAAGGCACTAACGCTTATTGAACAGCACTGGGCTAGCAATAACGAGTTACAAAGTGGCCACAGTCATCGCGTTGAAATTGCACCGTATAAAGAACTTGGGTTTCCAGCCTCAGACGTTAGACGCTGCGAATTGCAAGTAAGGCAACGAGGTAAATTGAGGCTTGAAACGTCATTTCTCGGTTTATATGGCGTTGACGCTGCGATGCCGCACTACTTATTAGAGCAAGCCGCAGGAGATGAAGAGATAGGTGCTAGAACACGCGCATTTTTAGATCTCTTTAATCATGTATTGTATTGCCAGCTATTTCAAAGTTGGAAGAAGTCTCAGATTAATCTCGCAGGCATTGGTGCGCAGCAATTTGATCAGATAGTTGCTGCAGTATTTGAAAATAATCAGTCAGATAAGAGCAAACTAAATCTTATTAGTGCTAAACAAACCAGTGCAGCTGGGCTTGAGCAAGTATTAAAGCAAGCGCTACAAGACGAAAGCTTAACGCTAAAAGACAATATCGTTGAGTGGGAAGATATTACCGAAGCGGGCAAGTTAGGCTCAAAACAAAGCGGTTTTTCATTGGGTGGCAATGGCGTATTGGGTAAACGCGTACTGGTCACCGGCAATCGTATTTGCATTGAGCTTGGTCCAATGGACGAGGCTGAGGCACAGCTATATGAGCCAGGTGGTGTAAAGGCGAAACGGTTATCACAATTATTAAATTGGCACACCTCAACCAAAATGAATTGGCAACTGTTAGTGCAGATCAATCGCCAAGCGCGCGAGGGCACTCGGTTAGGGGCTGGCAAGCTTGGGGTAAGTTGTGCGATAGGTAAAGTTAACGCACGCATAGAGAAGAAAATATATTCACAATCACAGTTTTAATGCGAACGGGAATAGCAAGGATTAAAAGATGGACGCAACAGGCATAAAGAATCTCATAGACAAACTCAATCATCACAGCGCGACAGCGTTAGAAGCCGCGGCTGGATTCGCAGCGAGTCGAAAGCATTTTGAAGTGCTACCAGAGCATTACCTATTAAAGTTAATGGAAGAGCACAATGACGGCGATGTTGCGAAGATTTTACCTTTCTTCGAAGTTGATCAAGACGCATTGTGGAATAGTGCGCTCGAATTTATCAATCAACAAGATGCTGGTAACCCGAGCAAGCCGGTTTTCTCCCGTCGCCTCTATGAGTGGTTAGAAAAAGCATGGCTCAGTGCAAACATGCGCCATCAAAATGATTGGATCACAGGAGCTGCGCTGATTGACTCGTTCAAAGACATGGCGATATACAGCCCTGCATTTGGACTGGCGCGCGAGTTCGACAAGATTGATACGCACTTCTTAAAGCAGAATTTAAATAAGATCTGTAAAGGCTCGACTGAGCGTCAAGTATTCAGTAAGCCAAATGCTGACAACACAGTGTCGAATAGCCGTTCACAAGGTGAAAGCGCGCTAGAAGCATTTTGTGAAGACCTCACTGAAAAAGCACGTTCTGGTGCAATTGACCCAGTCCTTGGGCGCAACGAAGAGATCCGTCTCGCAATCGATGTGTTGTGTCGTCGCCGTAAAAATAATCCAATCTTTGTCGGTGAACCCGGTGTTGGTAAAACGGCAGTGGTAGAAGGACTTGCTCAGCGCGTTGTTGAAGGGCAAGTTCCACCAGAACTTAAAGAAGTTAAGATCTGCGTACTGGATATGGGTCTGCTACAAGCTGGAGCAGGTGTAAAAGGTGAATTTGAGCGTCGTCTTAAACAAGTCATTGATGAAGTAAAGAGCTCAGCTACCCCCGTTATCTTGTTTATTGACGAAGCGCATACCTTGATTGGTGCTGGTGGCGATGCTGGTATGGGAGATGCCGCAAACCTACTAAAACCTGCGCTTGCACGTGGAGAAGTAAGAACACTTGCTGCAACGACATGGAGCGAATATAAAAAATATTTTGAGCGCGATGCTGCGCTTGAACGCCGCTTTCAATTAATTAAAGTCGATGAGCCAACCGAGCAAGCTGCAAAGCTCATGCTAACGGGGCTGAAAGATAAATACGAAAAGCACCACCAAATTCAAATCACAGACAGTGCAATTGAAGCCGCGGTTACGTTGTCAGCTCGATATATCACAGGTAGACAATTGCCTGACAAAGCCATTGATGTACTAGATACCGCAGCTGCTATGGTCAGAATGGGACCGGCAACGTCGCCTGTTGTGATTGATAAAGCCAAAGAGCAGATCCGTTACTATCAAAGCAGAATTGAACGCTTGGCAATTGAGTCAAAGCTTGGGATTGCAGATCAAACCTGTATTCAAAGTCTCACCGATGCGCTTACACAAGCCCAAGAGCAGCTTGCTGAGCTTGAGCAAAGTCGAGAGCTGCAAATTGATGCTTATAACGCCTTGCACGGTGCGAGTGACGAAGAGAAACCTGCGATTAGACAAGCGCTTGCTGCGTTAAATCAAGATGATAATGCGATTTTCTCCGAAGTGACCAGCGATACGGTAGCGCAAGTGATCGCAAGTTGGACTGGGATCCCTGTTGGTAACATGGTGAAAGACGAGCTGGAGAACTTACTTAAGCTTGAGCAATCACTAGCGCAAAGTGTTGTGGGGCAAAATGCAGGATTGACTGCGATTGCACAAACCTTACGGGTAGCAAAAGCGGGTGTATCGGCCTCATCTGGCCCATTGGGCGTATTCTTATTAGCAGGCCCTTCAGGGGTTGGTAAAACCGAAACGGCAAAACACATAGCCGAGTTATTATTTGGTGGCGAGAAGTTCTTAACCACGATAAACATGAGTGAATATCAGGAGTCACACACGGTATCACAACTTAAAGGCTCGCCACCGGGTTATGTGGGTTATGGTGAAGGTGGGGTGTTAACCGAAGCTGTGCGCCAACGTCCATATTCTGTGGTGTTACTTGACGAAGTGGAAAAAGCCCACGCAGATGTCATGAATATGTTCTATCAAGTGTTTGAAATGGGCGTAATGCGTGATGGTGAAGGGCGTGAAATCGATTTTAGAAACACGGTTATCATCATGACTTCTAATTTAGGGGCTGAGCAAATCATCAATGCTTGTACACCAGAAACCGAGCAGCAAGCCATGCAGCAAATGGTGGATGGGATCATTCAGCAAGGCGTACCTGAAGACGAAGAAGCACAAGACAACAACGAAGAAGAAACACCGTTTGAGAGACCGAGCTTTCAGCAGCTAGTCAGCTTAATTAAGCCAAACTTGCTCGCGCATTTTGCACCTGCGCTTTTAGCGCGTATGCAGGTTGTGCCTTTCTTCCCGCTTGATACTGATGTGTTAAAACATATCGTGGCACTAAAGCTTGAGAAGGTCGCGGCGCGACTTCGTGACAATCACGCTATACAACTGCGCGTAGATCAAACGGCGCTGGATTATCTAGCCGATAAATGCGCTATGTCTGATAGCGGCGCACGATTGGTTAACGCAACAATTGAACAACAAATTTTACCTGGGATCGCTCGCTCAATTTTGGGCTTTATGAGCGAAGAAGATATGCCAGATCTGCTGACGCTGACACTGGATGAAAATGGTGAAATTGAAGCCGTATTCGCCGACTTAAGTTAACGGTAGATACGAGTAAGGAGACAAAAATGGAAATGTTCGCATCACTTGCCGATAAACTGCCTAAGGCAAACGAAAGTCACTTTGCAATCGAAATTGCGGGGCTGTCTGGGAGTTTATTTAAAGTATTGAGTTTTGAATCACAGAATGACAGCCTATGCAGTGACTATCGCTTCGATATTGAGGTGTTAAGTGAAGAGCTAATTGAGCCTGATCTGGTGATTGGTAAAGATGTTACATTTTCCATTACGTGGGCCATGTCTGACAGAACGGTTTCGGGAATTATTACCGAATATGTTTGCCATGGTCGCAGTCATCAAGGCTACGTCTATACCTTATCTTTTCAATCACTTTTGGTGTTGCTCAAACATCAGCGATCTAATCGCGTTTTTACCGACATGTCGGCGGATGCCATTATTAAAAGCGTGTTAGATAAGGCAGGGTTCCCGTCAGGAAAATTGCAATTTAAGGCTTCATCACCATCCCTTGCCATGACAGTGCAATACGACGAGAGTGATTTTGACTTTGTAACGCGTTTAATGCGCCGCTACGGTTTTGTTTACGGCAGCACAGAGTCAACGGGTAGCCAAGCCAACCTGTCGGTGTTTGGCAGTAGCAGTGATTTTTCTTCAGAGATGGAAGAGATCACCTTGCCTTATGCGTCACCCACCGGACAAGTTAGACCGAGTGAGTCTGTCTTTGCCTTTTCTAAAAAAGCGAGCCTACTAAATAGCGGCTTTAGGCTGTATGACGAAGACTATGAAAAAGGCTGCGCACTGTCTGTTAATAGCAATAATCAATCAGAGGTTGGTGGCTTTGGTGAAGACTGTATATTTGCTGAAAACTTCATGACTGAAGGAGATGGCGATGCGCTTACCAAAGTACACCAGCAAAGCATCGACTGCCGGAGAAATGTTTTTGTTATCGATACCGACTGCCGAGCGCTTCGCCCGGGCGTAGCTTTAACCATAACCGATCACCTTAATTATAGTGGTCGTTACTTAGTGGTGTCCGTTGCCCACAAAGGCTGTCAAGGCGGTAGTGTTGAATACGGTTCCAAGGTAAAAGGCTTAACCTATAAAAACCAAGCGACGATTATCCCAATTGATGTGCAGTTTAAAGCGCCTGTTATTAAGCGCAAAAAGGTTTTTGCATCGTTTAACGCCAAGATTGAGCAAGAAGTGGATGACAAAGGACGCTATAAAGTCAAGCTGCCATTCAACCAAGATGGTGAAGGGGAAGAGAGTAAACCGACTCGACTTATGCAGCACTATGGTGGGCCTGGCGGGCACGGCATGCACTTTCCTTTAAACAAAGGAACCGAGGTTATGGTGGCGGGCGAAAATGGCGACTTAGACAGGCCGATTATTCTCGGTGCACTATTTAACGATGAAGCACTAAGCCCGGTGACAGCCGAGAATGCTACTGAAAATAAATTGGTAACAAAGGCAGAAAACACCTTGTTGATGGATGACAAACAAGGCGAAGAGAAAATCCAACTGTTCACCAAAGCGCAAGAAAACATGCTCGAATTTAATGCCACCGAAGGCAGCGAATTTATCAAGCTTGAAACCAAAAAAGGTTACATCGATATTAAATCGAAAGAAGCGATGACGCTGCAATCACAAGCGAATATTGTGGCACAAGCCGACAAAGAAATAAGCATTCGCGTAGAAGATGCTGTTTATATCCAAAGTATCGAGTCCAATATTGAGATCAATGCCAAAGAGGCGATTCAACTCACCGCAGATACCGACATTAAAATTCAGTCTGCTGACAGCAATATTCAATTTGAAGCGCAACAATCCATCAACCTAGAGGCCGCGCAAGACATCAGTTACTTCAGTGTTGATGGTAACGTCGAGCTTGCGGCACAAAATGGTAACTTCACTATCAATGCCGATAGAAACATTTCTATTGTTGGGCAAGGTAGCGGTTCAATTCAGCTTTCTCAAGGCGGCGGCAAAATAGAAATAGATGCGGCAGGTAATATTACCATTGATGCCAACAACTTGAACTTAAGCGCCAGCAACATTTCAGTGTCTGGCTCAGCAATTAGCCATAACTAAGCAGGGAGCAAAGTCTATGAAAACCAATGTCGTACAATTTCCACAATCGTTGAGTAACATCGTATGGCGTGTATCTGCCATTGATAAATTAGGTAAAGTGTTACGAGTGAAGTGTGACGAATCTAATGTAGAAATGAAGGTTAAAGGCCAATTAGACAGTGTGACACGCGTAAGTATTGACGATGAAGTGTTGCTACATAGCGTGGCAATGCCTATTGTTATTGGTCGCTTAGCTGCACCGCAAGACTTTCCGGCAGCGTCGGTGACAAATAACAACGGCACCGTGGTGTTAAATGGCGAGCAAAAAGTCTGTGTCAAAACCAAAAATGGCAGCATTGCAATCAACGGCAATGGTGAGATACAGCTTGAAGGTAAACTGCTAAACGCCGATATTGAGCAAGATCTCAGCCTCCAAGGCTGGCCAATTCGATTAAATTAAGCTGATACGGTGTGACTATGTTTTTAGCTGCAACCAAATTGGCCGTTCACCGTCAACAACTCAAGTCGCTTTGGCGTCATTATCAAAAGTTTAATGCACGTCAAGTAGTTGAGACTGGGCGTTTACATGCCCTTGAAAAACAATTATTAAATCATTTGTATACCTTAGCTGAGACGGACGACGAGCACTGGATAAATCGCTCCCAACTAGATTGTATCTCGCACGGGTCGATTGACGATGTATTTACGTTAACCCAAGAGATTGACTCACCACAGCTGTTGTTACTTATTAACCATCTTTTTGGGACAAGAGCACTTGAAGCCCAAGCTAGTGAAATCATCACGGCGATTAACAGCGAGCCTGCGCTTGCTGAGCTGCTCATTCATAACTTGTCAGCATGGCGCATTGATCTTGGTGATGCACTCAGACAGCGAATTTTATCAACAGATGAAAATTGGCCTACGAGCCTTATCTATTTAGCATTTAGTACGGCTAACTTGTCGCGCCACCAACTCATGGCCGCACTTGATCATAGCAACCCTGAAATTGCCTACACGGCATTGGTAAATATGTGGTTGTGTAATACAGAGCAACTTTCAGAGCACTTAGTAAAGCGGTTTGCGATGACAGATGATGCCGCGCTCAAAGCAAAATTATTGCAGCTGGCAGGTTTACTCGATGAGCCAAAATGGGATGAACCATGCTTACTTTATTGTCAGCATAATCCAAGCTACATTGCAGAAGTATTTCCATACTTTTCTCATATCCGCTCGTTACAAAATCTAGTTAAGTTACTCGAAGTCCCCAGTACCGCTCGTCCAGCTTACGAGGCGTGGAAACAAATCACCGATCTCGACTTGCCTGAAGAATTCTCAATAAGTGATGCGCAAACTGGCGTTAAATCTCAAAAATCGCAAAAACTACCCAGTTTTAAGCAAGCAGAATACGAACGCCAAGCCCTAATTACGGCAAATATCCAACATCAACTCGCAGGGCGTAAAGTCTCTGAGCCAGCGGCTTGGTTACAACAGGGATTGGCTGGCCTTGCTATACAGCGCAAGCTTTCCAAAATTTCCTCGCATGCACCTGGCGCTGCGCTTTTTTACATGCCGATGGCTTATCTTCAATGGCAATCAGTGAAACAGGAGTTGAACCATGCTAGTGAATGAATCCGAGTGGCAAAGTAGCACGGTTGAGGCTTGGGATGAGGAAAAAGATCCCATCGTAGTCATCGCTGTAAAGCAAAACTTTGAATACGACGTAAAGGGTAATGTGTATCCCGATCCAACTGGAGCGCCTGTTGTACTTGCTGATGACTTTGACGGTGAAGGGCTTGAAGCCAGCCTAACCGCCGTTAGCGAAGTTCAGCCTTATAAAACCGGTTTTGAAGTATATGGTGAATTGACCTGCTTTCCACCAACCGACAAACAAGCGCGAGTGATTGAAGTAGGACTCAAACTCGGCTGTAACGACAGGGTCTTTGTTGATAAATTACTTCGAGTTACTGGTGAGCGTGTGTGGAAGCGATCTCTATTTGGGCCCGTGGCGAGCGATCCACAAGTGTTATCGCCCTGTGTATTAAATTACCAACTTGCCTATGGCGGCACAAGTCCGTCGGATGAAGAACAAGTTTCAACCCAAAATCCCCTTGGTCGTGGCTATAAGCTCAAAAATAAAGAAGCGAAAGGCCAGCCATTGCCGCAAGTGGAATATGCCAATCAGGTATTAAAAAAGCCGAGTCACGACACTGCGGTTGCAAGTTTTGCAGCGATCCCACCATTTTGGTCGCCAAGGGTGGATAAACTTCCTGAGGTTGACGAATCCCAAGCTTTAGAGGGCAAGTTCCCATTTAAAGCAGCAGTCCCTGCTGCGCATTATCAAGTCGCACCGCAAGACCAACAAACTCAAAACCCATTTAGTGATGGCTGGTGGATTGACATGATGGGCTTGACACCAGATTTACCTTATGGACAAAGTCTAAAGCTAACGTTGCCCAGAATCATGCCTCGCTGTCGTTTGGTTAATGGCCCAGACGGCATGCCTATTGATATGCAGTGTGATACGCTGGTAATTGACTCGCAAACACAACAGTTTTCATTAATATGGCGAGGAAGGGTAAAAAAGAGCCAAACAGGCAGTAACAGTGTGTTCTTAGTAGAAGAGGCGCAAGCGCAAGGAGTGGCACATGCAGTTTGAATTAATCGCGCTAGAAACCCCCGCCGGTAACCATCCCAGTGCTTTATATACCGCCGTCGCAAACAACATGCGCTTTTGCACGCCGAGCAAAGCCATTGTTAGATACGATAGAAGCCTCGATGCCCCATACTTGCGCGCACAAATTGAAGAAATCTCGGTCACACTACGTAAAGACCGCTGTTTAGCCATTCTAGAATCGTTATTAAGCCAGGCTAAGCAACGGTTTGATGGCAGTGCCAACACGTGGGATGGCACCATTAATCTAGTTACTGCCAACACAAAAGCAGAAGAGCCATATATAGAGCTGTCTGATATTAGGACGCTTTGTGACCACCTTGAGCTGAAAGTTGACGATATTCAGTTGCATCAAACGCTTGATATTGATTCGCTCTTGCCAAATAGCCTCTATGTATTTGTAGACAGTTGCGTTGGTTATGATGAAGCGTCAAAACCAAACTGGGTAGGCAAGCTACAAGTTGTTGGCGGCCCTGAAGGTGTTGTATTAAGTGAAGGCGGTTGCGCATTGCTTGGTACAAGTGCTAATAAAAATGCATGCCAAACCAAAGCATACCAGGGCGACTTAGGTGAGCTATTAAAAGAGCTGCACGCAGAGATAAACGAGCCTTATATTTCGACCCGCTTACTTAGTGAGCAGTGGCAAAGAGAATGGCTTAATGCTAGCCGCGTCTTGTACCAAGAACACGACGCGTTAATTGAACTCAACAACACGGCAAATACCATTGGTTATATTGGCGCTGGCCATAATGCAATGGGGCTTGCGGTTGCCAGCAGTTATTTACACAACCCGTTAAATAGCCACATTGAAAGAGTGTGGCTGATCACAGAGCAAGAAAAACCACAATTAATCTCAGTAACAAGGAGTGTGTTATGAGCTTTATCGCAGCAGTAAAGGGAAAAGAGCCAGATTCGATTCAGTACGATCAAGATGCCATGTCTGCAACGCTGAGAGTAGGCGGGAGTGTGTCGTGGCGACATAACAATCCTGCATTGTTAAAGCTTACTATCGCAGCGAAAAATAATGGTGCCATTGGTTGTGTAAATGGGATAGCCGTATTTCCTGACAAGGCCAGCGATGAAAACGCATTTATAGATGAGATTGCGCGCGCTAAATATGGCGATATGGTATTGGGTGAAATGATAACTGAGTTTGCCAGTGACTATATTGTCCCACCGCCAAACTGGAACGACGAAAAAAACGAGCCAATTTTACCTCATCAAGAGCCAGATACTGGCATGGATATGCATAAGCCAATTGATGACGCTCGGGCATTTTTAGGTTTGGTTGAACGCAAAATAGGATGGCAAGCTGGCACTGAGGAACAAATTGAAAAAGATGTAGATAGCGAAGCACAGCAAGTCGGTATCGTAAGCGGGCAAAACGTATTAATTAATGGTCGCACTGCAGTCCATAAAGACAGTGGTGGCATGCTAAATACCATAGATGTGTGCTGGACTAAAATTGGCAAAGTTGTTGTGCCAATTCCTTATAGCAATCTTGCTAAGTCCGGTGATGCAGCGAGCACGGCAAGCTCGGTAAAAATCAATGGCAATCCCGCAGCAAATATCAAAAGTAACTTTTCAAAAAGCACAGGTGACCAACCCGGTAAAAAGAAAGGCATTGCCAGTGGCACAATCAAAGGCAAAGCAGAGTTTATTACCAGCTCTTTTGATGTGTATATCGAAGGAAAACCTGCAGTTCGCCAAGGAGATCTTATGATCTCTAACAGTAAAAACACGCCGCCTTCTCCTCTTAATCAACCGGGCGGTGCGACCCCTAGCTCACTGTCAGTGGCAAAAAGAGATGCAACCCCCGATAAATCAGGAAGTAAAAAGTTAAAAGTAAGCGTATCAGGTAAAGAGTATTACAAGGATGGAGTGAAACTAGGATGAGTGATTTTACAGTACCAGACTTAACGAATCTTGAAACCGCTCACAGAGAGCTAGTTTTTGAAGGGCTAGCAAACGACCAAGAGAAAGTGTCTTTGATGGTTGCTGATACTAACCCAGATCTTGGCACCTCGGGATACTACAAAATACCACTTGGTACTTCTTCGGCGAATGACACTGCGCAAGATGCAGAAGTGGAGCTGGTCCATATTTATCCGTTGAGAATGGGGATAGAGGGAGAAGATCAGCTAAGAGAAGGGTTTATCTATATTTACGTTGACGGACACTTATGGCGAGAGCTGGAAGTACTTCCAAGGGAAAATGGTGAAGGTGTCGCGTTTAAAGATGTCAATTTAGCCTTTCAAAAGGGTCATAGAGTTATTCGTGTTGCTGAATATTCGTATAAAAAAGATAACTATGGCAAAGAGTGTAGTGTAGACAATACAGAATTAGCACTTGAGATGGTCGACAAAGGGGAGCGGAAAGCCACCACAGAAGAATTAAGTACCATCATCGTCCCAAACAGGTTGTATGGCCAACAGTGTAGTGTAGAAATCGCCTATTCAGAAACGCAATGGAGCTGGAAGCAAATTGAAGCATTTGGCGGTATGGCTGAAACGGATCCGCGTTTAAATTATGGACCAAGTGTAAAGCCCGGTCTTAATGGGGAGAAAGCGACCAACAGACGTGCCAACAGAATGCAAAAACTCGATAAACTGGCAAGTTTTAAGCGGGGTTACGATAATTCGACATTACCCGATCACCTAGTTTTACCTGTTCCAGATATGTCAGGTGTGTATGTACCGGTACTAGCCGACAGTTTAGGGTTAGCCCGTGACACCAGTGCCAGAGTTGCGATATATCGCAAGGAGTTGTTAAGCCTTCCCGTAACGTCAATACAACAAGATCCTGAATTTAAATCAGAGTCAAACACAGAACGTTTTGAACCTAGTCCAAACCAATTGGCAAAGCATTCGTTAGCAACTGCAATTCAGAGCACTTTCTTTCACTATCCAAAAGGAATAGAAAAGAAGAAGGCGCTCGGAGTGGAAGTTGATGAAGACGCCGAAGATCTTGCACAGCAGTATCAGGAGTATATAGAAGATAGCTTCAGCACCACTGAATTTAGAAAATATCTACATACTGACCGCGCCTTTGAACTTGGTCTGCAAATTAATCAATCAAAAGCGAAGCTCTTTGAGATTATGAGCGACGAGCAAAAAAACAATTCTTTTTATTACTCCATTGAAGACTATGCCTACTACGATGATATACGCCGATGCTTACTATACGCAGTATGCTCCGATGTACTCGGCCCAATAAAGGACTTAACCATTACCCTGATCAGTCATTTTGCGGTGTCAGACGATGATTTCAAAAAGTTAGATGAATTGGATGCGAATGACGTAGGGCAAGAATGTTGGCTAAAAGCGATGGGGACGCATCCGACTGAAAGGCTAAGATTAATTGAGCTGCTCTATCCTAAAAAGATAAAGGATGAAATGACTGCGTATGAGTGCCGTCTTAAAGGTTCAAACGACGAATTTGACACGCGCTTTGATCTTACGCTTATGCAAGATAACTTGCAGCCCATGCATGACCAAGACGCATCATTTACAGATGCGGTAATACAAGTACTCCGAAGAGCCTCACAGGCGATGTGGGGATTCTTGGTGATTGGTCTCGAGGTGCCAACTGGATTAAATGCAGCGCAAGGGCAGGATATTAAATCGGTATACGGAGACCGTAAAGCTAAAGCAGAAACGTTAGCGCTTGATACAAATGCACTAAAAGATGAAAAAGTGGCACTAGAGCGCTCTATTGAAGCTAAACAAGCGGAAATTAATGCTTACATTAAAGCGCGTAACCAAATTTTAAATGCGGCTGTTGCAGGAGGGATGAATCCTGACTCAGTAGTGGCACAGCTAGACTTACAAATAAAGCGCCAAGAGCAAGCATTACGTGATATCAAAAAAACTGCCTCCAATGTGCAATACCAACTAACGAATGCAAAGAGAGAGCTTAGTGCATTGTCAAGCTCTATAGAGTATGCAAAATCAGCTAGATTTGAAAACAGTGTCAGAGGGGATCTCTTTGGTCGATTTAAGCAATTAGTAGATGTTTCGACAAATGGTTTGATAAAAGAGATTAACCTATCAATTGCAGACTATTTAGATGGCAATTTACCTGATGGATTTTTACCTCTGGATTTTCAGTCAAAAGCTGAACGAGCATCTAAGCGCCTCAGTGAGCTGGAAAAAGCGGCAGAGGCGTTTGCTGATAGTCATCAGAAGACCCCTGTAGCACACCCTTATGTCAGAACTGAGTTAGGTGGAGGACAGATTGTTCAGCAACAGTTAGATCATATTTTGTCTCTGGATGGTACCTTGGGTGAAATTGAAAAAACACTGGAGCGACAAAAAATAAAAGCCGAATTTGCACAAAAACGCTTACAGCAAAAAGTATTGGTGTTGGATGCGAGTAGGA
Organism: Pseudoalteromonas piscicida; assembly: GCF_000238315.3. Taxonomy (NCBI): domain Bacteria; kingdom Pseudomonadati; phylum Pseudomonadota; class Gammaproteobacteria; order Alteromonadales; family Pseudoalteromonadaceae; genus Pseudoalteromonas; species Pseudoalteromonas piscicida. The sequence continues at coordinate 1,103,947 of NZ_CP011924.1, forward strand.
TTGATGCATTGGAAAGTAATAAAGAAAGTGCCAATTTCAAACGAAAAAGCGTGTCTAGGCTTATCGACTTGAATATCTGGAAACAAGAAAGCATCCTAAAAGAAGTGGACTCCTTGGGAAGACTCTCAAAGTTTGCTGTAAAACCTCGCACATACAATATAGCATTAAACGGTGCACTATCTTTTGTTGCCGCATTAGAGGCAGTTAATTTATTCGATACAATGAAAAATGCCAGTGCAAGTGGACTTACAAAAGCCTCTGCAATTCTTGATTTTGCCGATATTATGATCAATATCGGTGCGAATGTGGTAGAAAAAAAAGCTGGATTACCAACCCCTAGGCAAGTAAACGCCATATTGAAAAACTCAGCATCGCATGTTTCAGGCATGGTCGTATTAAGAGGGGTATTGGTTTTTACAGCAAACGCGGTTTCCCTACTTGCCGCTGTCGTTAGTGCTTATGTTGCGTTTAAGGATGCGATGTTAGAAAAGGAAAGCGGAGATACTGCATTATATTATGCCAATATGACGATGATGGTGGGTTTTTTGTCACTAACCGCTTCAGCAAGTTTAGTCGCTGCAACACATTTAATTTCCGCTTTAAGTGTTGGCGCAGTCGCAACATTTGGCGCTATTGCAAGTGCGCTAGGGTTATTGGGTTTGTTGATTATCTTGATTGGTGCTGGTTTACTGCTTATTTTTCATGAGTCTGAAATTGAGGCTTGGCTAAATGCCTGTCCTTGGAGTAAAAATCGTCAACAAAAATATATAGACGATAGCAATAAGTGTTCTGCTGTAAGGGCATCAACATGGCAACACAAAATGGAAAATGCATTAACCGATTTTTATAGTATGTTGTACTCGCCTGCGATAAATATTCAAAGATTTTTAAGTGTGTTTAAAGTGCAGATAAGCGCGCCCCTTACCAATGAGTTAGAAGGCTTTTCTGCTCGTTTTTATTGGTCAAAAGAAGGTGATGACAAAATACAGGAGATAAATCACCATCAGTTGGCCAAGCTTAGCAGTGGTTGGAAGCTATATCCTAATCGAACCGGTTATTACTTTGAGTTCACTGAAGGAAGACTCTGTGAACTGTTAAACCTAGAAGTTGGTAGCTCTATTGAGTTAATCATAGAAGTAGAAAGCTACCCCAATGGTAAAGGAAAAAAAGTGATCGAAAGTGCTACTGAATTGTACTCTTTACCAACGGTGGTGACCAAAAAAGACGATGGCTATTTGATTGCGAATGGGGTTAGATATATCAAAAAACTATCCAGATTAAATCAAAAGTTCAGATTTCCTGAAAGGCCGCCAATCAGATAGAAGGAAACGACGAATGAAAAAGATTGAAGAGATGACTCAAGAAGAACTTGAAGAAATCATCAAAGAAGGCGACAAAAGAAGAGAAAGATATTATCAAGAAGAAGCTAGTGAAGCTGAGAAAAAAGAATTGGAGGAAATGCAAAGGTACTCAGAACGAAGGTTAAAATATATTAGAGAGGGAAATTTTTATGATGCGTTATCAAAAGACTACCTCCATAACCAAAGCTATAAGGAACGCTTAGCCAAGGCTGAAGAATTAAACGGCTGTAAGTTTAAAGAAGCAAATGCAACACATTTAATTTCCGCTTTAAGTGTTGGCGCAGTCGCAACATTTGGCGCTATTGCAAGTGCGCTAGGGTTATTGGGTTTGTTGATTATCTTGATTGGTGCTGGTTTACTGCTTATTTTTCATGAGTCTGAAATTGAGGCTTGGCTAAATGCCTGTCCTTGGAGTAAAAATCGTCAACAAAAATATATAGACGATAGCAATAAGTGTTCTGCTGTAAGGGCATCAACATGGCAACACAAAATGGAAAATGCATTAACCGATTTTTATAGTATGTTGTACTCGCCTGCGATAAATATTCAAAGATTTTTAAGTGTGTTTAAAGTGCAGATAAGCGCGCCCCTTACCAATGAGTTAGAAGGCTTTTCTGCTCGTTTTTATTGGTCAAAAGAAGGTGATGACAAAATACAGGAGATAAATCACCATCAGTTGGCCAAGCTTAGCAGTGGTTGGAAGCTATATCCTAATCGAACCGGTTATTACTTTGAGTTCACTGAAGGAAGACTCTGTGAACTGTTAAACCTAGAAGTTGGTAGCTCTATTGAGTTAATCATAGAAGTAGAAAGCTACCCCAATGGTAAAGGAAAAAAAGTGATCGAAAGTGCTACTGAATTGTACTCTTTACCAACGGTGGTGACCAAAAAAGACGATGGCTATTTGATTGCGAATGGGGTTAGATATATCAAAAAACTATCCAGATTAAATCAAAAGTTCAGATTTCCTGAAAGGCCGCCAATCAGATAGAAGGAAACGACGAATGAAAAAGATTGAAGAGATGACTCAAGAAGAACTTGAAGAAATCATCAAAGAAGGCGACAAAAGAAGAGAAAGATATTATCAAGAAGAAGCTAGTGAAGCTGAGAAAAAAGAATTGGAGGAAATGCAAAGGTACTCAGAACGAAGGTTAAAATATATTAGAGAGGGAAATTTTTATGATGCGTTATCAAAAGACTACCTCCATAACCAAAGCTATAAGGAACGCTTAGCCAAGGCTGAAGAATTAAACGGCTGTAAGTTTAAAGAAGCAAAACCCTGTAAAGACAGATTTGCGCCGAGAGACGACTTTAGTGGTGTAAGTTACCCTAGCCAATGCGATGGTCGGGTTGTTTCCGTACCGCGCTCACCGGGATTATGGTCTATTAGGCTACATGGGTTGGTGTTAGGCCCTATCATTGGGGTTTGTCTGTTAGGGGTAAGTATGACAGACGACAGTATGCCAGCTTGGCATTCATGGTTGGGGCTGTTTTTACTGACTGCATTCCCTTTTATAATGTACAAAATAGGGAATGCAATTCGTATTGTGGATGCAATCGAGTTTAATCGCCATACCGGATTGGTAAGAACGCCGTACACCTTATTCAGAAAGCCATTTTATATCCCCATAGAAGATCTTGAGTATGTTGTTGGTCCAGAAGTAAAAAATATGCGAGGCAGCGCATCGATGCAAACGGGTTACTTAAGTTGTAGAAAATACCCCGAGCACTATTGGTTTGGAAATCGTATTGGTATTGCGGGAGGTGGCGATACTCACGATTGGTCACAAATGAATAGATTTATGGATATTACTCAACCAATTGACGAGTACTATCACAGTGCTATGGAGTATACGTTTAAAAAGAATAGGAATGCTCACGGCAATGGCCCATTTCCAGAGGTGATGAAAAAGTACTTTGATGCAGATGACTGCCAAATTAATCGCATGGAAGTGTGGTAGGGCGTTAATCATTACAAGCGCTTTATGGTAGTCAACTAAAAGGAGTTGTTGATGAAAAAGATTGAAGAGATGACTCAAGAAGAGTTAAACGAATATTTAGAGGAAAGAGCTAAGGAGAGAGAACGATATAACCGTGAAGAAGCTACGGAAGAAGAAAAGAAAAAGGATGCTGAAATAGACGCATACTTTGATAGACAATTAGTTTATCGTCGAAGTGGTATTTTTTATGAAGAACTACCAATAGATCATCTTCATAACTTAAGCTATGAGGAACGACTAGCCAAGGCTGAAGAATTAAACGGCTGTAAGTTTAAAGAAGCAAAACCCTGTAAAGACGCATTTGCGCCGAGAGACGACTTTAGTGGTGTAAGTTACCCTAGCCAATGCGATGGTCGGGTTGTTTCCGTACCGCGCTCACCGGGATTATGGTCCCTTAGGCTACATGGGTTGGTATTAGGCCCTATTATTGGGATTTGTCTGTTAGGAGTAAGTATGACAGACGACAGTATGCCAGCTTGGCATTCATGGTTGGGGCTGTTTTTACTGACTGCATTCCCTTTAATAATGTACAAATTAGGGAATGCAATTCGTTTTATTGATGCAATCGAGTTTAACCGTCATACCGGACTGGTAAGAACGCCCTACACCTTATTCAGAAAGCCTTTTTATATCCCCATAGAAGACCTAGAGTATGTTGTTGGTCCAGAAGTAAAAAATATGCGAGGCAGCGCATCGATGCAAACGGGTTACTTAAGTTGTAGAAAATACCCCGAGCACTATTGGTTTGGAAATCGTATAGGTATTGCGGGAGGTGGCGATACTCACGATTGGTCACAAATGAATAGATTTATGGATATTACTCAACCAATCAACCGCTATTATTATAAAAAAGCTATGGAGTATACGTTTAAGAAGAATAAGAATGCTCACGGCAATGGTCCATTTCCCGAGGTGATGAAAAAGTACTTTGATGCTGATGATTACCAAATAAACCGTTGGAAGGTGTGGTAGGGGCGATAGACGCTGCAGATTTTAACTTCACTTACAGCCCTGAACGTGAGGAAATTGTAAAGCCTTGGTTAAAGTGGAAACCAGATCTGACTCAAGAGCAGGTCAATAAAAAGCAAAGCTTTATAAAAGTCGCGTTAATACAGATTCTAACAGGGTTACCATAACGGTTGCTACAGCTTTTTCAGGGAGGAAAATAGTGAACACACTTCAGAAAAATAGTTTCTTTAATCGATTTTTTCGTGAAAATAGCTTTAAAGGTGGGCTAAGTAAAAATAGGCATGGCTTGGCAATTTATAGAAGGTTTTACACTCCAAAATTGGATGTGTATTTAAATACTAATGAACGCTACTATTATGAAGAAAAGCCTAGTAGCACAACCTTTTTTCTATTTTATTTACCATGCGGTATTTCCTTTGCTATTTGGGTCTTGCTACTTTTGAACTTTCTTGTTGTTATTTTTACTGACGGAAGTTTCTACTGGCCGATTCTATTTATAATTCCAATTTACTCCTTTATAACGGTTAATATTTTAGGTTTGACATATGATCGTGTAAAGTTTAAAGGAGCTTATTTTGACCGCAAAGATCAAAAAGTCAGCTTTACATGGAAAGTAAAAAACGCTAGTGAATTTGATCGATTTGGTAATCCAACATTCGATTGGAAAGACATTGAGTGTCACACTAAAAATGAATTTGCAACTTTAGGTATTATGAAAGGGTTTATTGAAATAAGACATAAAGACTTAGAGCTTTACCCGAATGCGAAACTAACAATAAATGCCTCTGGTGATACGTCGAAGCCTGTACGGTGTTTTTTGGAATGGGAGGCGATTGTAAGGCATATGCAGCAAGATAAACCTCTACCTGATACACCGGAATACGAGCTGTATCGAGAGTTGGATCCGCTCACGAAATCGTTTGATAAAAGCAATGGTCGACCAAAAGGCTTTTGGACACAATTCAGCCTTGAACAGCAAAGAGAAATTGAAGAGCAAATATTTCAAGAGGCTTTAAAATTTGACTGGTCTGAGGGCAAAGTTCAACCAGAAATTACAAAACCGTGGGAAGTATGGACCCCTGACCCCAAACGGCCACCCAAGCCAAGAGGTATGTTCACCATGATAATGTTACAGCTAGTATTTTGCTATCCGGAATAGGGTTTATAGTTATAACTGGCTTCAAACTTGATGCCAATGACTGCTAAATTAATCGCATGGAAGTGTGGTAGGGGTTAATCATTACAAGTGCTTTATAGTAGTCAGCTAAAAGGAGTAGTTGATGAAAAAGATTGAAGATATGACTCAAGCAGAGTTAGATGAATACCTAGAGGAAAGAGCGAAGGAAAGAGAACGGTATTATCGAGAAGAAGCCACAGAAGAAGAGAAAAAAGTAAGAGAAGAAATACGTGAATATGTTGATAGAGAGAGCAAATACCTTATTAGTGGTATCTATTTTGAGGAACTATCAAAAGATCATCTCCATAATCAAAGCTATAAGGAACGCTTAGCCAAGGCTGAAGAATTAAACGGCTGTAAGTTTAAAGAAGCAAAATGATGGTGGGTTTTTTGTCACTAACCGCTTCAGCAAGTTTAGTCGCTGCAACACATTTAATTTCCGCTTTAAGTGTTGGCGCAGTCGCAACATTTGGCGCTATTGCAAGTGCGCTAGGGTTATTGGGTTTGTTGATTATCTTGATTGGTGCTGGTTTACTGCTTATTTTTCATGAGTCTGAAATTGAGGCTTGGCTAAATGCCTGTCCTTGGAGTAAAAATCGTCAACAAAAATATATAGACGATAGCAATAAGTGTTCTGCTGTAAGGGCATCAACATGGCAACACAAAATGGAAAATGCATTAACCGATTTTTATAGTATGTTGTACTCGCCTGCGATAAATATTCAAAGATTTTTAAGTGTGTTTAAAGTGCAGATAAGCGCGCCCCTTACCAATGAGTTAGAAGGCTTTTCTGCTCGTTTTTATTGGTCAAAAGAAGGTGATGACAAAATACAGGAGATAAATCACCATCAGTTGGCCAAGCTTAGCAGTGGTTGGAAGCTATATCCTAATCGAACCGGTTATTACTTTGAGTTCACTGAAGGAAGACTCTGTGAACTGTTAAACCTAGAAGTTGGTAGCTCTATTGAGTTAATCATAGAAGTAGAAAGCTACCCCAATGGTAAAGGAAAAAAAGTGATCGAAAGTGCTACTGAATTGTACTCTTTACCAACGGTGGTGACCAAAAAAGACGATGGCTATTTGATTGCGAATGGGGTTAGATATATCAAAAAACTATCCAGATTAAATCAAAAGTTCAGATTTCCTGAAAGGCCGCCAATCAGATAGAAGGAAACGACGAATGAAAAAGATTGAAGAGATGACTCAAGAAGAACTTGAAGAAATCATCAAAGAAGGCGACAAAAGAAGAGAAAGATATTATCAAGAAGAAGCTAGTGAAGCTGAGAAAAAAGAATTGGAGGAAATGCAAAGGTACTCAGAACGAAGGTTAAAATATATTAGAGAGGGAAATTTTTATGATGCGTTATCAAAAGACTACCTCCATAACCAAAGCTATAAGGAACGCTTAGCCAAGGCTGAAGAATTAAACGGCTGTAAGTTTAAAGAAGCAAAACCCTGTAAAGACAGATTTGCGCCGAGAGACGACTTTAGTGGTGTAAGTTACCCTAGCCAATGCGATGGTCGGGTTGTTTCCGTACCGCGCTCACCGGGATTATGGTCTATTAGGCTACATGGGTTGGTGTTAGGCCCTATCATTGGGGTTTGTCTGTTAGGGGTAAGTATGACAGACGACAGTATGCCAGCTTGGCATTCATGGTTGGGGCTGTTTTTACTGACTGCATTCCCTTTTATAATGTACAAAATAGGGAATGCAATTCGTATTGTGGATGCAATCGAGTTTAATCGCCATACCGGATTGGTAAGAACGCCGTACACCTTATTCAGAAAGCCATTTTATATCCCCATAGAAGATCTTGAGTATGTTGTTGGTCCAGAAGTAAAAAATATGCGAGGCAGCGCATCGATGCAAACGGGTTACTTAAGTTGTAGAAAATACCCCGAGCACTATTGGTTTGGAAATCGTATTGGTATTGCGGGAGGTGGCGATACTCACGATTGGTCACAAATGAATAGATTTATGGATATTACTCAACCAATTGACGAGTACTATCACAGTGCTATGGAGTATACGTTTAAAAAGAATAGGAATGCTCACGGCAATGGCCCATTTCCAGAGGTGATGAAAAAGTACTTTGATGCAGATGACTGCCAAGTAAATCGCATGGAAGTGTGGTGATACGAATTCTAAAAAACTTTCATCTGCAGCTGCGCGGGCCTCAGCATGATAGCTATTTCAACAAGCAAACCAATTTAATATCAGTCTCCAATTAGGTGGATACCAAGGTACCAGTAATAAAGCGGGTATTCATTTTTGGCCGTCTAGAGTGCATGTTAAGTTTTTGTGGCAAAGCAGCTGCATGTACTAAATGAGCCAAAAATTTAGGAGATTATGTAATGGATAGAAAATGGTTATTACCATCATTATTGGCATCAAGTAGCCTTCTGGTCGCATGTGGGGGCGGAAGTGATGACGATCCGCAACCTGGCGATAACACCGGAGCCAAAGGTTCAATAAAAGTCATTGTACAGGGCTTACCCGCTGGAGCTGAGGCTGATCTAACGTTAACAGGTCCATCAAGCTATAGCGAAGATATTTCTACTACCACTACACTCAGTGCGCTTGCTACAGGTGAATATAAGCTAACCGCTACCTCTCGCTCTGTAAATCAGGCGCTTTATCAGCCCAATGAAGAATCAATTACCGTTGATTTAAGCAGCAATGAGGAAGAAACAATCACCATTACCTACCGTACATCAGTAAGTGCACAGGGAACCGTAACTGGATTCGGCAGTGTGTACGTAAACGGTGTGCGTTATGAAACAACGCCAGAACAACAAGCAAATCTTAAAGTGGGTATGCAGGTAAATCTGCAAGGTAAGCAAGGCGCAGATGGTGATTTTGCAGTAGCTGATTCTATTAGCTACGACGCAACCGCTAAAGGTGTAGTGACGGCAGTCGACTACGCCAAACAAACAATCACTGTGTTGGGTCAAGAATTTGGTGTTGATAAGCGCACAAAGCTAGATATCGCATTTATTGAGTTAAATACGGGAGACTTCGTTGAGATCAGTGCGCTGCATCAAGGGCAGGGTCAATATATCGCTACCCGTATTGATGTTGAAGAACAAAGTGGCGAGTTTGAGGTTGAAGGCAAGGTTTCTGAACTAAATCTCGATGCCAAGACATTTAAATTAGGCGCGCTTATTGTCGACTACAGCCAAGCGTCAGAGGTCGAAGGCACGATAGAAAATGATGCAATAGTAGAAGTAGAGGCATCGAACTTGCCTGTAGAGGGCGTTTTACTTGCTGACAGCATCGAAGTTGAAAGCGCCAATTCAGCGCCTTCGGGAGCGGTGGCTAAATTCGAAGGAATAGTAACGCAAGTCAGTGACGATGCTTTTGCAATTGGCGGCCATACTTTTACATTGAGCGATGAGACTGACTATAAGAAAGGCGACGATGACGACTTACAAGTCGGTATGCGTGTATTTGTGCTTGCAGTTGCAACTGAAGAAGGTTTAATCGCCAAAAAAGTACGCTTTGATAAGCACTCTGAAATCGAACTAACTGGTGTAATTGACGCAATTGATCTTGAAGCACAAACACTAACGGTATTTGGTAGCAGTTATTTTGTAGATAACTATACCCAATTTGAAGATGAGTCAGATGCTGAGGACAACGAACTTAAACTTGAGAAGCTTAATATTGGCGATGTCGTTGAAATTGAAGCTTTTGGCTTTGAAGGTGCTTATGTCGTGAGAGACTTAGAGCGCCTCTCTGCGAGTGATTTTAATGATCAGCAAGAGCATGAAGTTGAAGGAAAAGTTACTGCTGTGAATGCAGCTGAGCAGACAATCACTGTTGGTAAACTGGTCTTTGCTATCAATGGAGCAACCGAACTTGAGCTTGAGAGTGATGTTGATCTAACGGTATTTTTTGAAAAAGTGGCGGCAGGTGATATCGCGGAAGTTGACTATGTGATCCAAGGTGATGCACTTATCGCCACGAAAGTTGAGGTTGACGACAAAGACGACGACTTTGATGACCGAACTTTTGAATTAACAGGTAAGGTTTCGGACTTTAACCCTGTCGATGCAACTTTTAGCCTCAATGGTAAAACCGTATTTTTTGATGAAAACACCGAGTTTAAAAACGGCATATTTGTCAATGACGACTTCGTTGAAGTCAAAGCGATTCAGCGTGCCGACGGCTCAGTTTTTGCGCTTAAAATTGAAATCGAGTCTGAAGACGGCATTGAGCTTGAAGTTGAAGGTAACGTCACCAACTTTGTCTCAGCGTCTGAGTTTATGGTAAATGGCATTTCAATTATCACGGATAACAATACTGAGTTTAAAGATGGCAGCCGTGAAAACTTAGCGAATGGCGTCTCTGTTGAAGTCGAAGGGGTGTTAACCCAAGATAACCTACTATTGGCTAAGAAAGTTGAATTTGATGATGACGATGCCGAAGAAGTAGAGATTGCGGGGTTTATCGAAGATTTAGTTAAGGACTCTCCGTTTGATTATCAGTTCAATCTCGGCGCGCAGCGTGTTCAAGTTACCGCAAACACAGAGTTTAAGCATGGTAATTTTGAAAAGCTAGATAATGGTTTAGAAGTGGAAGTCGAAGGATACACCATAGATGGCGTGACAGTGGTTGCTAAAGAGCTGAAGTTTCAAGCAATAAAGTACGTAGAAGTTGAGGGGGCAATCACGCAGGTTGATTCAGCAACCATGTTTTATGTACTCGATCAGAAAATTAAAGTGTCTGAGCAAACTCAGTTTGAAGATGGTGAACAGTCTGATATTGCAACGGGTAAAAACGTTGAAGTAGAGGGCTATTTAGTAACCGAGGATGGTGAAACTTATATTCAAGCAGAAAAAGTAGAGTTCGAAGACTAAATACTACTAAATGTTAAGTAAGCAATTAAAGCCTCCAATGTGGGGGCTTTTTTGTATATTTATCACTTTAAAGTTAATTCACTTCTCCTGACTTAGTACCGTCATATTTCTAGCACTTAACTGCCATAAAAGCTTAGCTTTCTTGACTTTTTTCCCTCGTATAGTGACACCCGCCACGCAAAACGCAACGGTTTATTCTGACTCGCTGTGCTTCTTGGTTCAGCTTCTATGAAGTGGAATAAGAAGAGACGTGAATTGGTATTACTGAAATAACTAAAAGCATGCGCACGGGTATGCAAACAAAGTAAAGAAAGGACTTATGAAAACAAAACTACTTCCAATCGCACTACTGTGCGGTGCCACAAGCATTATTACTGGCTGCTCAGATTCAGATAACGATGTTGATATAAACGTGCCGAAAGGACCTGATATTCCAAAAGAGGGCACTGCGGTGTCTTTGCGTTTACTAGAAACCACAGATTTGCATGCAAATGTATTGAACTACAACTACTTCTCAGACAAGCAAGATGACAAAGTGGGTCTAGTGAAAACCGCGGCGTTAATCCATCAAGCGAGAAGCCAAGTTAAAAACTCCATGCTGGTAGATAATGGCGACTTGATCCAAGGTAGTCCGCTTGGCGACTATATGGCGAAGATAAAAAACCTCAAAGAGGGAGAGGTTCATCCTGTTTATAAGGCCATGAACACACTAGAGTACGATGTAGCAAATATTGGTAATCATGAGTTTAACTTTGGCTTAGCGTTTTTAGACGAAGCAATCGACGATGCGAATTTTCCCTATATTAGTGCAAACGTATTTAAGGTTGATGGCGACGAAGATGAAACAAATGATGTTCCGTTGTTTAAGCCTTACCTAATTCAAGAAAAACAATTCTTTGATGAGAATGACAAACTTCAGGTGATTAAAGTCGGCTTTATCGGGTTTGTTCCACCGCAAATTATGCAATGGGATAAGGCCAATCTTGAAGGCAAAGTGATCGCTAAAGACATCGTAAAAATGGCAAAGCACTACGTACCTAAGATGAAAGCTGAAGGCGCGGATATTGTCGTTGCTATTCCGCACTCAGGCCTAGACGTGTCAGCCGATAAGCCAATGGCTGAAAATGCATCTTATGCTTTGTCCAAGGTGGATGATATAGACGCCATTATGTTTGGTCACGCGCATGCAAACTTCCCTGGTTCGGGCTACGCAGACTTAGCGGCACATGGTGTCGATAACGACAAAGGCACAATCAATGGCGTTGCGGCTGTAATGCCTGGTTTTTGGGGCAATCATCTTGGTGTAATTGATCTAGATATCCAATTTAAATCAGGTAAATGGGTGGTGGTTGACTCACAGTCTACGCTGAAAGCTATCTATGAAACGGATGAAAATCGTAATACGGTATCGTTGGTAGAAAGCGATGCGGCAATTGAAGCAGCGGTACATCGTGAGCATGCTGAAACTCGCGCATGGGTGAATGAGCCTTTTGCTAAAATTACCAACACAGTGAACAGCTATTTTGCGTTAGTGAATGACGATCCCTCAATCCAAATCGTGACTGACGCACAAGCATGGTATACAGCAAAAATCGTGCAAGGTACTGAGCTTGATGGATTACCTATTCTGTCTGCGGGTGCGCCTTTCAGAGCAGGGCGTGGCGGGCCAGATGACTTTACCGCAATACCTGCAGGTGATATCGCCTATCGTAACGTTGCGGATATGTACATTTACCCGAACGTACTTAAGGTGCTGAAGCTCAAAGGGAGCGAAGTGCGCGAATGGCTTGAAATGTCTGCAGGACAGTTCAATCAAATCACACCAAATACTGAAGGCGTTCAAGCGCTGATCAATCCAGACTTTCCTTCATATAACTATGATGTACTAGATGGTGTGACGTATCAAATTGATGTCACTGAGCCTGCACGCTACGCGGCAAACGGTGAAAAGGTGTCAAACGGTAACCGCATTAAGGCATTGAAGTATCAAGGTGAGTTGGTGAAGGACGACCAAGTATTCTTGGTTGCAACGAATAACTATCGTGCATCTGGTGGCGGTAATTTCCCAAATATTAAGGGAGATAAAATCGTTGTCGACTCGCCAAATGAGAACCGTCAGGTCGTTGCTGACTATATTACTTTTGTTAGCGACCAAAATGGTGCTGCAGGACTTGATCCGTCCGCCGATATGAACTGGTCGTTTGCACCTGTAGTTGGCGCCAATATTGAATTCTTTAGCTCAACCAGTGCGGATGCTGAAACTTACAGTCAGCAATTTAATCATATTCTACCTACCGGCAAAACCGACGAAAGAGGTTTTGCACTTTATCAGCTGGATTTAACACAACCGCTGAACTAATACACTACGCCGCCATATTTTGGCGGCTTTTTTATTGCTTCTTTTTATAATTTTCAACAGGATTTGACGAATGAAACAAGTAAACTTCAAGCTTTGCAGCGTAGTTTTGGCTGCAGCTATATCCACCTCTGTATTTGCAGCGCAGCCGTATGACTGGAATAACCACATTCCAGTCAAAACACCAAGCACAAACAACAATGGTAAGACAGTATTATTTGATGTGTCACACGGTGGCGTTGAAGGAAACGCTGATTGGGTTATTGACGGTGCGTTTTCAGACTTTGCGGATGCATTAGTTAATGAAGGATATACCGTAAAAGAATATCGTGGTGTTGATTTAAACAATGACGGCAAGATTAGATTCTTTGACGACCGTACCTCTCAAAGCAATCAAAATGAAGCGGTTATCAGCTATGATGCGATTAAAGATGCCGATGTCTTTGTATTGGCAGAAACTAACCGTCCTTTCACTCAATCAGAGCAAGCGGCGTTATTGCAGTTTGTAGCGGATGGAAAAGGGATATTTTTTATTGCAGATCATTATGACGCGGATCGTAATCTAAATACGTGGGATGCCACTGAAGTCTTTAACGGCTACAACCGCTCAGATCTGGCTAAGTATAATCTAGGTGGTGAGTACGGTGACTGGCGTAATCCAAAATCAGCAGACATGGGATGGCTTGCAGAAAATTTTGGGATCCGCTTTCGCTTTAATGCCGCGGATTACAAACAAGGCGTAAGTGGTATTGAGTCTGCGAGCAAAACAGAAGGGATCACACTCGGAGTTACTCCTGTATTGATGGCCGCAGGCGCGACGCTTGCGATTGTAGATGAACAAAAAGCGAAAGGCTTGGTTTATTTTTCACCTTCAGATACACCAGCTAAGTGGCGTCATGCTAAAGATGATGGACTTTACTTTGGTGGTAGAAATGAAGGCCCGTATGTTGCTATCTCAAAAGCTGGGTTAGGCAAAGCCGCATTTATTGGTGATTCTTCCCCAATTGAAGACGCTACACCTAAGTACAAGCGTCAGGATAATGGCAATAGTAAAAAGACGTACCCTGGCTGGACAGACAATGGTAATGCCGCTGTACTTTCGGTCAATATCATCAACTGGCTAGCGACTCCTGAGTCGTATCAGTACTTTGATGGTACTAACGGTCATGCAAGCGGTGAAGTAACACCTGTGCCAATGGCGCCGCAAGAAATGTCTGATCCAAACAATGGTCAGCCATGGGGGACGCCTGCATCGGGTTTTGATGCGTGGAATACAGATAGCTATAAAAATAACTCTTTCAATGCGCCTTATGGTTCAGGGCAAACCAACCCAGATCCTAATCCTGATCCAGAGCCAACTCCTGATGGCACGATTTCTGTAGCACAGGCCCTTGCTGCTTCTACTGGGTCTAAATTTGCTGTGTTAGGTAAAGTGACAGCCGAAGTAAACGGCATCTATGGCATACTACTCACAGATACTGCCAACGCATCGTTAAGTATCAACGTAAAGCTTGAATCTGCTCAGCGCAGTGACTTTAACCCGCAACTCAATCCTGAGATCCTTGGTCAATCAGTTATAGTGACTGGTACTCGAGACAGTTACATGGGTGAGGCTGGTATTCGTTATGTAAGCGATATTCAGATTGCACCAGTGGCATTGTCGGTTGAGCAGGCGCTTGCAACCGCCGAGGGCAATGAAATTGAGCTTGTAGGGCGTGTTAAATCTGCACTTAATGATATCTATGCTTTAGTACTTGAGGACAGCCAAAATCCAAATCATACGATAAATGTTAAACTTGAAAGTCACCAGCGTGCTGCATTTAGTCCGCAGCTTAATCCATCCATTCTTGATTCTACTTTAGTTATCAAAGGTGTTCGCTCATCGTATATGAGTGCACCGGGGATACGAGAAGTCAGTGAAATACAAACCGTTGGTACAACGACAGAGCCATCAAGTGATATGAGTGTTGCTGACGTATTGGCGCTGAATAATGGCTCGGCAGTGGTAGTCAGTGGCAAAATCACAGCTGCGGTAAACGATATCTATGCGCTTGAATTAAGTGACTCAACTGTCGTTGGCAACAAACTATATATTAAGTTGGAATCAGCTCAGCGCGATGCATTTAGTCCCAAGCTTAACCCGAGTTTGATTGGTAAATCACTGAGAGTTGAAGGGATTAAAAATGACTATATGAGTCATCCCGGTGTTCGCAATGTTACTTCACTTGTATTGTTAAATTAAATCATTGTAATTGACCCTCCTTAAAGTAGGCATAGCGACGTTTATGTCTACTTTATTCTAAGCGTTATTCCTGTATATTCTTTGTTCATTCATTATTTCACAAACTACACTTTTGAGGTCATTTACCTAGTTTGGATGGTAATGATTTTTATTTGTGTTAGTGTGTCGGCGTTATAGTGACATAAACTCGCCAGCTGCAATGCTTCGTCGAGATCAGTAGGTGCTATTGCATAGTGTTTACTGAAAGGAATAGTGTTTTTAACTTTGGAACAAACTACATGAAATGCGTTTGCTTAATACTCTCTCTTTTATCCTTTAACCTTTATGCTGCAGCGGTCAATGTTGTGGTCACTGATGTAAAGCAACAACAGCTTGAACGAACATTGTCTTTAACGGGCTCAATTAGTGCAGCACAATACGCACAAGTGTCAAGTTTAACCGATGGTGTAATAACTAAGATTTCAGCTGAAGCCGGTGATATTGTTGAAGCAAATACTGTACTGCTGAGTCTCGATGCAGCTTTAGTAAAAGCTGAGCTGAAAAGTGTAGAAGCTGCACTTGAGCGCGCCAAGGTCGATCGCAACAATGCGATAAGGTTGGTAAAAGAAGCACAGTCTCTGTCGCAGCAAAAATTATTTGCGCAAACTGAGCTTGCTGACAGAGAGGCTAAGTTACAAGCATCAGAAGCCACTCTTTTAGAAGCACAAGCTAAGATAACTTATCAGCGAGAGCTCGTTAACCGCCATCAATTAAAAGCGCCTTTTACGGGGGTGATTGCAAAGCGCACAGTTAATTTAGGTGAGTGGGTGACGCGTGGACAAACGGTGTTTGAATTAGTGAGTAGCGATATACTATGGCTCGATTTGCAAGTGCCACAAGAGTACTTTCAGCTTATTAATCTCGGCCGTGTCGTTAATTTTAGCGTCGCAAGCGAGCCAAGCGTGCAGCATCAAGCTCATGTATTAGCAAAACTTCCTGTCATTGACAAAACCAGTCGCTCGTTTCTATTAAGATTGGCAATCCCAAAAGGTGCGCAGATACGTGTCGGCGCATCGGCTACGGCAAAACTGCCGCTAATTCGAGCACAAGACCAAAGCGTGATTATTCCTAGCGATGCGATTTTGCGTCACCCCGACGGTGGGTTCAGTGTCTTTGTGGCCGTTGACGGTCAAGCAAAGCGGTTAAACGTTGAAATTGGTGAGCGAATTAATGGTCATATTGAAGTTTTATCTGGCTTAGAGATAGGGCAACAAGTGGTGGTTGAAGGCAATGAGTTACTGCAAGAAGGCCAGGCATTAAACATTGTACCGGGATTATAGGAGCGGGTGATGTTAAGAGCCAGTGTAAATCACGCCATTTTAGTTGCTGTCACGGTATTGATCTGTTCGATATTGGGCATTGTTGCGGCGTTTAAAATTCCGGTGCAAATGATCCCAGATCTTGAAGTAAGAACCATCACTGTGGTGACCAATTGGCCCGGTGCCACGCCGCAGGATGTTGAAAAAGAAATACTTATAGAGCAAGAAAGGTATCTTCGCTCACTTGCGAATCTAACTCGAATGTCCAGTTATGCCAATACTGGTGAGGCAGAGATAGAGCTTGAGTTTCCATTTGGTGTCGACGTCAACGAAGCGCTCATAAACGTGAGTAATGCGTTATCTCAAGTGCCAAATTATCCTGAAAACGTTGACCAGCCGGTGTTATACAGCAGCGCGTTTTCGAGCAATGCCTTTATGTTTTTTAATCTAAAACCACAACCGGGGAACCCACTCAATCTTGATATTGATATGCTTCGCGATTATGCCGAAGACTTTATTCGTCCAGAAATGGAGAGAGTCAGCGGAGTATCACAGGTTGGTGTGCGTGGTGGTGCACTCTATCAAGTACAAATTTTGGTAGATCAAGAACAACTGGCGAGCCGTGGAATTAGCTTAGTTGATGTTAGAAATGCAATACGCAGTCGTAACCAAGATGCCTCTGCCGGCGATATAGACAGCGGTAAACGGCGTTATTTACTGCGTATGGTCGGCCGCTTTGAGTCAGCTAAAGTGCTAGAAGAGCTGGTAGTCAGTCACCGTGCGGGCACCACAATTAAGCTCAAAGACATCGCTCAGGTAAAGCTTGATCATTATGAAGTGCGCGATATTGCCTATAACAATGGCGAGCGAGCCTTAATGCTCTCGGTGAGACGGGAAAGCGGTTCTAACGTGATGGCCATTAAAGAAGAAATGATGGAGGTGGTGGCTCGCGTCAACCGTGACATGCTCGCAAGTAATGGACTACAACTGACGCTATTGAGCGATGATGTTCGTTACGTTAAAGGCTCTGTTGAAAATGTTTGGACTAATTTAGCGCTGGGTGCGGTGCTTGCGACTCTGGTGATGTTTTGGTTTTTAAAGAGCCCACGCTCGACCTTTATTGGTGTGATGGGCGTTCCAATTTGTACCATCGCGGCATTTTTGGGTCTGTTGCTATTTGACAGAACGATCAACGTGATTTCCCTCGCCGGCGTTGCGTTCGCCATTGGCATGACGGTTGATAACACCATTGTTGTACTTGAGAACATAGAGCAAGCCAGACGCCGAGGTCTCGACAAACTTCAAGCAGCTATTACCGGAGTTCAAGAGGTATGGCCTGCGGTGCTCGCTTCAACCCTGACCACAGTGTTGGTATTCGCACCTATTTTATTTATTCAGCAAGAAGCCGGACAGCTTTATTCCGATGTCGCAATTGCGATTTCTGCTGCAATTATCGCTTCTATGTTGGTGGCCTTGTTTGTGGTGCCTGCGGCAAATGCAAATTTTGCCTGTAAGGAGATCTCCAATGGCATGTTGTCTACGCCTAAACTGCCAACGTTTATTCCGGCGATGTTATCAAGTCCGCGTGCTCGCATAGTGTGTATTGTATTCGGTAGTGTGTTGTTACTCGGTGGTGCGTGGTTATTTATGCCTAAAGCCGAATATTTGCCAGAGGGAGAGGAGCCAAAAGCGTTCTCTATGATGATAGCGCCTCCGGGCTATAACCTCAGCCATATGCGAAAAATTGGTGATGAACTACTTCCTTATTTAAATAAGCATTTGGAAAAAGATGACAGCGATTTTGTATCAGGTAACACGTCGTTGCCACCTTTAAAGTATTATTCGATGTCTGTTGGTGTCGGTAGCATTTGGCTATTGAGTGAACCATACAACCGTGAATACATCGATGAAATGATGGAGGCAATCACGACCAAGTTTAGAAGCTACCCAGGAATGCGTGCATTTTCTTCACGAGGCTCGATTATCTCCAGTAATGATGGCGGTTCAAGAGCGGTGGCTTTGGATATTAGCGGTACAGATCAAACGGCGCTCTACCGAGCGGCAGATGCAGTGTACCGGTTAGCGGGGGAGGTCTTTGATAATCCACAAGTGGATTCTGCGCCATCTTCTCTGACACTCGACCAACCGTTAATAGAGATTCAACCAAGGTGGCAACGGCTGGCTGAAGTGGGTATGAGTGCTGACGAACTCGGCTATACGGTCGCAGCTCTGAGTGACGGCGCTTATGTTGATGAGTTGATTTTAGACGATGACAAAGTAGACGTCTTTTTATTTTCTGAGTCGGGTAATCAGCAAAGTCTTTCGCAATTAGCGCAATCTCCAGTTGTAACCAAAGCTGGACTGATCCCGCTGAGCGCTTTGGCCGATCTACGAGAAAAAGCAGACAGTGATAGTTTGCGTCGAGTTGATGGGCGTAGAACCGTGACTGTATATATTATTCCACCAAGAAATGTTGCGCTAGAGGAAGCGCAGGAATTAGTAAGAACGGAATTATTACCGCAGCTTCAGAGGCAGGGCGATCTGCTTCCTGGTGTCAATGTGAGTATCGGTGGCGCTGCCGACCAACTAGACAAAACCAAAGAAGCGCTGGGCAGTAATTTTGTCGTTGCATTAGCGCTGTGTTACTTATTACTTGTCGCAATCTTCAAGCATTGGGGCTATCCGCTATTTATTATGGCAACAGTGCCGCTTGGCATGGCAGGGGGTTTACTTGGACTAATTGCTATTAATGGCATTGGTAGCATAACAGGCACTTTCCATCAGCCTTTTGACATGATCACTATGCTCGGCTTTTTAATCTTGTTAGGGACTGTGGTGAATAACCCTATTCTGATTGTCGATCAAAGCCGCAGAAACCTTGAGAGTACTGCGATGAGTGTGTATGAGGCGGTGATCTCAGCACTACAAACGCGATTAAAACCGATTGTGATGTCAACGATGACAACCCTATGCGGTCTTGCGCCATTGGTGTTCATTCCAGGAGAAGGAGCTGAGCTTTATCGAGGCGTTGGCATGATAGTGCTTTGTGGTATTGCTATGGCAACTATCGTTACACTCACCATTTTACCGGCGCTATTAGTCAGCTTTTTAAAACGGCCGATAGAGAGTTCTGTAAGCAAACTTTAACCATATATTAATCACACTGTGGATATTATGAATGCCTTGCTTGAACGTTTCTGTTCAGCAGGGCATTTTTTATTGCTAAGTTGTATGGAAGCTTGAATTTCTAGGTTTTGCCCTCAGTAAAATAAGATGCGTACAGGTTTATATAATAAAAAGAGCACAACATGACAAATAACATACGCTCTGCAATTATCGCTGAGGGCGGAGGTCAAAAAGGCATTTTTACAGCGGGCGTGCTTGATGCTTTTCTTGAGAAAAAATTTACGCCTTTTGATTTAAAAGTGGGTGTCTCAGCGGGCGCACAAAACCTCGCAGCTTATTGCGCTCGCGCCAGTCAATATGCGCAAACCGCTATCGAATCACTTACAACGGAGCAGCAGTTTTTCCGTCCCGCGCGATTTTTTACTGGTGGTAACGTCATTGACTTGGATTGGTATTTTCAACAAGTAGAGCACAGCGGCAAAGTACGGTTTCCAACTGAGCCTAATCACCTCACGCCGGAAAGTAACTTTTATGCGGTTGCAAGTCACTTAGACTCGCTTGAGCCACATTATTTGCATACCTGGCACGATAACATGTTTACCCATTTAAAGGCTTCTAGTGCAATCCCTTTTTTATATCGTCCAGGCGTTAAAGTTGCGGGTCACGGCATGATGGATGGTGGTGTAGCCGATCCTTTACCCGTACGCTGGGCACACAGTCAAGGGGCAAAGACGATTTGGGTGATCAGAACCATTGAGGCACATGACGATGGCAAAATGCCAGTGCTTGAGCGCTTAAAGCCAATCATGCGACGCGTTAATCAATCTCCTCGAATGTTTGAAATGTATCATCACTATCAAAGTCGTTATGCCGATGCGGTTAACTTTATGAATTCACCACCAGAAGATGTTAACGTCATTCAAATAGCGCCCAATAGACCACTGGAATCTATGATTTTAGGCTCAAGCCCAGAGACCTTAAAGTCAGATTATAAATTGGGATTTGAACTTGGATTAAAAGCGGTAGATAAATGGCGAGATATGCTTGAAGTAAGTGTAATGTGACAAGCAAGTCTCAGGTTGAGACTTGCTAAGTAACCTGAGCTGCGGATAATTAATGCCTTTCTAGCAGCCAGTTTTAGCGCTAACTGCGTTGTGCTTGAACGTTTCTGTTCAGCAGGGCATTTTTTATTGCTAAGTTGTATGGAAGCTTGAATTTCTAGGTTTTGCCCTCAGTAAAATAAGATGCGTACAGGTTTATATAATAAAAAGAGCACAACATGACAAATAACATACGCTCTGCAATTATCGCTGAGGGCGGAGGTCAAAAAGGCATTTTTACAGCGGGCGTGCTTGATGCTTTTCTTGAGAAAAAATTTACGCCTTTTGATTTAAAAGTGGGTGTCTCAGCGGGCGCACAAAACCTCGCAGCTTATTGCGCTCGCGCCAGTCAATATGCGCAAACCGCTATCGAATCACTTACAACGGAGCAGCAGTTTTTCCGTCCCGCGCGATTTTTTACTGGTGGTAACGTCATTGACTTGGATTGGTATTTTCAACAAGTAGAGCACAGCGGCAAAGTACGGTTTCCAACTGAGCCTAATCACCTCACGCCGGAAAGTAACTTTTATGCGGTTGCAAGTCACTTAGACTCGCTTGAGCCACATTATTTGCATACCTGGCACGATAACATGTTTACCCATTTAAAGGCTTCTAGTGCAATCCCTTTTTTATATCGTCCAGGCGTTAAAGTTGCGGGTCACGGCATGATGGATGGTGGTGTAGCCGATCCTTTACCCGTACGCTGGGCACACAGTCAAGGGGCAAAGACGATTTGGGTGATCAGAACCATTGAGGCACATGACGATGGCAAAATGCCAGTGCTTGAGCGCTTAAAGCCAATCATGCGACGCGTTAATCAATCTCCTCGAATGTTTGAAATGTATCATCACTATCAAAGTCGTTATGCCGATGCGGTTAACTTTATGAATTCACCACCAGAAGATGTTAACGTCATTCAAATAGCGCCCAATAGACCACTGGAATCTATGATTTTAGGCTCAAGCCCAGAGACCTTAAAGTCAGATTATAAATTGGGATTTGAACTTGGATTAAAAGCGGTAGATAAATGGCGAGATATGCTTGAAGTAAGTGTAATGTGACAAGCAAGTCTCAGGTTGAGACTTGCTAAGTAACCTGAGCTGCGGATAATTAATGCCTTTCTAGCAGCCAGTTTTAGCGCTAACTGCGTTGAATTCACTTCCAATAGCCAGCTATTGGTGCGTAAATTCGCCTTGTTTTCCCTAAAACTCTCTGGCTAGACAAGGAAAAAACTAAGTTGTTCTTTAGCAACAATGAGTTGGAACATTCCTTATCCAAACCTCAGGTTAAGTATTATGTGCGTTTAAGACTTGCGAATTGAAATAGAAGTCGCTTCAATATCAATTCGGCCGTCTTTAAACAAACCACCGATGGCTTTTTTAAAGTTAGCTTTAGAGGTAGAGAAAGTACGCTTGATTGCGTCAGGATCTGACTTATCGCCTAGCGGTAAATAGCCCCCACTTTCTTCGAGCTTGCTATAAATGATTTCCGCAAGGTCTTTAACCTTACCAATACCCGGCTTTTCTAACACGATATCAATCTTATCTTCGTCATGAACTGCTTTTACAAAGCCCTTCATGCGCTGACCAATATACATCCGCTTAAATACATCATTGAAAAAGACCAATCCAAAGTGTTTTTCATTGACTATCACTTTATAGCCAAGATCGGTTTTTGCCGCGACGATTAGGTCTACTTCTTCGAATTTTTCGTACTCGGCTTTTGATTTACTCAAAAATTTACCCAACGCACTAGACGCACAAATACGCTTACTGGCGTTGTCTAGGTAAAGCCTAACCAAATAGCTATAGCCGTCGCGCATTTTCGGTTTTTGTTCATTGAAAGGCGCTAACACGTCTTTTTCAATACCCAAATCCATAAAAGCACCAACCTTATTGATCTCTTTTACGCGAAGCAGGGCAAACTCACCGACTTGTGCAAGTGGCTTTTTGGTTGTTGCCGTTGCGTGTCCCAAGTTATCTAAATAGATAAATACTTCAACAGAGTCACCTTCTTCGGTGTGCTTTGGCACCTCTGCTCGAGGAAGAAATACGTCACCAAGCTCACCACCGTTTAAATAAGCCCCTTCAGCGGTAAGCTCTTCAATGGTTAACATTTTGATTTGACCTAACATGATTATTCCTCGTCAGTTTGTGGTTTTGGTTTGCGACGCATCGGCATAGTACCGTCAATATCAATCGGTGGCGGGACCACTTTTCTCGGTTTTGACTTTTTCACCGGCTTTTTCTTAGGTTTACTTGTTTGCTTTGGCGCAGACTCTGCAGGGCGATTTTTACTCTGCTGCGGTTTTTGCTTAAGTCCTTTGAATTTACCAACAAGACCGGGGACTTCTTCAAAACGTAGTGGCTCATCAAGATAGTTTTTGATTGCCACATAGCTATCCCAATCTTTAGGACCAACAAATGAAATCGCAGTGCCTTTAAACCCGGCACGTCCTGTACGACCGATACGGTGGACATATTCTTCTGCCTGCTTAGGCAAGTCAAAATTCATAACATGGGTAACAGAGAGCAAATCGAGACCACGAGAAGCAACGTCTGTGGTAACAAGTACTTTATAGATACCACGGCTGAAGCTTTCCATAATGTCTAACCGCTTATTTTGCGGCATATCGCCCGACAACGATACCGCTTTAATCGACATCTCATTTAACAGTTTGCTTAATCGGTCTGTGTCGCCACGAGTTGCGGTAAAGATAATGCACTGTCCTACGTCATCTTGTGTGATGAAGTGCTTAAGCAGCGCTTCTTTATGATCTAAATGATCGGCAAAGTAGAGTGCTTGCTTAATGTCTTCATGCTGCTGGTGGGCATTGCTTAACATAATGCGCTTTGGCGATTTAAGTAATTGACGTGACGATGCTTCAACTTGGGTATGGTCTAGCGTGGCTGAAAATAGCAGCGTTTGTCTTTGGCGGTGATCCGCAGAATCATTAATGACGTCCAACTGTTTTTCAAAGCCAAGGTCAAACATACGATCTGCTTCATCAAAAATAAGCAGTTCAAGACCGCCTAAAAATAATGAACGATTTTCAACGTGATCGGCAATACGACCAGGAGTACCCACCACAAAATGCGGGTCGCGGCGTAGCGCTTTTACCTGATCATTGTAGTTTTCACCACCCAAAATCTTACAGACTTGAATATTAGTGCCAGCACACAGTGCACGACACTCAGAGAATACTTGAGTCGCGAGTTCACGAGTTGGAGCTACGATAACAACGCGAGGATCGCGTTTACTCAGCGCTTTTTGTTTCATTACACGCTGTACGGCAGGCAGCAAGAAGGCTAGGGTTTTGCCAGAGCCTGTTTTAGACTGCGCAAAAACATCGTGGCCAGCTAGAGCCGTTGGGATGGCATGCGCTTGGATCTCGGTCGGTTCCGTGATCCCTTGGTGAGCCAGTTGTTGTTCTAGGCGCGTATCTATCCCAAGTTCAGTGAATCTCAAGTCAATTTCTCCAAGTCTTGAATTTTAAAAACACGAGATTATACCAAAGCATAGACGCTATCGGATATAGAATTTGTGTTTTTTGCATTTTAATCAAAAATCCGTAAAATACGCGCCTCAGCGCCGGGTTTGCGACTCGGTTTTCGTGCTTTACACATCGTCATGCTTAATGTGTAAGCTAATCAAAGCTTAAATCTAGGAAAATACAATGTCAGAACAATACGTTGTTTGTGCTATGTACAAGTTTGTCTCTTTACCTAACTATCAAGAGATAAGACAGCCACTTCACGATGTGATGGAAGCGAATGAAGTTCGCGGTACGTTACTACTTGCCGAAGAAGGCATTAACGGTACCGTTGCCGGTAAACGTGAAGGCATTGATGCGCTACTTACATGGTTAGACAAACAACCGGGCCTTGATAACATCGTTTATAAAGAGTCGTTCGATGAAACTTGCCCTTTCTACCGCACTAAAGTAAAGCTTAAGAAAGAAATCGTGACCATGGGTGTGCAAGGTATAAACCCTAAAGAAGTGGTTGGTACGTACGTAAAACCACAAGATTGGAACGCATTGATTTCAGATCCTGACGTTGTGCTAGTTGATACGCGTAACGACTATGAAATCGAGATCGGTACGTTTAAAAATGCCATCGATCCTAAAACCAAGACTTTCCGTGAGTTCCCTGAGTGGGCGCAAAATAACTTAAACCCAGAAAAACACAAAAAAGTGGCGATGTTCTGTACTGGCGGGATCCGCTGTGAAAAATCGACAGCGTATATGAAAGAGCAAGGCTTCGAAGAGGTTTATCACTTGGAAGGCGGCATTCTAAAATACTTAGAAGACGTGCCAAAAGAAGAAACCATGTGGGAAGGCGAGTGTTTTGTGTTTGATAACCGTGTTGCTGTCGATCATGATTTAAACAAAGGGTCTTATGATCAATGCCATGCTTGTCGTATGCCAATCACGGAAGCAGAGAAACAACTCGAAGAATATATGGAAGGGGTGTCTTGTCACCACTGCCACAAAGACTTAACAGAAGAGCAAGTTGCACGATTTGCTGAGCGCCAAAAGCAAATTGAACTGGCGAAGCTACGCGGCGAAGGTCATATCGGTCATGAAGCACAGGATGCTATTCGTAAGCGTAAAGAAGAAAAGCTAGCGCAAAAAGAAGCGCAACGTCAAAAGCGCTAAAGGTGCATTGTACTAAGAATACATAACAAGGGGACCAGATGGTCCCTTTTCTCTGCTAAACTTTCATTGCAAGCTATTTGCGCAGGCGCCATTCGCTCTGCAAACTTTTCATATTAGGTGTGTAGCCTTTTCTAATTCACGTATTCAAATTCTTTTAAATCTAATTCTGAAATTAAATTAATTCATAATAATCAATGGGATATTCATTATTCTCAGATTGGTGTCTTCCTTGCTTATTTAAAGGCTATCGCTGTAAATCTAAAAATTGATTTACGCCGTTAAATTTTTGAAGGAGCTTTATGATGTCAAATACGGTAACCACAATTAATCCTGCGACAGAGCAACCCGTTAATGAATATACGTTAATGAGCTTGGACGAGGCGCAAAAGTCGGTGGACTTAGCCAATGATTGTTATTCATTTTGGAAGAAAACCACATTTACGCAAAGAGCACAAAAGCTAAACAGGCTTGCTGACTTAATCGAGGAAAATAAATCCAAGTTAGTCTCACTGATGACCGAGGAAATGGGCAAGGTGACGGAGCAGGGTGAACAGGAAGTTTCTTTGTGTGCTGAAATTTGCCGATATACCGCTGAACATGGCGAAAAAGAATTACAGGATGAGCATCGGGTATTTGAGCAGGGACACGCCATTATCACTTATCAACCAATAGGCGTGATCTTAGGAATACAACCTTGGAACTTTCCGCTTTATCAGGTTATCAGATACAGTGTTTCGAACGTGATGGCGGGTAATACCACGGTAATGAAACATGCCTCAAATGTATTTGGAATGGCTAAATTAATTGAAGAGTTGTATTTAGAGGCCGGTTTTCCAAAAGGTTGCTATCAATCACTGTTAATTGATGGTGAGACAGCAAGCGAATTGATAAAGAATCCATATATTCGCGGGGTTACGTTTACCGGAAGCGATAAAGTAGGTAAACAAGTTGCAAAACAAGCTGCTGAGCTCTCTAAGAAAACCGTCCTAGAACTTGGCAGTAACGATGCCTTTGTGGTGCTGGCAGATGCTGATATTAATAAAGCGGTGTCCGCGTGTATTCAAGGTCGTATTGTCAACAACGGTGAAACCTGCGTTGCAGCAAAGCGCTTTATTATCGTTGATGAGATTTATGATCAATTTAGAGAGGCTTTTGTGGCTGGCTTTAAGCAGCTTAAGGTGGGAGATCCAAGCGCAGCAGACACCGACTTAGGTCCAATGGCGCGTAAAGATCTACGTGATGAATTACACCAACAAGTCGAAGAATCGGTTAATGCGGGTGCAAACTGTACACTTGGTGGAGAAATTCCAAAGCAACAAGGCTTTTATTATCCAGTCACCATTTTGGAAGACGTTAAACCCGGTATGCCGGCTTATGATGATGAACTCTTTGGCCCTGTGGCGTCGCTGATCCGTGTGCATGATGAGGCTGAGGCGATGATGGTAGCCAATGATTCACGCTATGGTTTAGGTGGCGGGATTTTTTCTGAAGACACACAACGTGCAACAGAGCTTGCTATTAAGGAGTTTGATACTGGCATGGTGAATATCAATGGCTATTCGTTGGCACAACCAAACTTGCCGTTTGGTGGTGTTAAAGACAGTGGCTATGGTAGAGAGCATGGTGGCTTTGGGATCAAAGAGTTTGTTAACGTGAAAACCGTGATGGTCGCAAGCGCTGAATAACGCTAACCGCTCCTGATGTTAGCTTTTACGCTGGAGCCAGTAATACTGGCTCTTTGCATTTTAAATTGGTTATAATTCGCGTCCATTTTTTACAGCGAGAAAGACACGTGGGCGAAGCAAGCTTAACTACCTTACATTTACTGGCAACCGATCCAAGCGCAGTGGCGCAAGCGGCTGAACTTGCACGTGATGGTCAACTTGTTGCGGTTCCAACAGAAACCGTTTACGGATTAGCAGCAGATGCAAGGCAACCCGATGCGGTAAAAAAAATCTTTGCAGCAAAAGGACGCCCAGCAGATCACCCGTTAATCGTACATCTCGCTGACAAGTCTTTGGTCACTGAGTGGGTGGAAACTTTGCCAGACTATTTTGATGCTTTAGCTGATGCGTTTTGGCCGGGACCACTGACGATCGTTGCCAAAAAGCAAGCACATGTGAGCGATATAGTGACAGGCGGCCACCCAACCGTGGGTATTCGTGTGCCAAATCATCCTGCAATGCTAGCTTTATTGCAGCGCATTAACTCCGGACTTGCTGCGCCTTCTGCCAATCCTTACAAAAAAATTAGTCCAACCACCGCCGAGCAAGTGTTGTTTGGATTGTCTGGCAAAATAGCAGCTGTGTTAGACGGTGGTCCGTGTGAAGTAGGACTTGAGTCGACGATTGTCGATATATCTTCAGCCACACCGAGGATATTGCGAGCGGGCCCTATTACCAAAGCTGCACTTGAAGCGGTGCTCAATATTGAAGTAGATGAGCCTGATGTACACACTGTAGCCGTCCCAGGTAACGTAAAAGCCCATTACCAACCAAGCAAACCGCTTACCCTGTTGTCGACGGAAGAATTAGTTGCTCGCCTAAGCGGCCAGTGCGAAGCGAATACCGGCGTGTTGTATTACTCATCGCAAATAGAGCAAATGATCTCTGAGAATTCAGCAAACAACGAGCTGGTGGATCTCAAACTCGGTGCTGACAAAGCCAAGTATGCGCAGGGCCTTTATCACGGGTTACATCAATTGGATCAATCAAGTGCAACCGAGATTTTGTTAGAAGCACCACCAACTGCCCCCGAGTGGCGCGATGTTAACGACAGACTGATGCGCGCGGCCGCACAATAGTCATGATTTGGCGCGGTAGTCTATCGCGCCTCACTCTGCCTCAATCTTTACATAACTTTACCTTACTTTACATGGGCTTATCTTGCCTTTAAAACGCTGCAAGGCATACTGCATCTTATCGCACTTATACTGTGTGTTATCGAATAGTTTATCTTGATGTGAGTGATTAACTGTTACACTCAAATATAGCTAAGAACAATGGAAATTATTAAGGTTAATATGTGTAAAGTAACGCGCTTGGTGGTTTTTACGGCCACTATGCTAATAACCAATATCGCTTTGGCCAAACCTTCGCAAGTGATTGCAGAGCCTATTCAATTTGAAAGCAGTAGCCAGCAAATTCAGGCTGTAGGTAATGCTGAAGCTATTCAATCAGTTATTTTGTATCCCGCAATTGGTGATAGGGTGACTGCGGTACATTTTAAACCGGGCGATCAGGTTAAAGCGGGTACTTTGCTATTGGAGCTAGACTCACGCCGCCAAAAAGCGGCGCTTGAAGAAGCTAAAATTCGTCTTGCAGATGCGCAGCGTACCGTTGACCGTTTAACCGATAGCCAAAAGCGCGGCGCCGTCCCAATTAATGAATTAGATAAAGCGGTAACGGACAGAGATTTAGCAAAGGTCGCCTTGATCCAAGCTAAGAATGAATTAGAAGACCGCCAAGTGATCGCCCCTTTTTCTGGCGTAATGGGACTCACCGACGTTGAGGTTGGAGATCGCATTACCACCCAAACCGCGATTGCGAGTATCGATAACTTTGACAAGTTGTATGTTCAATTTGCGGCACCGGAATCGGCGTATGGCATGCTTAAATCGACCGATAGCGTGCTGCTGACACCTTGGAATGATAATTCAACACGGATCGACGCAAAGATAGCACAAATGGACTCTAGGATAGACCCAACAGCCCGCACACTAAAAATCAAAGCCATCTTTGAAAACCGCAATGACCGTTTTTTGCCTGGAATGAGCTTTAGAGTATCGCTAACGGTATTAGGTGAAGAGTTTGCCGTTATTCCTGAAGCTGCACTGCTTTGGGGTGCAACAGGTCCTTATGTGTGGAAAGAAGTAGATGGCAAAGCTAAGCGTATTGATGTGAAAATCCAACAGCGTTTGCCGGGTAAATTGCTGGTATCAGGTGATTTGGCTGCAAGAGAGTTATTAGTTGTAGAAGGGGTGCAACGTCTTCGTCCTGGGCAAGAAATTGCGGTGACGAATGCACTGGCGAAGGAATAAATCGTGACTAAACCGGAGTTACCACAGTTACAAGATTTACCGTCGATGGCCATTCGCCGTCCGGTATTAATCGTTGTATTAAATTTATTGATTATTATTGCAGGTATTGCAGCTCTTGCCGGCGTTGAAGTTCGTGAACTGCCCGATGTAGATAGGCCGCGTTTAACGGTGTCCGCATCGTTTCCTGGCGGCTCGCCTGAGACCGTCGACACCGAAGTCACGAGTAAGTTAGAAGGCGCTGTCGCGCGTGTCAGCGGTGTAAAAAGCATTCGTGCACAAAGTGAAGAGAATAATGCGCGGATTGTTGTTGAATTTCGTCCGGGTATTAATCTAGATGATGCAGCCAACGAAACACGCGAATCTGTATCTCGAGTACAAAGAGAGCTACCTGAAGAAGTTGAACGGGTGTCCATTATTAAAGCGGATAATGATGCAGAAGCGGTGGTGTCTTTAACTGTAAGTAGTGCCTCTTTAACACTTGAAGGATTGACCGAGCGAGTAGAAAAAGACTTAGCGCCGCAGTTTTTAACTATTCCTGGTGTAGCTGATGTGCGCCTGAACGGCGATAGAGAGCGGGTGCTGCGCGTAAGGCTTGATCCCTTAAAACTGACAAGCTTTAATCTAACCGTTCCAGATGTAGCTGCGGCGCTTAGACAAGCCCCGTTTGATGTGCCCGCCGGCAGTTTAAAGTCGAACGATCAACAGCTGATTGTCCGTGCCGATGCCACTTCTGTAACCGCTGAGCAGGTGAGTGATATCATCATTCGTGGTGAGACTCGGGTGGGGGATATTGCCTCTGTGTATTTTGGACCGGCTGATCCTCGCTCTATGGTGAGGCTTGATGGAGAGCCTGTAATAGGCCTTGAGATCATTCGCCAAGCACAGTCCAATACCATTGAAATCTCAGATGAAGTATTGCAGCTCGTTGATAAGATAAAAGTACGCTTTCCAGATCTGGAGCTATTCGTCACCTCCGATGATGCACAGTTTATTCGTTCATCCGTAGATGAAGTCTTGAGCTCTTTAGTGATAACCATATTGTTGGTGGTATTCACGCTTTGGGTATTTATTGGCTCGTGGCGTGCGACGCTTATTCCAGCTTTTGCGATCCCGGTCGCGCTTATCGGTTCTTTGGCGCTGATCTGGGCGCTTGGCTTCTCTGTTAATATTTTAACCTTGCTAGCACTGGTGTTGGCCACTGGACTTATCGTCGATGATGCGATTGTTGTTAGTGAAAATATTCAGCGTCGCCGTGGCGAAGGGATAGGTCGTCGCGCTGCGGCGGTTCTTGGGACAAGAGAAGTCTTCTTTGCTGTAGTCGCGACAACCGCAGTACTTGCTGCGGTATTCATACCGATTGCCTTTTTACCGTCAACTGCGGGCCGACTGTTCAGGGAGTTTGGTGGCGTGTTAGCTGGTGCCGTGATTATTTCTTCATTTGTAGCACTGTCATTGGTGCCAGCATTAACCTCTAAGTTAAAAGTAAAGCAAGATAGCAAAAAGCATCTATTTTCGAGTATTGGTGTGAAACTCGCAGAAATGTATCGCGGTACGATCCATTGGGTGCTTGACCATGCATGGCTAACCTTTGGTGTATTTGTGGTTATTGCGAGCTTATCTGGTGCGCTCTATTCGCAATTGGATAATGAACTTTTGCCATCTGAAGACAGAGGCAAGATCCGGATTTTCGCAAGAGGGCCTGACGGTGTTGGTCTTAACTTTATGGATAGACAAGCCAAACAAATGGAAGACATTTTATTACCTTTTGTGGAAAGCGGAGAAATAGAGTCAATCTATACGGTTGTTGGTCAGTGGGATCCAAATATTGTATTTATCACTGTGCCATTAAAGCATTGGGATGAGCGTCATTTCTCGCAACAGGAAATTATCGATAAGATCAGAGGACCGCTTGGTAACATACCCGGTGCACCTGCTCGTGCCTTTGGTGCAAACAGCTTAAACCTAAGAGGCCAAGGTGGCGGTATCGAGCTTGCGCTACTTGGTAACGACTATTTAGAGATATTTAAAGCAGCGCAACAATTTGCAGCTTTGGTTGAAAAAGAAATGCCAGACGTGGCGCCGGTGCAAATTTCTTATCAACCTTCGCAACCTCAGCTGCGCGTAAACATTGACCGTCGAAGAGCAGAAGAGCTTGGCGTTAGTTTGAGTGATATCTCAACGACACTTAGGGCGGCCATTAATGGCGATGATGTTGCTGATTTGAATGTTGGCGACCAATCCATACCAATTATGCTGCAGGCTCAAAACCATACCATCAGAGATCCAAGTGATTTGGCTAACCTTTATGTTGGCAGCCGCTCTGGTGCATTAGTTCCGCTAAGTAGCCTTGCCGTTATTGTGGAAGAGGGCGTAGCAGCCGAGCTTGAACGCCACGCTCAGCGTCGTAGTATCGAGCTGGATATGAAACAGCCAGAAGACATGCCTATGGCTGAAGTGGTCGAAAAATTACGAACGCTGGCAGATCAGAGTTTACCCGACAGCGTGACGCTGGCGTTTAAAGGGGAAGCCTTAACGTTTGAAGAAACGGCCAACGAAGTGTTACTTACCTACGTGCTGGCGTTCTTAATTGTATTGCTCGTGCTTGCTGCGCAATTTGAAAGTGTGAATAGTGCCGTTGTAGTAATGATCACAGTTCCGTTTGGGATTACTTCTGCCATATTGGCGCTGTATCTTACAGGTACTTCGCTTAACATATATTCGCAAATCGGTTTAGTGATGTTGATTGGTTTAATTGCTAAAAATGCCATCTTGTTAGTTGAGTTCGCAGATCAGTTACGTGATAAAGGACGGTCAGTAAGACAAGCCGTTGAAGAAGCCGCAGTGATCCGTTTACGCCCTATCATGATGACTTTGGTGTCCACATTACTTGGTGCTTTACCATTGATTTTATCGGTTGGCGCAGGTGCTGAGTCGAGAAATGCAATTGGCTGGGTCGTATTTGGCGGTTTAGGATTAGCGGTTTTCTTTACGCTTTACCTCACACCTGTCGTTTATCTCGGTTTAGCGAGATTTACAAAACCGAGGGCTGATGAAACTAAATTATTAGTGGATGAACTTGATAAAGCTGAAAGTTAAATTCCCCGGGTAAAAATAAAGTGGGGTGAGCGCAGCAATGGCTGCGCTTTTTTTATACAGTGATTAATGTTGTGGTAACACATTCTTTGATACTTTTTGTTGAACTTTTCATTATTTAAACTGTCACAACCGATGTGGTTGTTTTATAGCCAGTATGTTTGCTACTCTAAGACAGTAAATCCTGTTTTCTATAACAATAATAAAAATAACAAGCTAATTGAAAGAAGATGTGTCATGGGTAATTTATTTTTAAAAGAACGGGAAAATTGGACCGCTTGGATTATTTGGAGCTTGATAGGATGCACGGCAACCGTTGCATTATCGAGTTATACCAGTGAGATATGGATGGGGCTATTAGCGCCTATTTTGGTATTAGGATTACTAACAACATGGATGAGTTACACCAAGCGATTTGATTTTTCCAGAGCATTTAAAGTGCTCAGTACCGTTGTGTTGTTTTCATCTATTCCGGTTATCATTGAAAAAGTGCTGCCTGCAAAAAACGCGGTCATTGGTATGATTGACTCAGGGATCATCGTGATTGCAATGGTTATCGCTAGTTGTATTTTTGCTTACATTGCCAAAAGGCCAAAGCAATATTATTGATTATTCGGCTATTATTTGCGCTTTTGAATGCAAAAATCGAAATAGTGCTTTACAACCGATGGATAACTCCATAAAATGCGCGCCAACAACGGAGAGATGGCTGAGTGGTTGAAAGCACCGGTCTTGAAAACCGGCATACGTTAATAGCGTATCTAAGCCTTAACGTTTGAAGAAACGGCCAACGAAGTGTTACTTACCTACGTGCTGGCGTTCTTAATTGTATTGCTCGTGCTTGCTGCGCAATTTGAAAGTGTGAATAGTGCCGTTGTAGTAATGATCACAGTTCCGTTTGGGATTACTTCTGCCATATTGGCGCTGTATCTTACAGGTACTTCGCTTAACATATATTCGCAAATCGGTTTAGTGATGTTGATTGGTTTAATTGCTAAAAATGCCATCTTGTTAGTTGAGTTCGCAGATCAGTTACGTGATAAAGGACGGTCAGTAAGACAAGCCGTTGAAGAAGCCGCAGTGATCCGTTTACGCCCTATCATGATGACTTTGGTGTCCACATTACTTGGTGCTTTACCATTGATTTTATCGGTTGGCGCAGGTGCTGAGTCGAGAAATGCAATTGGCTGGGTCGTATTTGGCGGTTTAGGATTAGCGGTTTTCTTTACGCTTTACCTCACACCTGTCGTTTATCTCGGTTTAGCGAGATTTACAAAACCGAGGGCTGATGAAACTAAATTATTAGTGGATGAACTTGATAAAGCTGAAAGTTAAATTCCCCGGGTAAAAATAAAGTGGGGTGAGCGCAGCAATGGCTGCGCTTTTTTTATACAGTGATTAATGTTGTGGTAACACATTCTTTGATACTTTTTGTTGAACTTTTCATTATTTAAACTGTCACAACCGATGTGGTTGTTTTATAGCCAGTATGTTTGCTACTCTAAGACAGTAAATCCTGTTTTCTATAACAATAATAAAAATAACAAGCTAATTGAAAGAAGATGTGTCATGGGTAATTTATTTTTAAAAGAACGGGAAAATTGGACCGCTTGGATTATTTGGAGCTTGATAGGATGCACGGCAACCGTTGCATTATCGAGTTATACCAGTGAGATATGGATGGGGCTATTAGCGCCTATTTTGGTATTAGGATTACTAACAACATGGATGAGTTACACCAAGCGATTTGATTTTTCCAGAGCATTTAAAGTGCTCAGTACCGTTGTGTTGTTTTCATCTATTCCGGTTATCATTGAAAAAGTGCTGCCTGCAAAAAACGCGGTCATTGGTATGATTGACTCAGGGATCATCGTGATTGCAATGGTTATCGCTAGTTGTATTTTTGCTTACATTGCCAAAAGGCCAAAGCAATATTATTGATTATTCGGCTATTATTTGCGCTTTTGAATGCAAAAATCGAAATAGTGCTTTACAACCGATGGATAACTCCATAAAATGCGCGCCAACAACGGAGAGATGGCTGAGTGGTTGAAAGCACCGGTCTTGAAAACCGGCATACGTTAATAGCGTATCTAGGGTTCAAATCCCTATCTCTCCGCCACCTCATTCCCAAAACCGCCTCCAAATGGCGGTTTTTTTCGTTTGGAGGCGTGTATGTCTGCGGCTAGTAACATGGCAATAATAAAACATAGTTCTATTTGGATTGTATTTAGTTATTTTTATCTTAGTGGCCTAAACATGGCGCTTACGTTGTCGATTGATTCGCAACAAGACCCTGATATTACGATGACGCTACTGCATATTTTTTTATTCAATTGCCTTGTCGGTCATCTGATCACTAAATATGAAAAATCTTGGCCAGAAATCGCCAGTGTGGTTATTGCATTATTTGGTGTGGTTGGATTTGGACACTACTTTGTTGGTAGCTTGGGTGAGTACAGTGATGAGCTTAATATTGGTCTTGTATTATTGCTGCCATTTGCAACCTTTGTAATGAAAAAACTCAAACAATATGCCGAAGAGAAAGCCGCTAGTTAGCGGTTTTTTTGTGTCCGACGAATAGCTCGACTGCTTGATAATCAAGCAGCTCCGGTATCTTGCCTATTTTGGCTGTGATACAATCTAAGATTCTTGTTAATAAAAAATATGGAAAGACTATGTCTCAATTCAACACAGACGCAGATAAAGCGAGCTACGGTATTGGTTTACAAATGGGTGAGCAACTTAAAGCAAACCCTTTTGAAGGTCTAAACCTTAACTCTGTATTCGAAGGTATGAAAGACGCTTATGCTGGTGACAGCTTCCGCGTTGAGATCCCTGAAATTCAAGCTGCATTTGAGAAGATCAATGCTGAAATCCAACAGCGTCGTGAAGAAGAAGCGAAAGTATTAGCAGCTGAAGGTGTTGCATTTCTAGAAGAAAATGCAAAACGTGCTGAAGTAACAGTAACTGAGTCAGGTCTTCAGTATGAAGTAGTTGAAACTGGCGAAGGTGATAAGCCTGTTGAAGATTCAAAAGTACGTGTTCATTACCACGGTACACTAATCAACGGTACGACTTTTGACAGCTCGTACGAGCGTGGTCAACCAGCTGAATTCCCAGTAAATGGCGTGATCAAAGGTTGGACTGAAGCACTTCAAATGATGCCTGCAGGTTCGAAATGGCGTCTATACGTACCGCATGAGCTTGCATACGGCGAGCGCGGTGCTGGTGCTGCAATCGCACCTTTCTCAACGCTAATTTTCGACGTTGAGCTACTAGAAGTTTTATAATAGTATCGCGTGATCAAAAAGGCCTTCTTAACGAAGGCCTATTTGCGTTTAGCCAAAGCTGCTGAAAATACAACTTTGGCTGTTCGACAAGACTTTAGTAAGTCGCGCTGCCTTTAGTACGAGGGAAGGCAATAACGTCACGTACGTTGCCCATACCAGTAACATAAGCAACCAAGCGCTCAAAGCCAAGACCAAAACCTGAGTGAGGCACCGTCCCATATTTACGAAGGTCGCGGTACCAGCTGTAATCTTCTTTGTTTAAGCCCATTTCTTCAAGACGCGCATCTAGCACATCTAAACGCTCTTCACGTTGTGAACCACCAATGATTTCACCAATACCAGGCGCAACGACGTCCATAGCGGCAACGGTTTTACCGTCTTCGTTTTGGCGCATGTAGAATGCTTTGATATCACGAGGGTAGTTTTTGATAACTACTGGTGCGTTAAAGTGTACTTCAGCAAGGTAACGTTCGTGCTCTGATTGTAAGTCGACGCCCCACTCAACAGGGAATTCAAACTCTTTATCACATGCTTTTAGAATTTCGATAGCATCTGTGTAATCTACCTGAGCAAAGTCTTTATCGATGAATGATTCTAGGCGAGTAATGGCATCTTTTTCGATGCGCTGTGCGAAAAACTCCATATCATCACGACGTTCATCAAGTACTGCTTTAAACACATACTTCAACATGTCTTCTGCAAGCGCTGCTATGTCGTTAAGGTCGGCGAATGCCACTTCAGGCTCAACCATCCAAAATTCTGCTAAGTGACGAGAAGTGTTTGAGTTTTCAGCACGGAATGTTGGACCAAAAGTATAGATTTTTGAAAGGGCACTCGCGTATGTTTCACCGTTAAGCTGACCAGATACGGTCAAGAATGCTTCTTTACCAAAAAAGTCTTCTGAATAGTCTACATCGCCTTTGTCTGTGCGTGGTAGGTTGTTCATATCAAGTGTAGATACACGGAACATCTCGCCTGCGCCTTCACAGTCACTTGCGGTAATGATAGGCGTGCTGATCCACTGGTAGCCACGCTCATGATAAAAACGGTGAATAGCTTGTGCAAGACAGTTACGTACACGCGTAACCGCGCCCATAACATTAGTGCGAGGGCGAAGGTGCGCATGTTCGCGTAAGTATTCAATACTGTGGCGTTTTGCAGCCATTGGGTATGAATCTGGATTCTCAACCCAGCCTAATACCTCAACGCTGTTCGCTTGGATCTCAAAAGATTGACCTTGACCTTGTGATTGTACAAGCACACCAGTCACCGCTACTGAACACCCAGCAGTAAGACGAGTCACTTCGTCATAATTATTCAGCGAATTAGGGACTACGGCTTGAATAGGGTCAAAACAAGAACCGTCATGAACGGCTAGAAATGAAATACCTGCTTTTGAATCACGTCGTGTACGGATCCAGCCCTTTACTGTTACTTGGCTGTCAACCGCAACGGTGCCTGCTAGTAGCTCCGTTATCGCTGTGTGGCTCATCTTTACTCCAAATGATTTATTTTTTATTTGTAAATTAAAAGACAGAGTGTCTTATCGTCATGTAAGCCGTATCTTACCTGCGATGGACAAATAAAAAAACACTGAAATGCAAAAAACTGGGCTGAAAAGAATGAGTAAAAGCCATGAAAAAACAGTCGGACTGTGGCATTATGAATGTTCGATGATAAAAATAGCTTTATTAATACTAACAGTGACGTTCAAAACTCGATGAAACAAGTTTTTATTTTGAGGGGTCTACCTGGCTCTGGAAAATCGCATTATGCGCAAACGCTAGCCGACGATCTCGTCTCTGGCGATGAAACACAGTATTTTATCTGTTCAACCGATGATTATTTTCTTAATGAAAACGGCGAGTATCATTTTGAAAAACAACGCCTTTCAGAATATCACAACTTAAACTTAGCGCGGTTTATTAATGCTTTAGCTGAAGGAATCCCTTTGGTCGTTGTAGACAACACCAACATAAAAAAATGGGAGTTTGTTGCTTATGCGTCAGCTGCTGTGGCAATGGGTTATCAAGTGAAAGAAGTCATTGTTGGCGAAATTAAAGATAAATCCCTACAGCACTTATATGCCAAGCGTAATAGCCATGGCATTGGCTTGAAAACAATTTCAAAAATGGCCCACCTTTTCGAATGGTGATAAGGCTTAGGGTAGAGTAACCCTAACAACGCTCGTGCATGGTAAACAGGGTAGTATCATATCCGATCTTACAGTTAAAAAGAGCGGGTTTAGACTTCGCCTTCGAGCAAACAAGAGACGGTCATCAATGTTAGCTTCATTTTACATAGCGGCCGTTTAGTCAACTCATTCCTGCCCCATTTCGATTCAGCAGTGGAATGTGCAACCAACTTTTTTAGCTTCAGTTGACCCAATTTTCGTAATGCTACTGAGTTTCGAAAGGACTCTGACATTTATATTGTGTCTAACGGGCTAGTTGTACCTGCAAAATGTTGGCCAAGTACATGTGTATAGATTTGTGTGGTACTAACGTCATTGTGGCCCAGTAATTCTTGAACACTTCTTATATCACGACCAGCTTGAAGCAAATGGGTTGCGAAGCTATGCCTAAACGTATGGCAGGTGACGCGTTTATTTATTTGAATATTACGCACGGCATTCCCGAGCGCTTTACGAATAACACTTTGATGTAAATGGTGCCTGCAAAGTGTTCTTGTATAAGGATTGATACAAGTAGTGCTGGAAGGGAAAATAAACATCCACCCATGCTGCCTAAACGCGTTGGGATACTTGCGTTCTAGTGCATTTGGCAGAGATGGACCTATCCCGTGAAGGTTGTCATCCTGTTGAATATTAATAGCCATTTCAATATATGTAGTGAGCTTTTTTGCGCATCTATTGCTGAGGATGGTTTGCCTATCTTTATGCCCTTTACCGTCTCTAACGGTCAGCGAAGCTCTATCAATATTAATATCTTGGATACGTAACCTGAGGCATTCTGAAACTCTTAGTCCGCTACCATAGAGTAGTTCTATTATTAGTCTATCGCGGCCATCAAGTTCATTTAGTATTAGTGAGATTTCTGATGGGGATAACACTGTAGGTAAATGTCTTTGTTTAGTGGCATAGCAAAAACCTAAATCCCCAAGCTCATGGTGCAAATGCTTCTGATACAAATAGGCTAAGGCGTTAAGTGCAATTTTTTGTGTGTTGATAGCCACATTTCGTTGGTTGGCAAGGAAGGTTAAAAATTGTGTAACCTCTTCCGTTCCCATTGTTTCAGGGTGACGCTTGTGGTGAAAGTTAATGAATGCCTTAATCCAATATAGGTAGGTTTTTTCTGTTCTAATGCTGTAACCACGCATACGCATTTCTTCCTGAATACCTTTCAGAAATGGGCTTTTTAGACTCATGATAGCTCCTTACCTTACCTTACGTTTCTGTATATATATACAGTGTTATCTAGAATTCTCGGATATCAAGGAAAATAATGAAAAAATTTTTGCGCGTTTACGCATGAATAAATTAAAAATATTATTTTTTATCAGAAGGTTATTTGTCTGCGATTTGAGATAATAGGTTTGGGGAAACGCGCATGCGCATTTTTCCAGATGGTATATTTAGCCGAATGCTGATAAGTTCTTTGCATACTGATAGTTAACTGTGCGCGTTTTCACTGGTCCAACGAGGTAAACGCGCATGCGCACGAATAAAATGTTATATTCCCTGTGAGATATGAGTAAACTCGAAACTAAACTACACGAATTCAAATGTAAAAAAGAGCATGAAGTCCTATACAACTTTCCCGGCCCGCACCCTTAAAGTATTTCAGCTCAATTACTGCCTTTTTTAACCTTGTCTGAATGTGTAAATCTACTCTACTTTTTCTATTTTTAGCTGAACGACCCCGCATGCGATACGATTGAAAGTCGCTTTTTAATGTGTGTTCAAAGCGAACGATAGCTTTTGGCATTGCTTTATAAAGCTCACCAAACAACACTGATTGGAGGTCAACCTCACGTTCAATAGGGTAGGAGTTGTCAATTCTTACCATTGCATACTTCAGTGCCCTAATAATTATATCTTTCACGATTACTCCGAAGGCACTAGCCTCAATTAGATCTGATTCATTCTATATTTTCTAACGAGTTGAGCTAACTTCTAATAAAAACTTTGACTTGCAACGACTAAAACTATAGTAGTTGTTATCTGTTTTAACGTACCATACGTTGCATTTTCGTGAAGTTGTCAAGGCATTCGCTCGCTAAGAAAACATTCCAACCTTGAGCTCTTAAAGGGGAGAGTTGTTCCTTTTCGATGACTATTGCAAACTTTCTTCTTGGCCAAGCTAAATCGATAGAAACGAAATCATCACCGTTTCTGACACCGATCCCCAGCTCGGGGGTTGGCAAATTGTACTTTTTACATTTTAACAGTAACCCTTCAAGCGCAGAATCTGCGTATTGAAGTACGTCAGAGTATTCGCTGCAGTCAAATTTATGTTGTTCACGTCTTAGTTGATTGATAATCAGTTGGTCGTTGTGAGTGACATGCATATGCTCATGCTTAGGTTGCTTTTTATGGCAGTCCAAGCAAAGTGCGCGTAAGTTACTTATAGAGTTATCTGTTTTTACACCATTGATGTGATGGGTATGTAAAAGTCGTTTATATTGACTAAGCTCAACCCCGCACTGCTCACAAGTGTAGTGGTCAACTAATTTTGGCCACAGTTTTAGAATCTTGGTATCTAACCTCAGATTCATTTGGCGCTAAACCAGCATTATAATGATGAGGCCTAACGTTGTTATAATATCCGTTGATATAATCACTCACACCATATTTAGCATCTTTAAAGTTTTCGTATCCAACCTTTGGCATCCACTCCGTTTTAAAGCTTCTAAAAAATCGCTCCATTGGCGCATTATCCCAACAATTTCCGCGCCTGCTCATACTTTGTGTAATTTTATAGCGCCATAAACGTTGGCGGTACTTCAAGCTTGTATAATGGCTTCCTTGGTCTGAGTGAAACATCAATCCACTTGGTTTACCTCTGCTTTCATACGCGAGTTCAAGCGCTTTTAGCGTTAAGCTAGTATCTGGCGACAACGACATTGCCCAACCAACGACTTTACGTGCAAATAAATCAACAACGACCGCTAAATAGGCCCAGCGATTGCCTGTCCAAATATACGTCACATCACCGCACCACACCGTATTCGGCTCAACAACATCAAACTGCCTGTCTAGCAAATTTGGGATTTCAAGATGCTCATTACCACCCCTTTTATATTGATGTTGTGGTACTTGGCAGCTCTCTAGTTTTAGTTTAACCATTAGCTTAGCGGCGCGATAACGGCTTAATTCAAAATCGTTATTCGTTGCGATTGCTGCGATTGTCCGTGCCCCAGCTGAACCGCCGCTCATTGCATGTATGGCTTTAACTTCAGCTTCTAGCCTTATTTGCTCTGGTGTAGGCGTTGTATCCCGTATGGCCCAATATTTATAGCTGCTGCGATGCACATTGAATACGCTACACAACACGCTAATTGGGTAACGCTCTCGTTGATTTAATTTCTCAATTAACGAGAATTGTTCAGGGAGTCGGACATCAAGAGAGCGGTAGCCTTTTTTAATATATCCTTTTCTAATTCAATGCGTTGGATTTGCTTTTTAAGTTCGCGGATTTCAATTTGTTCAGGTGTCATTGGTGACGCTGTGGGGGTCTGGCCATTCCGCTCTTGCTTCAATTGAGTTACCCACTTACTTACAGTTGATTTACCAACCCCCATAGCCTTAGCTGCATCTTCTTGTGTGTAGCCTTGGTCAACTACAAGTTGAGCTGTTTCTAATTTGATTGCCGCAGAATAGGTTGCGCGTTTTAATTTCGTCATTTTTTCACCCAAATTTGTATGCAAATAGCATAACATTTCTTTCTTAATGGGTGGCCAAATTAACTATGCCACTACACCCTAAGAATTTACTTTGTGTGGTTTTAACCACCTGTCTTTTATCCGTGTTAACAAGCAATTTGAGTTTAGTTTCAAGGAACCGAGTAACGCTGGCAAGTACACGTTCGCCCGCACGTTTTGATTTTACTAAGATTATAAAATCATCAGCGTAACGGGCAAATTGGTGACCTCGTTGCTCCAATTCTTTGTCTAAATCATCCAACATAATGTTGGATAATAAAGGAGAAAGAGGGCCGCCTTGCGGTGAAGTATAATTGATGACACCCACCGTTATTTGTATCTAAGCTGGCAAAGTGAGATGAAAACGTGCGGAACCACTTAAAGAATATGGACAAAAAGCGTTCTTAGATAGGGTGACCTTTGGCGGATAAGCGTATCGCTACACTAAAACTGGGTTATCGAGCACGACAAAGCGATGTAAATACAACAGAAAGAAACTCTAGCGTTGAGAATGTGAGTTTTGCTAAGCCAACAAGCGCTCGCAGTTTGTGAGGTTCGTTCGTCGTCGTTTTTGAAGCGTTTCGCAGTAAGCGGTTATTTTTCGCTCTCGACCCACTGCACCATGGAATACCCGTGAAAATTGCGTGGTGAGTTTTATCCAGTTCTCCGGTTCGATATTTAGTCGAGTAAGAATGGGTTGTGACTCAAAGATATGACCTCGCTTGTCGGCGCGAATACATTGGCCTGTGAGTTCAACCAACTCAATATAGGGTTTGAGCTCAAAAGGCAGTCCTTTCGGCATATGTTTTCTTGGGCTACCAGCAAAGCGTAGTAGGCTTTTTGGTTGTTTGCCCTGTTTAGCGTAGTCGATGCGTTTTTTGATGCTGGTGTAGTCTGAGGTTTCAGGCGTTGCGGCGACTTTAGCTCTAATGGGGTTTAGGTCTACGTAAGCGAGACAAGCAGCCAGTGCTGCCTCATCCAGTAGTGCTTGGGATTTAAATCGTCCTTCCCAAAACCGGCCTGTACAATTATCTTCTTTATTTGCTCGGCGGGCGATGTCTTTGTTAAGCACTCGCATAAACCAGCTAATATCTGCGAGCCTTTCTCTGTACTCATCAACCAGCTCGTCGAATATCAATTGCTCCGATTCATTGAGAGCCTCACCTTCAATAAATTTTTGGCTTATCCAATTGCCTTTAAACAACTTGTGCCACCGCATCACAATTGCTTCATCCGACAGGCGCTTAGCTTTTTTATCATCAACATATAAAACAATGTGAGTGTGATTACTCATCACGGCATAAGCACAGACATCAATACAAAACACGGAGCCCAACATCAGGAGCTTTTCTTCAACCCAATCACGGCGGTGTTCGTATGATTTGCCAGTAAATTTATCTTCACCGCACAGAAAGGCGTGCCTGACGCAACGGGAGATACAGTGGTAGTATTTGGTGTCGGTTAAACTAATTTGTTTTTTACGGGCAGTTGCCATAGTTTGGTTTCCTCAATCCTTTGAGTGCAGAGTTAAAGCTTAGGAGGTATCTTAGGAAGGTGCAAATTAGTGGTGGGTGTCAGCGATTTGTTCTTAAGGGCGAGGTGAGCACTGGTAAGAGTTTTTAGGAGCAAGCTTTATATCTTTTAATTTTAAGCAAAAATATTATGGGGGGCACTTAGTACTGGTACAACATCGGGTGTTTTTCAGCAGTTAACTAATTCCTAATCATTGAGTGGTTCACCT
Source organism: Pseudoalteromonas piscicida (assembly GCF_000238315.3). Lineage (NCBI taxonomy): Bacteria > Pseudomonadati > Pseudomonadota > Gammaproteobacteria > Alteromonadales > Pseudoalteromonadaceae > Pseudoalteromonas > Pseudoalteromonas piscicida. Next base: position 1,147,148 of record NZ_CP011924.1, read on the forward strand.
TCCGTAAATTTTTGGCTTATCCAATGACCTTTAAAAAACTAGTGCCATCGTATCACAATCGCTTCACTTGGCAGGCGCTTTGAGTAAACAATTGAATCAAATTAAGAACTCAGCTAAAGTTAATAGCACTGTGCTCAATGTATTAAAAAACGAGTAAATCTATAGGCTCGTTGGGCTTAATCAAATTCGCTTATGCAGAAACTCATCGAAATCACACAGGCAATTAGTAAGGAAAAAGAACTCCTACCTTTTTCCATCTATCGCTCGTCCGAAGAGCAACATATATTGAATGTGCCTATTATAAAGCCACTTTTGATCTTGATATTATCTGGCACTAAGATTCTAGGTAGAGAAAACGAGATTAATTGCCCTTCAGGTAGTTTTGTTTTTCTTTCAAATACGCCAAAAATCACAATGAGGAACATACCGAATAATGTGACTTACTATGCCTTGTTATTTGAGTTTGATTATTCAGATTTTAATTTTCTTTCTCACAGAAAACCTAATCTTAAAACTTATTTCCAAGGACAAATTGAGAAGAGGCTAGAGCAAACTATTCAGCAGTTTGTCGAATGGTCGACATACTCTCCCCCGAGCTTGTGGTATCTCCGTCGTCAGGAGATGCTTCAAGTATTACTTTCATTGGGTTTTGATCAGGTTGCAGGGGTTATCGAGCCTCCTACTTTAAGTCATAAAGTATATGAAATTATTCGCGACCAAGTTTCGATCGACATGAGCGCTAAGACTTTGTCATCCATGTTAGCACTCAGCGAATCAACTTTTCGAAGAAAATTGAGCGCCGAAGGAAACAGCCTACAAGCTATAAAAGATAGTGTGAAGCTGGGTCATGGTTTGCACTTAATTCAAACCAGTTACGAGCCAATTGGTTTGATTGCAGAAAAGTGTGGATATTCCTCTTCATCACGTTTTACCGATAGATTCAAACAGCTTTACGGCCTAACCCCCTCAGCACTGCGGAAAACGAGGATGAGCGATTCAGGCGAATAAATGATTGTTTTTGAGCTATTAGAGCATGATGTTTAACAATAAGATAAGTGCTCCTAATAGCTCACTTGGAGATACAAATGAAATTATCAATCAAATTATTCAGTGGCATGTTGTCATTACTATTTATTTCAACTTCGACTTTAGCTGACTCATTTACACTCAGTAGTACTGATATAAGCCATGGAACGTTTATGAAGTCTTCCCATGAATTTCAGGGCTTCGGTTGCAGCGGTGAGAATAGGTCTCCTCAATTATCATGGAGTAATGCTCCGGCTGGTACACAAGCTTTCGCAGTTACCGTATATGATCCAGACGCACCAACAGGCAGCGGTTGGTGGCACTGGCAGTTAGTTAACATTCCCAAAGGTGTATCCACTTTACCTACTGGAGCTGGTGACGTGAATAAAAACCAAACGCCTAAAGGCAGTTTTAATATCGTCAACGATTACGGTTTTGCCGGCTTTGGTGGTGCTTGTCCTCCCGAGGGTCATGGTGCACATAGGTATCAATTTACAGTGCATGCTTTATCTAAGAAGTTGGAGTTGCCTGAAAACGCTTCTGGAGCATTGGTAGGGTATATGATTAACGCTCATTCACTGGGCTCGAGCACCATCGAAGCTCTCTATAAACGTTAAAAGCTTAACAAAAAGATTAAGCCAATGCGCATTGGCTTATCTTGTCGTCAGCCCATAGAAGTTTTTATCCGCAACTGACGATTTAGAATTAAAGCTTTAACTAGGAAATTTCCAAATACGAGTTAGTCGAGTGTCCGTTATCGCAATTGGGTTTAAGATATGAAGTTGCTGTTGAACGGCCAAGTTTGGCCATTAAGCGACAGTCAGGTTTGATTAAGCCCTAGCAATGATAGATACAGTTAAGACTTATTCAAATTAGAGCTTTTAGCAGCCAGTTATCTGCAAAACTATCTGGCTAAATAAGGAAATAATTTACTGTGATTTAAAAACAATGAGTTAGCCCATCCTTTATCCAAAACCCAGGTTATTTAAATGCGCCAAATAAAATAAAAGCCAGCAATTTTCTGGCTTTTTTGATATTTTCACATTTACATGGCGTCGTACTCGTCTTGCCAGAAGAACTTTTCTTCCCCAAATGCAGGCTTTAAGTCATCCAGCCAGTGGGCATTTTCGTCGAACTTGGCAAAGAACGGACGCTGCACCCAGTCTGGGTTTCGTGCTTGAATAAAGCGCAGCACAAATACTTTTTCGCCCGCGACTTCGGTTACGCCAGACACTTCAACTTTACCAGGACCCGCACTCATTGAAGGGCCTCGAACTGTGCGGCTCACACCAGAGACTTGCTTATAAGCTTCACGGAATGTTTCCCACGTTTTGTGTAACGGGATTTCAAAGTAACGCTTAGCGCCGGTATCTCGCTCGATAAACATGTAGTAGGGGATCATGCCAAGCTGCGTTTGCTCTTTCCACATGTCAGCCCACATATCAGCGTCTACGTTTATATTATTTAAAAGTGGTGCTTGTGTTCTGATCTGTGCGCCAGTTTTGCGGATAAGTTTAATCGCTTCACGTATGACTTCAGTACGCAGTTCTTGTTTGTGGTTAACGTGTGCCATGATTGACACATGCTTTCCGGCATCAACCAACTCTTTTAGCAAGGTTAACAACTCTTGCGCATCTGGATCGGTGACGTATCTAAACGGCCAAAAAGTGAGAGATTTAGTGCCGATCCTGATGGTACGAATATGGTCAAACCTTGGCTCTTTTAGTGCCTCAAGGTATTTACGCAATTTAACGGTGCGCATTACCATAGGATCGCCACCAGTCATCAATAGATCGGTCACTTCAGTGTGTTCGGCTAAGTAGTTGTGGAGCAGCTCGGCGTCGTTATTGTTAAATCGGGTAGCTTTGCCAACAAACTGCGCCCAGCGGAAGCAGAAAGTGCAATATGAGTGGCAGTATTGTCCTTGAGACGGGAAAAACAACACGGTTTCTTTATATTTGTGTTGGATGCCGTCTACGCGTTCACCTTCATACTCAGGAACATTTTTTTCCATTTGACCAGCTGGGTGCGGGTTTAACTTTTGACGAATTTTGGTTGCAAGGTTAAACACTTCTTCTGGTGTATGTTCGCGGCTTAACAAGTCGGCCATTTGCTCGTATGACTCGTCATCCAGCATGCCACGCTGTGGGAAAGTTAACTGAAAAACGGGGTCGTTAGGCACTTTATCCCAATCGATGAGCTCTTCAATCACAAAGTTATTAACGCGAAAAGGGAATACATTGGCGACAACTTTCATTTGAAAGCGAAGATGTTCAGGCAGTTTATCCAGTTGCTCTATCTTATCGATTTGGCGGTGTTGGTAAACAGTAAAACGAGGGGGCTGATAAGCTTCAGCTGGCTGCAATTTGACGGTTTGCTGCATAGATAATATGTCTCTTTTCTCACTTGCTAATAATAAAAACGACCATGGTAACATGCCATTGATATCATTTCAGGTACAAAGCGAGGAAAGTTCGAAATAACGCAATTTTGTTGATTATGCGCCATCGTTTTAGGTTACATTGTCGGAATTAGGTCAAAAAACAGACCTAATTCCAAATTTAATGCATTTTAGAAGTGTTCGCCTTCAATGGCAGCGTAAATCGCGTCAATGAGTGATTCAATATCTTCATTTGAGGTGATATAAGGCGGCATAATATAAATTAGCTTGCCAAAAGGCCTTATCCATACACCGTGTTGTATGAAGAATTTTTGGATTTTTGCAACATCAACAACCCTTTCTACCTCCACCACGCCAATCGCACCTAGTACTCTGACATCTGTGACTGCACTTAGATCAAGACAGCGCTCGAGTGCGTTAAGCGCACTCGCGACTCGATCAATATTGGCCATTGTTTCTTGACGCTTTAAGATTGTGAGACTAGCTACAGCGGCGGCACATGCCAGCGGATTTCCCATAAAAGTTGGTCCGTGCATTAACACTTTCGCTTCGCCTTGGCTAATACCCAAAGCCACTTCTTCTGTTGTCAAAGTGGCCGCGAGCGTCATGTTTCCGCCAGTAAGTGCTTTACCAACACACATAATGTCCGGTGCGATATCTGCATGTTCACAGGCAAACATTTTACCTGTACGGCCAAATCCAGTCGCAATTTCATCTAAAATCAGTAGCACCTCATACTTATCGCATAGCGCTCGAAGCGCCTTGAGATATTCTGGATGGTAGAAGTTCATGCCGCCCGCATTCTGTACTATCGGTTCGATGATAAATGCCGCGACCTTTTCATGATGAGCAGCAAATGCGGTTTCTAACGCGTTAAGTTCATCTTGACTTTGGCTGCCGTAAAACTCACTTCTAGGGGCATCGACAAACACTTGCTCAGGTAAAAAGCCTTGGTACATGGCATGCATCGAATTCACAGGGTCGCAAACGCTCATCGCCGCGAATGTATCTCCGTGATAGCCTTTTTTGGCTGTCATTATTTGCGTTTTATTCTTTTTGCCTTTACTCAACCAATATTGGATCGCCATTTTGATTGCAACTTCAACACTGACTGAGCCGCCGTCCGCTAGGAATACTCGATTAAGTGGGGCTGGGGTCAGCTCCACGAGTAGTTTGCATAATTCCACGGCAGGCTGATGAGTTAGCCCCCCAAACATAACATGGCTCATCGTGTCAGCTTGATTTTTTATCGCCGTGATTATTTCTGGATGACCATAACCATGCACAGCACTCCACCAGGATGCCATACCGTCAATGAGAGTTTCGCCGGTTTCAAGCTCAATTTTGTTCTCGAATGTTCTTGCGGCTGGATAGACGGGCAGAGGGTCAATCATTGATGTATAGGGGTGCCATATATGCTTGCGATCAAATTCAATATCGATTGTATATTTATTGTTCATTTGTAAACCTTGTGGGCGCATGTAACGTTGACAATACTAAGCTAAGAAGTAGACTAAGCCAATCACCGTCAGTTTGACTGCGCTAAATTTAATCACTAGAAAATACTTGTGTTGTAAATTTAGGCAAGAATAAAAAGAGAATGAAAATATGGAATTAGGCGCGCTAAGACACGATTGGACACATGAAGAAGTAAAAACACTGTTCACCATGCCTTTTAACGACTTACTTTTTTATGCAGCAAGTATTCATCGCAAAAACTTCAATCCCAATGAAGTTCAAATCTCCACTTTGCTGTCTATCAAAACGGGTGCCTGTCCTGAAGATTGCAAATACTGCCCACAGTCAGGTCATTACAAAACGGATCTTGAACGTGAGCGTTTGATGGAAGTGGAAAAGGTTGTAACTCAAGCTAAGTTGGCGAAAGAAAAGGGCGCGACGCGTTTTTGTATGGGTGCCGCTTGGTCTGATCCAAAAGACAGAGATATGCCTTACATCGCCAAAATGGTGAAAGAAGTTAAAGAGCTAGGCCTAGAAACCTGTATGACTTTGGGTAAACTGGATAATCAAAAAGCGCACACGCTAAGAGAAGCGGGCCTTGATTATTACAACCATAATTTGGACACCTCGCCTGAATACTACGAGCAAATTATCACGACAAGAACTTACCAAGACAGACTCGATACCCTTGATCACGTCAGAGATGCAGGAATGAAAGTGTGTTCTGGTGGTATTGTGGGAATGGGAGAGCAGGCATCGGATCGTTATGGCTTGCTGATCCAATTAGCAAACCTGCCAAAACAACCAGAAAGTGTGCCGATTAACATGCTTGTTAAAGTTAAGGGCACGCCACTTGAAAATGTTGATGACCTCGATCACTTTGAATTTATCCGTACTATCGCGGTTGCGCGTATCATGATGCCACACAGTTACGTGCGTTTATCTGCAGGTAGAACGGCAATGAATGAACAGATGCAGTCTATGTGTTTCTTCGCTGGCGCTAACTCAATTTTCTATGGTGATAAGCTATTAACCACGGAAAACCCGGAAGCAGACGCCGATATGAATCTCATCAGAAAACTTGGGATGAACCCTGAAAAACGTGAAGATTATTCGGATGAGGCCTATGAGGCATCGTTAAGCTCTGCAATTGCAGACAAAGCGACATCAGAGCTATTTTACGAAGCCAACTAATCAATGTCGTTTGAGTATATTCAATCTGCCTTAGCAGCCCGTCACGCTGAAGGGTTGCTAAGAAAGCGCATTGTGGTTGAAAAGGCCTCTGCAAGTAGAATTCAAATTGCTGATCAGCAATATATTAACTTTGCCAGCAATGACTACCTGGGACTTGCAGACTCGTTGGAGTTTAATACGCTCGTATGCACTGAAGCCGGAAGCCGAAGTTCGGCGCTTGTTACGGGTTATCTTGATATTCACCGTCAGCTAGAAGATAAGCTTTGCAGCGTTTTGGGTTATGATGCAGCACTGTTGTTTCCAAGCGGTTTTGCTGCTAATACCAGTGTGTTAAAGGCATTGTTCACGCCCCAAGAAAAACAATTAAGCGCTGCGGTGTTCCAAGATAAGCTCAACCATGCCAGTCTGTTAGACGGTGGTTTAGCGGGCTGCGCTAAGTTTGTTCGCTTTAATCACAATAATTTGACGCACTTAAGGTCTCGATTAGAAAAAACCAAAGCCGACAGTAAACTCATTGTGACTGAAGGGGTGTTTTCTATGGATGGAGACCAAGCGCCAGTATCTGAAATCAGTGTGCTGGCTAAGTCTCATTCTGCGTGGCTCATGGTAGACGACGCTCATGCGTTTGGCGCTGTGGGAGCGCAAGGACTTGGCACGATTGAAAGCGGCATTAAACCTGAAATTTTGGTGATCACCTTTGGCAAAGCGATGGGCTGTCAAGGAGCTGCGGTATTAGCGAATCATGATGTGATAAATTACATGATGCAATTTAATCGTGAGTTTATCTATACAACAGCGTTGTCGCCTATTATGGCAAGCGTTGCATTATGCCAATTGAATAGGTTGCTTGCTGCATCTGAAGCGAGACACAAATTACAAGTAAACATCGACTATTTTAAGTGGTTAGTTGCACAAACTAACTTATCTCCCATTCCTAGTGATACGGCCATACAGCCTCTGGTGTATGGTAGCAGTGAAAATGTATTAGCGGCGCAACATAAACTTAAGGAAAAGGGGCTTTGGGTTGGCGCTATTAGGCCACCAACTGTGCCGCAAAATACCGCACGATTGCGAATAACAATAACGGCACAGCACAGTCACGAAGATATAGACAAATTGGTTTCGGCCTTAGTGGAGGGAGCATGAGCAAAGCACAAAATACGCAAACAGCAAAGTGCTTTTCAAAAGCCGCGCAATCATACTCTCAACACGCTAACGTACAAAAACAGGCCGCAGATGTACTCTTTTCACGTTTAACACAGCAAAATAGCGAGCTTGGTGCGGTGCGTATGTTTCCTAGGTTGCTCGATTTAGGATGCGGGCCACATGAAAACTTTCATAGATTAAACGCCTTCACGAATCATTATGTTGGAGCGGATCTTAGCTTGGCGATGTTGGCAAGCGCTGAAAATACGACAAATAGTGTTTGCTGTGATATGGATAAACTCGCTATTCAGTCAAATTGTATCGACTTAGTCTTTAGTAATTTTGCAATTCAGTGGTCTAATTCCCCACAAGCGTTGTTTGCGCAATTGTATGAAGTACTAAAAAAAGAAGGACGAGTGTTGCTAAGCTCCGTGCTAGACGGCTCGTTAAACGAAATCAATAGCGCATGGCGAGCCATCGATCAATGTGGCCATATCAATTCATTTTATTCGCTGTCTACACTTAAATCCTTTGCGCTACAGGCCGGATTCGAAGTGACTTGGGCGGATGAAGCGTTATTAATTGATAGTTATGACACGCCAATAAAGGCGTTGCGCTCGGTAAAAAATATCGGTGCCAACGATGTAAAAGCAGCTTCTCGTCGACAAGGTTTGTTAGGCAAATCAGCCTACGCTCAGCTGTTGAGCAGCTACCCTGAGAGTGAAAATGGTTTTGATGTAAGTTATCAAGTCGGGTTTTTGGAGTTAAGGAAATGAATCAAGCATATTTTGTAACTGGGACCGACACTGAAGTAGGTAAAACTTATATTTCTACTCTATTACTGAAACTGTTAGCCAAGCACGGCAAAAAGGCTTTTGGCTTTAAGCCGATTGCGGCAGATGCTGAAGAGGCATTTGGTGAACTAGTGAACGTTGATGCTATCAGTTTAATGGAAGCTGCGACGGTGCACGGTACTTACGAGCAAGTGAACCCATTTTGTTTTGCACCACCAATTGCCCCGCATATTGCAGCCAAACAGGTAAATGTTGACATTACAGTCGATAAGCTACACGAGCGCTTTAGTGAAATTCAGCAACTGGGCGCTGAGTATATATTATGTGAAGGTGCAGGTGGCTGGGCACTGCCCATTAACGACAATGAATATCTGTATGATTGGGTCGCCAGAGCACAACTTCCCGTTATATTAGTGGTTGGCATGAAGCTTGGATGTTTGAATCATGCGTTTTTAACGGCAGAATCTATCAAGCAAAAAGGGTTGAATTTGGTGGGGTGGATAGCAAATCAGATTGACCCTGAGATGTCTGTATTTGAAGAAAACCTTGAAAGTTTAAAGCTTCGCCTAGACTGCCCGCTGCTTGCAACAGCGCCTTACAGTGAGGGCACACCAAAGCTACAGCTTCGCTCAGCGTTACTCGAGTTGTTTGAGCTTAAATCGGGCACCAGTTAATATTAAATAACCTGAATTCGAGATAACAATTTGTTCTCTGGCAGCTGTTATCCCTTACTACTGCGTTAAATTTGCTTGCAATAGTCCAGCTATTGACGCACAAATTTGCCTTGTATTAAGAAATAACTTCTGGCTAGAGTGATATTACGCTTTTTAACTTAGTGATTTTAGTGGATTAACTTACTTCTTATCCCGAGTTCATATATGGTCTCCTCCCTTATTGCAAGGTTTCTTTAGTAAATAACAGGGACAGGATTGCTGTCATATATACGGTCTGTTAATGAGTTTTATTTGAAACTCTGACCTAGATGTAAATCGCGCATATTGCCCTAATCAGGTTATCGGTATTTAGCTACCCCTGAGCTCGACAGGTTTTCAATATGCCGGTTTGACCTGTTATGTCATCTACTTCAGTCACTTTCGCAATTCGGTGAAAGAAATCTACTTATCTTGCTTGATATGCCTCTTTTGATACTGTAATTGCCCAGGCCACTCTAGCCATTTTATTGGCATAAGCGACACAGGCTTTATTATGCCCTCGCGTTTGTACAAGTCGATTTATCCAAAGACTCAGTTGGTCTGTTTTATACTTTGCTCTCGATACAACCGATTTCGCCCCTTGAATAAGTAAACATCTCAAATATCGATTACCACGCTTACTTATCCCGAGCAAAACTGATTTTCCACCCGTACTACGTTGCTTGGGCACGAGACCTAATGAGGCTGAAACATCTCGCCCTTTTGTATAACCACTACCATTCCCCACTTCGTTAAAGTAACTACTTGCAACTATTGGCCCTATGCCCGGAATACTCTGTAAATTGACGCATATCTCATTGTTTTTAACTTGCTCTTTTATCTGTTGATTGTACGTTTCAATACTTTCATCAAGCACTTGTAGGAGTTTATAGAGTTGGCTAAGCACTTGTTTAAAGCTCGCGGTCAATACTCGCTCCTCACCTAACAAAGCAGCCACTTCTTTGCGAACATTTTCGATACCTTTAGTAATGGCAATGCCGTACTCAAGTAGCAAACCTCGAATTTGATTACTCAGTGCTGTTCGTTGACCAATTGCAAGCTCTCTCACTTTATGGATTGTTTGACTATCTTGCTGCTCTAATGTTTTCACTGGAACTGAGCGAATATGTGCCTGCTGTGATGCAATTAAAATTGCATACGCATCGTTGTAATCATTTTTATTCCCCGTCAAAAATGGCTTCACGTGTTGTGGTGGTATGAGCTCAACTTGAAAACCTAATTGGCTAATTTCACGACCCCAATAATTAGAGGTTCCACACGCTTCCATGACTAATTTACAATTTGGCATTTGTGCCAAATAAGTCAGTAGTTGACGACGTTTAATAGCTTTCTTTACTACAATCTTATTGGATAGGTTACATCCAATAAAATGAAAAATATTTTTTGCGATGTCGATACTGATTGTTGTAATCTGCATTTGGTCTTCTCCCATTTCGATTGTTTGCAATTCAATCATGGCACACCGATGCCGAGTGTGGGAGGAGACCATTACATCAGGTTAAATAAAGCGGCTTCTAAAAGTAGTAAGCCGCTTTGAGTCTGTTAGTTACAACCTTTTTGAATGGTTTGTGTTGTCACACTGACCTCAAAGTCATTGTAATCATTATCGTTTTGATCTTCCCAACGTTGGTTGGTACCTGAGACTTGGTACTTGGTTGATAGTGTATTGCTGTTACCATCAATAGCGAGCACATAGGTAAAGGATTGTCCTTGAAGGATGTCATAGCTGCCGGCACTTCCGTATTCATCAAGCAATTTAATATACTGGCCATTTACTTTGATACCCCAGTCATTATTGAATAATGAGTCTTCTCTGACGAACGCGTAATTAATCCGCGTGTAGTTGTCAGGCACACATGCGGTTTCATTGTCGAGTATGTTTCCCGATAGGGTTTCATTGCCTGAGGTATTGCTCGCGCCTGTTACGCTCAAAGAGAGTTCCCGATCGCCAGTGTACTCAGCATCATCTATTGTTGCTATTTGAATGGTAGCAGTTGTGCTGCCCGCAGGTATTACCAATGAAGTAGATGGTGCTACGTAGTCATTTGATTGCGTTGTCACATCATTGACCGCCACCGAAAAGCTGACGTCCTGCTCGAAGGCCTTACTTAAGGTAATTTGATAGCTAAGGGTACTTCCTTCATAAACCGTGTTTTCAATACTCGTTAACGTAAAAGAAGGTGGCGAAGGAGGGGTTGGTGTGCCGCCGCAACCAGAAACGGTATAGCATGTACTGCTACCATTTGGGTTATATGCGAGGTCATTTACTCGTATTGGTAATGTATTGATATAACATGTGCTTCCTGTATCAGGGTTTAGCTTATAAATCGCGCTTTTGTTGGTGTGTCCGGCGTCATTAATGATAACGCGACTGATAATAAGCTCTCCGTTACTATTAAGGCTTGCCCCTGTAACGGCAGTTAGGTCGTGATCAGATAATTTAGTCACAGAAAAGTCATTGGTATTAACTTGGTAAACGGCTGCACTAGTGACTAGGATTAAGCGACCATTATAAAACTCAAGATCGCCGCGGTATTTTCCCGCCAATGAGGGGAGGTCCGAGAGCTTAGTTGCGTCGCCTGTGTTTTTATCTATGCTGTAAATAGAATCGTAACTCGTTCCAATGAGTCTATCGTTTGTGCTGTCATATGCCAATCCCACCAAATAAGCCGTTCTACCGACAATGGTATGAGAGGTTCCATCAAAATATGCTAGTTGAATATAGCGATGTTTTTTACCTTCAATGGGAATATCTGCGTCAGCTGGTAAGTTTAGATGACTGGTATCAACTTTATAGTCGATTGGCCTTGGTGCGGATGCATAGTACCAACGTGCACTGCTAGTATCATAGGCGAGTGCAGCCGAACTAAAAGCGGCTAAACTATTGGCGCTGGCTTGTCCTGCACCTTCATCTAGGCCAAACAAAATACCAATATCGCCGCGGCCAGCGTTAATACCAAAAACCTGACCTGGGCAACTATCTGCATAGGTGTATGTGGAAAGTAATGTTGAGAGTAAACCAAGTGTTGTGAGTGATGCTTTTAACATAGCAGGAACCCTAAAAAGTTTACGTCCTGTAACTTAAAACAACACAAAGCAATGTCTTCGCAATTGAGTCCAACTCAATGCGATGACTTAATCCTTTAAGGCGGGCGCTTCCATTATTGACTTTGCAATCTAGCGCTATAATTGATCATAATTTACACTTTTACAACAGTAAAATAATTAAAAAGTATTAATTATTTGATTCTTGCCTATTTTTAAAGTTTGGTAATAATGACTCAACGATTTCTTTTGCTGAGATGGTATAGCGTACGCCAGAGAACATCACTGATGCGTTTTCATCGATCCCTGTAATGCCCGTTAACGTCCAGCCTTCACCTCTTTGTGGGCAGTAAACCTTTGTCGTTGGGGGATAACGGTGAACTCTTGACTCATATTCATTCTCCAAAAATGCTAAATTATAAAGCAATGCAAGCGATCATAATATTGAAAGGTGTATTTGCTGCAATAAGTGCTACCATTGCGGCAGAAACATAGACCTGAGCATTTTATGGAATTTGAAACACCAAGGCTAGTCATCAGGCCGATAAGGCACAAAGATAATCCGCAGTTATTGGCGCTACTTAATTTACCGCAGGTAAAAGTGTATAACGATTACGGTGATAACCTCACTGAAGTAGACCTTAAATGCATGATCCAAATGGATATTGAGCGTCAATATGAAGGTAGAGGTGGACGCTTTTGTCTTGTGTGTAAAAACACTAAAGCGGTGATTGGTTGTATTGGTTTCTATCACGAAGAGGGTGATATTGAGGGCCTACATATTGGCTATGAATTACTGCCTGATTATTGGGGTAAAGGCGTGATGTTTGAAGCTTTACGTTGTCTATTTGCAAACAAAAGCCAGATTGAATTTAGGCTCAATGTGATTCTGGCGCATGTATCTGCTGATAATCTTCGCTCATTAAACCTACTCAAGCGTTTGGGGTTTTGCGCAGCTGGAAACAATCTGTATAAGATTGGGTTATAAAAAAGGGCAACTTAACAGTTGCCCTAATAAGAATTTGAAAAGAATTACGAAAGTGCTTTAATTCTTTCATCAAGTGGCGGGTGAGAAGCAAAGAAGTCTGCAACAGACTTACCTGAAGCAATACCAAAAGCCATCATTGAGCCTTCTAATTGCGATTCATGGTTGTGCTTCAAACGCTCTAGTGCTGAACGCATTTTTTGCGCACCGACTAAATCCGCTGCACCTTTATCAGCTGCGAATTCTCGTTTACGACTAAAGTAAGCGACAACAACAGACGCCAAAATACCAAAGAGGATCTGGAATATCATATCAAAGATAAAATATGTCCAGCTTCCACCTGACTCTTCTTCATCGCTATTCAAGAAGTTGTCAACAATACCCGCCAATACTTTAGCGAAGAATATAACAAAGGTATTTACAACACCTTGGATCAAGGTAAGTGTAACCATGTCGCCATTTGCAACGTGCGACACTTCGTGCGCAAGAACTGCCTCTGCTTGATCCTGATTCATGTTGTGAAGTAGGCCAGTACTTACAGCAACTAAGCTGTTATTTTTACTCGGCCCGGTTGCAAACGCATTCATTTCAGGGCTGTCGTAAATCGCAACTTCTGGCATTGCAATTCCTGCTTTTTTAGCTTGCTCTGCGACAGTAGAAACTAACCAATGTTCAGTCTCGTTTCGTGGTTGCTCAATAACATGGGCCCCTGTGGATTTTTTTGCGATCCACTTAGACATGTAAAGAGAGATAAAAGAACCACCGAATCCAAATACGGCAGCAATAACCATAATGCCTGTATAGCTTCGGCTAGAAATACCAAACACAGACATTAAGACAGATAACACAATTCCTAACACAAGCATCACTGCTAAGTTAGTGATAAGGAATAAGATGACGCGTTTCATTTTGACCTCGTTAGACAAAAATAAGGAACTAAGTAACTTTTCCCAAGCACTTGCTTATTACACTAGTCCTAGATGCTTTATATGGTCAGAAGTTCAAAAGCACAAGTAAATTCGCATTAATATTCAAAAAGAACACATCATACAAATTATTGACTAACCAATTTCAACTTCTGAGATAGGGAATGCAGCATCTGGTCAACAGAGCTATGCTCATTGCTTAACCCTTCTAATAAGGTCATAAAGTAGCAATCCATCATAACGGTTGCTTTCAACTCATTGTATTCCTGCTCACTGAATAACAAGTGTTTGAACAAATTGAGTTGTCCCGTAAAGAATTCGCTATGCCAAATAATCCCACAAAGCAGCTCTTTACTGAAATTTCTATTGCTAAGATAAAAAGCAAATAAATACTTTGCATAGTGACGTAACTTTAAGCTGGCACTATGCTGCTCATCTGTTGTTTTCGCTTCATTAATTAGTTCATCTATTTGGTTATGCATTGCGACTTTGAGCATGTCGAGCTTAGTGGGGAAGTGAGAGAAAACTGTTCCCGTTGCCACGTTTGCTGCTTGGGCAATTTGCCGAGTAGTAGTGTTTTCAAAACCATTGTCTTGAAAAAGTTGCCAGCTAGCACTGAGAATTTTATTGTACGTAATTTCTCTTTTTTTCATATGGTTACCTTTTTATTTGCGAAGAGAGTGTAGCACAATTCCAGATTATTTAAGAGATAAAGTTTGCAAATAATGAGCGTGCTCATTATTATAATTGAGCGTGCTCATTAAATTTCAATAGGAGTTGTTATGCAATATTTGAGCTTATTCATCGGATACATTCTGTTCATCCCTTTTATCTTTTTTTACAGCTATATTCTTGGTCCAGCTTTAAAAATGGTGCTGATCCCAGGTGGCCTTGTGGTGCTATGCTTAATTATGGGTCCTAAAACGTTTTTCTCTCACTTTAACCGTGCGAAAGCATTAAGTATTGAAGAATTGGTGGTGTCTAAATAACTCAGGACGCCATCGCGTGATAATTGCAATAAGTTGATTCTTCGCATTAAAGACGAACTCAGGTATAATGCCCGCAGCTAAGGTGTGAAGGACCTTAGCCCTGTATCGTTCAAAATTAGTCGAGGAATTATTATGACCGTTGGCATCATTATGGGCTCAAAATCAGATTGGCCTACAATGCAACATGCAGCTGAAATGTTAGATAAATTTGGTATTGATTATGAAACTAAAGTGGTTTCAGCTCACCGTACTCCACAGCTTTTAGCGGATTATGCTTCGACAGCAGCAGAACGTGGGATCAAAGTTATCATTGCCGGTGCTGGCGGTGCTGCACACCTACCAGGTATGGCGGCAGCATTTACAAGTCTGCCTGTACTTGGCGTTCCAGTAAAATCAAAAACGCTAAATGGCGTGGACTCATTGCTATCAATTTGCCAAATGCCTAAAGGTGTTGCGGTAGGTACGTTAGCGATTGGCGACGCTGGTGCTGCAAACGCAGGTTTGCTAGCAGCTCAAATTTTAGGTTGTCAGCAGCCAGAAATTTTTGCAAAAGTAGAAGCGTTCAGAAAAGAACAAACAGAAACTGTACTAGCTAATCCAGATCCTGCGAAATAACATGAATATTCTTGTTTTAGGGGCGGGACAGTTAGCCCGTATGATGAGCTTATCGTCAACTCATCTTGATATAAAAGTGTTGGCTTATGATGTTGGCAGCCAAACGGTAATAAACCCCGTTACCTTTGCAACAACACCAGAGTCATTACAGCAAGCTATTGACAATGCTGATGCGATCACTGCCGAATTTGAACATATTCCACATGATGTTTTGGCGGTTTGCGAACAAAGTGGTAAGTTCTACCCTGGCGCAGAAGCAATAGCCACTGGTGGTGACCGCGCGAAAGAAAAAGCGCTACTAGATAAAACATCTGTTCCTTGTGCTCCTTTCAAAATCATTACTGATAAAGCGCATTTTCTCACAGCGATTGATGAATTAGGCATGCCGTTGGTCGTTAAAACCTGTCAGGCAGGCTATGATGGTAAAGGGCAATGGCGAGTAAAATCAGAGTCTGAAATAGATAGTACTTGGGACGAAATGTCCGAGTTTTTGCAAGCAGGCACTGAAGCACAGCCTCACTCTATCGTTGCTGAAAAAATGATACCGTTTGACCGTGAAGTGTCGATTATTGGTGTGCGCGCTAAAAATGGTGAATGTAAAATTTATCCGTTGACTGAAAACCAGCATACCAATGGTGTACTGACCCTATCAATTGCCGGGAAAGAGAAAGCCAATATTCAAGCGCAAGCGGAAGACGCATTTGCGAAACTTGCGAATGCACTCGATTATGTTGGTGTACTTGCTATTGAGTTTTTCGATGTTGAAGGTCAATTATTAGTTAATGAAATAGCACCTAGGGTACATAACTCAGGACATTGGTCTCAACAAGGTGCCCATGTAAGCCAGTTTGAAAACCATATTCGTGCCGTTGCCGGTTTACCGATTGGTGATACAAACCTGCTTCGCCCAACCGCGATGATAAATGTGTTAGGGCAAAGTCACATTCCATCGCAAGTTCTTGCTGTCTCAGGGACAACCAGTCACTGGTATGGCAAAGATGCGAAACCGGGCAGAAAAATGGGGCATATCAACGTGTCAGCTGACTCACTGCATAAGTTAGGTGAAGCACTGGCAGAGCTTGCTGACATCTTGCCTGAGG
Organism: Pseudoalteromonas piscicida; assembly: GCF_000238315.3. Taxonomy (NCBI): domain Bacteria; kingdom Pseudomonadati; phylum Pseudomonadota; class Gammaproteobacteria; order Alteromonadales; family Pseudoalteromonadaceae; genus Pseudoalteromonas; species Pseudoalteromonas piscicida. Next base: position 1,163,540 of record NZ_CP011924.1, read on the forward strand.
CAGACTACCCTGGGGTTATGGAAACCGCTCAGCAATTAATTTTGAATTAGTACTACTGTTTTTAGCAAAAAAGGTCCATTGTTAACTAAAAACCTAAGCTTATGATAACTATTGAGTTAACTCATTCCTAGTAACAGAGCTCAGGGAAGATATAAAAAATTTAATTTTTTTAACGTTATTTTTGGAACTCTTTTCTGATAGTGCGGTCTACTATTGTGAGGCGCGGATAGGCCTCATTTCATACTCGTTGTCCATCAACGACTATGTGAGCGCAGAGAGTATTTGGCCAGCATCCCTATGCTGGCCTTTTTTTGTCCCACCCATCGTGCTTTTAATCTTAAATCTGTCGATATTCCGCTGGCTTTCTGCTTAAATTAAGCAAATTTAACTATTATAAGAAAGTCACATGTTGAAACTCTCTCTTATCTCGATGGCAGTCGCTTCAGGTTTATTCCTTTCCGGTTGTCAAACCACAGAAGTAAGCCCAAAACCACAACAAGTTGAATCCAACTCGCCAGTTCCACAAGTCGTTGCTACTCCCGTTGATTTTGGTGGTGAGCAGATCACCTTAAAACAAGCAATGGCGCATCCTGATTGGTTGGGAAGACAACCAGAAAGCGCATACTGGGGAGCTGATAGCAAAACCGTTTTCTATAAGCGTAAGCAAGCAGGTTCAGAGTTAAGAGATCTATTTAAAGTCAGTAGCGCACAAACAAGCGAAGCGGTTTCGCTGTCAGATTTGCATGCCGTTGGTGCTGCAAACGCGATTTATAATAAAGAGCGGACGCTACAATCTTATGAATTTAAAGGCAACATATTCGTTAAAAACCTGAAGTCTGGCGCTATGACACAAGTTACTCATTCTTCAAACTATGAGTATGCACCGCAATTCTTAAGTGATAACCGATTAGCTTACCGTTCAGGCAATGCGCTATTTGCATTCGATTTAGCCACTGGCTTAACTAAAGAACTGGTAAAGTTACATTTAGCGGATAAGCCTGAAGGGGTGAAAGAGCCAAATGGATATATCGCTGAGCAGCAACACAAACTGATTCAATTCGTCGCGCTCACGCACAAAAACAGCAAAGATCGAGAAGTAAGAAATCAAGAGATAGAAGCGAATAACACAAGCATCCAAGATAATCAGTTTTATCTAGGTAAAGGAAAAACGCTTATCTCAGTTAGCTTAGCACCGACAGGTGACAAGTTAATCGCCGTGATCACAGATGATAAACCAAGTCGTTCCGATTCTGACATCATGCCTAACTATGTGAGTCAAAACGGTGACATTGATCCGGTAAAAGCTCGCCGTCGTGTTGCAGACACTAAACCAATGAGTTCTGATGTTATTTTCATTGATTTAGCAAAGTCAGAACAAGTCACGCTAAGCTATGATACTTTGCCGGGCTTTGATGAAGATGTACTAGCCGAGGTGAAACGCGAAAATGCTAAGGCAAAAGGTGAATCATATAAGAGTGAAAAAGCACCACGTGATATCAACTTGATCGACACATGGGGCTGGAGTCAATCCGCTATCCAATGGAATAGTGACGGTTCTCAAGTCGCAGTGATGCTTGGTGCTTGGGATAATAAAGACAGATGGTTAGCAACTGTAGATTTTGATAAACAACAATTCGTTTCTCAGCACCGCCTACATGACAATGCTTGGATCAATTACACCTACAATGATTTTGGCTGGTTAAACAACCAAGATGCTTTGTACTATCTTTCAGAGCAAACTGGATATAGTCAGCTTTATGTTAAACCGCTTAACGGTAAAGCAAAAGCAATGACTTCAGGGAAGTTTGTGGTTTCTGAACCAACCTTAACCCTCGATAGTCAATTTGTTTATTACAAAGCCAATAAAGATCACCCAGGTTTATACGAAATTTATCGCGTCAATTTAGCAAGCGGTGAAGATGAGCAGTTAACAGATTTAGATGGCCTGACTGATTACCAGTTAAGCCCAGATGAGCAAAAGCTGTTGTTAACTCACTCAAAAATCATGATGCCTCCAGAACTTTATGTAGCGGATGCAGCGCCAAAAGCAGCGGTGTCACGACTCACTAATACGGTCTCAGATGCGTTTTTAAATAAGAAGCTAATTGCACCTAAGATTGTTGCGGTTCCTTCAAGCCATCAAGGTGAGCCTGTCTACGCAAAAGTATATTACCCGGCAGATTATCAAGAAGGCGAAACGGGTAAAAATCGTAAGGCTGTGATCTTTAACCATGGTGCGGGTTATTTGCAGAACTCTCATATGGGTTGGTCTAACTACTTTAGAGAGTTTATGTTCCATTCACTTCTCGCGAGCGAAGGCTATGTCGTCATGGATATGGACTATCGTGGCTCTAAAGGTTACGGTCGAGACTGGAGAACAGCAATCTATCGTCATATGGGTAAACCAGAAATAGAAGATTTGGCAGACGGTGTTGAGTGGATGGTGAACAACGCTAATGTTGATCGTGGTGCTGTAGGTACTTATGGTGGTTCATACGGCGGCTTTATGACATTTATGGCGCTATTTACTCAGCCTGATCTATTCCAAGCAGGCGCAGCTTTACGTCCGGTCACCGATTGGGCCTATTACAACGACCCGTATACCTCAAATATCCTTAATCGCCCAGATGTAGACCCAATTGCATACAAACGCAGTTCGCCTATCTATCATGCTGAAGGTTTGAAAAACAAGCTACTGATCAATGCGCCTATGGTTGATGATAACGTGTTTTTCCAAGACGTTGTGCGCTTAGTGCAACGTCTGATTGAGCTAGAAAAGGAAGACTTTGAAACGGCGATTTATCCAGTTGAACCTCATGGCTTTAGACAGCCATCAAGTTGGTTGGATGAATACCGTCGTATATACAAGTTGTTCAAAGAAAACTTGTAATCAAATGAGTGGATAAAAAGCCAGCTTAAGCTGGCTTTTTTGTTTTATAAAATAAATAGATAACAGCTAAAACCACACCACCAACTGCACCAAATAGATGTGCTTCAATGGCGACTCTCGAGTCTATCAGCTTAGCTACATCTACGCTTGCACCCGCATATTGCTCCCAACATATCTTTGCCCACACACCAATAAACAACAGATATCCAGTTGTTAGCTTGCGCTTAATATCTTCAAGTGCTCCCCATACGATAAGCCCATGTAATAAGCCACTCAAGCCTGTATATACAATAATGTTTGGCGAAAATAGCAAAATCATGAGTCCAGTAAACAGACCAAGAAAAAGTACATTCAGCCAATATTTTCTTAGAGTTGTATATTCGGCATGTAATAACCAAATAAATAAGATCCCAAGCAGGTTTAACATCAAGTGATACCAATTGCTATGGGTAAACTGACCGCTCAAAATACGCCATATTTCACCATCAGCAATTGCATTTCTGTCAAAATCTAAGTGTGGGCCAAGCCCGAACAACATTAGTATTGTTGACAATATCGCCAAAGACGCAGGGCCAATGAGATATTCTTTGTTCGTTGGAAGTTCAAACATACGATTTCACGTTATTATTTTTGCATATTGTGCCTAATTGCTTTTATGATGCCAAATATAAGACGTAAGCAAAGTGGGTATTATGAAACATACACTTGCATCACTAACCGTGATTGCCGCATTCAGCTTTTCAACCAACACCTTAGCTGAGCAACAAAAAATCGAAATTAGAGAGCCGGAAGCCGCAACAGGTTTCCAATCTAAAGAAGCACGCACCGCAGAAAAGTACATGGTCGTTGCTGCCAATCCCTATGCGAGTAAAGCAGGTCAATTGATGCTCTCAAAAGGGGGAAGTGCGGTTGATGCTATGATAGCAACCCAACTTGTGCTTACATTAGTTGAGCCGCAATCTTCAGGCGTAGGTGGCGGGGCGTTTATCCTGCACTACGACAAGAAAAGCAATGAATTAATTAGTTTTGATGGTAGAGAAACCGCACCAAAACTTGCAGGTCCTGATCTATTTTTAGATGATACGGGCAATGCGGTTAGATGGATTGAGGCTGTGGTGGGCGGTCGCTCTGTTGGTGTGCCTGGTATTCTACACGCGTTTAAATCAGCACATGACAAATACGGTAAACTGCCATGGCAGGAATTATTCAAACCAGCGATTGAATTAGCTCGAGACGGATTTATCGTCTCTCCACGTTTAAATATGCTGCTTGAGAAAAAACTCAACCCAGGTTTGACAAAGCTCAGTCCCGCAAAAGAGTATTTTTATCCCGATGGTAAAGCACTACAACCAGGGACCCTTAAAAAGAATCTGCCTTTGGCAAACCTATACTACAAAGTAGCAACACAAGGGATCCAAGCCTTTTATGAAGGGCAAAATGCCACTCAATTAGTAGAAGCTGTGCAAAAGTCTGAAATCGCACCTGGCAAATTGGCGCTGAGCGACTTAGAACATTATAAAAGCAAAACCCGAGACGCTATCTGTACGGAATATCGTGTATATAAAGTTTGCTCTATGGCACCACCTAGCAGTGGTGGTATTGCCGTTTTGCAAATGATGAAGCTGCTGGAGCCGTACGACCTAGGTAAGTTTAAGGCAAATGACCCTGAAGCCTTGCACCTCTTTACTCAAGCATCTCGCCTAGCGTTTGCCGATAGAGATTTTTACGTTGCCGATCCTGATTTTGTTGAAGTGCCAGCAAAAGCATTGCTTAACGAGCAATATCTATTAGGCCGTAGCAAACTTATCGGTGAAATGGATAATCACGACTTTCCAGTAGGCGACCCAACTTCGGGCACACTCGCTTATGCTATGGATGATAGTTATGAATTACCTTCGACCAGCCATGTGTCGATTGTAGATACAGAGGGTAATGCCATTTCTATGACAAGCTCGATTGAAATGGCATTTGGCTCAACGGTGATGGTCAACGGATATTTACTCAATAACCAATTAACCGACTTTGCGCTTTCTCCAAAAGTAGGGGATAAATGGGTTGCAAACCGGGTAGAAGCAAACAAACGCCCAAGAAGTTCTATGGCACCCGTAATGGTGTTTAACAAAGATGGGTCGCTTAAATTGATAGTCGGCTCACCGGGTGGCAGCCGTATTATCAACTATGTTGCTCAAACCTTAGTTGGTGTTTTGGACTGGGGATTATCTGTTCAGGCTGCGATTGATTTACCAAAAATCACCAATCGCAATAAGTACACAACGCTTGAAAAAGGCACTGAGCTGACAAAACAAGCACCTTACTTTGAGAAAAAAGGCCATGAAGTACAGATCCGCGACTTAAACTCAGGACTACATGCCATTGAGGTTCGTGGAACACATTTAATCGGTGGCGCAGATCCAAGAAGAGAAGGTGTTGCACTCGGTGAAAGCAGCGAATAAGCCGTGGTTTCTTAAGTGCTTTTAGGCTATAATTTTGCGTTCCAGAAAAATGCGTTTAACGTGCTCTGGAGCGCGTTAATAATGGTCTGATGAGCACTAAATTCATTGTAATTTAATCCTTTTCGACAATAATGAACCCTTAGACTAAAAAATTAGTGTCAAGCTTGTAAATATGACTAAACAAACCGATCCAAATTATCTCTACATTCCCTATTCAGGTCCTACACTATTAGAAACACCACTGCTTAACAAAGGGAGTGCATTCTCTCAACGCGAGCGTGAAAATTTCAACTTAGCAGGACTACTACCTCCTCGTTATGAAACAATTGAAGAGCAAGTCGAGCGTTGTTATCAGCAATATTCAAGCTTTAGCGACAACCTAAACAAGCACATTTACCTGCGTGCCATTCAGGACAACAACGAAACGCTGTATTACCGCTTAGTACGCGATCATTTAGAAGAAATGATGCCAATCATCTACACCCCAACTGTAGGTGATGCATGTGAGAAGTTTTCTGATATCTATCGCAGCTCTCGTGGTTTGTTTATTTCTTATGAAGACCGTTATCAAATCGACGATATTTTACGAAATGCCACTAAAGGCAAAGTAAAAGTTATCGTGGTTACAGATGGTGAACGTATTTTAGGCCTTGGCGACCAGGGTATTGGTGGTATGGGTATTCCTATTGGTAAGCTGGCACTTTACACCGTATGTGGTGGGATAAGCCCAGCTTACACGCTGCCTGTAATGCTTGACGTAGGGACAAACAACGAGAAGCTACTCAATGACCCAATGTACATGGGCGCAAGACACCCACGTATCGGCCAAGCTGAATATGACGAATTCCTAGATCTATTCATTAAAGCGGTTAAACGCCGTTGGCCTAATGTGCTGTTACAGTTTGAAGATTTCGCACAACCTAACGCAATGCCACTATTGAAACGTTACCGCGATGAAATCTGTAGCTTTAACGATGATATCCAAGGTACCGCTGCGGTTACTGCGGGTTCGCTGTTAGCCGCTTGCCGTGTTAAAGGGGCAAAGCTCTCTGAACAAAAAGTGGTGTTTGTAGGCGCAGGTTCTGCTGGCTGTGGTATTGCAGAGCAAATTATTAGCCAAATGATTTCAGAAGGGATAACCGATGAGCAAGCGAGAAGCCAAGTGTTTATGGTGGACCGTTTTGGTCTTCTGACAGAAGGCATGGAAGGGCTAAGAGATTTCCAAGAAGCGCTAGTTCAACAACAAGCAAACCTCGCGGATTGGACATACAGTGGTGAATTTGCATCTTTATTAGATGTAATGCACTGTGCAAAACCAGACATTTTAATTGGTGTATCAGGTCAAGCGGGTCTATTCACTGAGCAAGTGATCCGTGCGATGTATGCAGGATGCGAGCAGCCAATTATTTTCCCATTGAGTAATCCATCACGCCAGGTTGAAGCGCATCCAAAAGATGTGATTGAGTGGACTGATGGTCAAGCAATTGTTGCTACGGGAAGCCCATTTGAACCGGTTGTACATGGTGAGCAAACAATCATCATACCGCAATGTAATAACAGTTATATCTTCCCTGGGATCGGTCTTGGTGTACTTGCCGCTAAAGCGAACCGTATTACAGATAGCATGTTGATGGTATCTAGCGAAATGCTTGCAGAATCATCACCACGTGCTAACACCGGCAAAGGTAGTCTACTACCAGCACTAACTGAAATTGAACCGTTGAGTAAACGTATTGCTTTTGCAGTTGCTAAAAAAGCAATGGAAGAGGGCGTTGCACTTGAAATGGAAGACGACGCAATTTGGGCAGCGATAGAGAAAAACTATTGGCTCCCTAAGTATAGAAACTACAAACGCTGTAGCGTCTAATTACTTTTACTTAGCTAAAACAGAAATCGCCGCCAACTCACATTGGCGGCGATTTTATTTATTAATCACTCGTAAGTCTAAGTTTGAGAGCGTTACATATGACTTCTCAAAGTGACAACCGCACATTTTGTTAAAGTTTGTTACCCTGAAATCCAATTCAGTAGTTGTTAATTGAAATATGCTTGAATATGCAGGTATCACATTTTAGGAGCAAAAGATGCGAATTTTAACTGGCTTACTGGCATTATGTTTATCTGGATTTAGCTTTGCAGGCGCATTGCCTGACTCGCCGCATTTATATGTTAAAGGCACATCATTTATTCAAGTACAACCCGATATTGCAACCATCCGCGTTGCCATTACCGAAAAGCAAAAGTCGTTGCCCACAGCTAAAGAAAACGTCGATAAGATTATGGCTAAGGCCATCGAAATCGCAAAACGCTTCGATATTAAAGAAGACGATATTCACGCAGAACAGCTGAATGTCTACAGACAGACACGCTACAATCGCGAATCAAATGAAGAAGAGTTTGATGGTTTTCGTGTGAGCCGAAGCTTGACTGTGAAGCTTAAAGACATCAAAAAATACCCAGAGTTACTTCAAGAGTTTGTAGACAGCGGCATCAATCAGTTCAATAACACGGAATTTGGTGTTGAAAATGAAGGCAAGTATTTGCAAAGCCTCAAAAAAGCCGCCATCAAAGATGCAAAGAAAGCAGCTAAAGAGCTAGCCGGCGAGTTTGATGTTGAATTGGCAAAACTGTACTCAGTTTCATTCCAACCAATGCAAGCGCCAGTTCAGCCTTACGTGCGCTCTGCGGCAATGGCGATGGAAGCAGATCAAGGCGCATACAAAAATGCGTATAACACAGGTGCAATTACATTAAACGCGGAAGTTTATGCTGTTTACTTAATTGAGTAATACTAGCTGTTAACTAATTAAACTTATACACTAAGCCCTCCATTGGAGGGCTTTTTATGATCACCGGTTTATATGCGGCATTGCTGGCACTAATCTATATTAAACTCAGTTTTAACATAATATCACTCAGACACAGACACAAAGTATCGCTAGGAGATGGCGGTATCGATGAACTGCAAAGTGCAGTACGGATCCACGGCAACTTTATTGAGTACACACCTTTCGTACTGTTAATGATGTTGTTACTCGAAACTCAACAAATCAACCCATACCTACTTCATGCTTTTGGCATTGCTTTTTTGTTTTCTCGAATTGCACACTATGTTGCGCTCGGTAAAACTAACTTTTCAATCAGAAAAGTAGCGATGGCGACAACATATGGAGTAATACTTATTTTAGCGTCATTTAACCTCGTGTATTACTTTATCTAACTATGACAAAACACAAATTTTTGGTAACGGGTTTACCACGAACGGGCACAACAAGTTTGTGTATTGCCGCATTAGGTGCTGGATACAAAACAGCACACACGGCATACACAAGGCAAGCATTAGACTGCGCTGAATTTATTGCTGACACACCCGTTTTCGCTGATTATGAAAAATTATATGCTTTATATCCTGAAGCCAAAATAATCCAGTTAACACGAGAATTTGAGCAATGGCTTCCCTCAATTAAGCGTTTGATGAGGGCAATGAAAGAAAACTTACTGTCACAAAGAGGGGGCTTTAACGACACCATTAAGCGTTGTTATTTGGAAACTTTTCCTGATTTTGACAAACATTTTGAAGATGATGGTTATTGGCAAGATTGTTATTACAAGCATCATGATAGGGTGCTTAGATTCGCCAAAATGAATGATATTCCTTTTATTACGGTCAACCTAACCGCCGCTGATGCCGAGCAAACGCTTGCCGAATTTATAGGCGTGACTCAAGAAAAAGTGATCATCCCGCATGTCAATATCGGTGGTAAAGTAACTGCATGGAAGTGGTTTTCACACTCCAATAAAGTGGAATCGACACGTAATGGCAAAGCAGATAAAGACACCGCGCTCTTTAGTATGCAAGTTCGCTCGAGCGCGTGAGTTTGTTATACTCACTACAAGCTGTATATACAAGATAGAATTATGTTTGAATTAAAATATCACACACCTTTTAGCTGGACTGAAAAAGTCCTAGCCGACTTTGATACCTTTCTTCAAGACCACGCCGCTGCAGAAAAAAAAGCAGCTGGAATGGCGATGGCAATGCTTGGTCATTACCCAGACAGGATCAAGCTAGTAAAAGCGATGGCTGATCTCGCAATAGAAGAAATGATCCATTTTAAACAGGTACTTAAGATCTTAACCGAGCGTGGTACACTACTTGGGAACGATCAAAAAGACCCCTATATAAAGCAAATGCGCGCATTGTTCCGCCAAGGCACTGACGAATATTTAATTGATAGATTACTGATTGGCGCAGTAATTGAGGCTAGGGGCCATGAACGTTTTTCTTTAGTTGCAGAAGCGCTTCCTGAAGGCAAAGAGAAAGATTTTTATGTTGCCATTGCCAAATCAGAAGAAAAACACAAAAATCTCTTTGTAGAGCTTGGCTACGAGTATTTCGACAAATTAACGATAGATAACCGCCTAGAAGAAATTCTCATTGCAGAAGCGGATATATGTAAGCGCATTCCATTTAGCGCAGCGCTTCATTAGCATGAAATAACTGGGATTAAATAATAACAACAAGGACATAAAAATATGAAATTAAATGTTTTTTTATGTGCTAGCTTCCTTCTAACGCCAAATTTTGCTGCAAGTGCTGAGGCTTTTAGCGCGTTGGATGCTTGGAAAGAGCTCGATCATAACTTGCAAACCCATTACGCGTATCTAGATGACTTTAAAGGTTACCAGCAAACCCGGCAACTATTTGAGAATAAGTTAAATAATTTAGATTCTAAGCAAGCCTTTATTGATTTAAGCCAAGCATATTTACGCCACTTCACAGATCCGCATCTCAATCTTGGTCCATTAAATGAAAAGGATTACAGCGTGTATCCAACGGGTGCAGATATGTATGTCGAATTTAACGATAACAGCGCACTTATCATTGACGTAAAACGTAGCAGCGATGCAGACGTTAAAGGACTAAAACCCGGAGATAAAGTGACAAGGGTAGATGGCAATACAATACCGGAGGCCATACAAGACGTAATGCAGGTGCCATTGAGTCAATTAAATAAGGCTCAGAAGAGTTACGCACTGAATATTGCGTTAGGAGGGAAACGTTATCAAAAACGAGAAATTGAATTCCAACGGGATACAAAATTAGTCACTGTCGAACTTGCCGCAAGTTACGATGCAATAAATGCGCTAGGCAATGGACCTAAAGTATCCTACGCAAAAATAGATGAATTTGGTCATATTCGATTTAATAACGCCATGGGCAACACCCAAACTGTTGATGAGTTTAAAGCAGCATTAAAATCCTTAGGTAAAGTGAAAGGTTATGTTATTGACCTTAGAAATACACCCAGCGGCGGGAATACAGGTGTCGCAGAACCCATACTTGGACATTTTACTGCTGCGCCAAGCGTGTATCAAAAGTACCGTACGCAAACGAAAGCTGTACAATTCAACAAAGCAGAGTTAAAAGACGCGTTCACTAAACCAGCAAAGCAACAAATAAAGGTACCGTTTGTTGTACTTGCTGGGCGCTGGACCGGCAGTATTGGAGAAGGCATGACAATTGGCTTTGATGCTTTGGGTGCGGACGCAGTAATTGGCGCACCGATGGCTGATTTGCTTGGCGGCATCAAACGTCTCGACCTTGCTCAAAGTGACGCATGGGTTGAAGTTGGATTTGAACGCTTATATCACGTAAATGGTAATTTTCGTGAAGACTTCGAACCAAATATAATCGTGGCTGGCGACATGGACAAATATGGTGAGGACGTAGCATTAGAAACAGCAGTGTCAGTTCTACATTCGAAAACGGATAAACAGGTCAAAAAGTAGCCCATAAACATCCAGCGAAATTTTGATTGTACAAAGAGTAAGTTAGTCTCTCTTTTAATTTACTTTATTTAACATAATATAAATTATGGGATGTAGTAAATCCCAGTATTAGCAGTATTAAGGAGCTAAATAAATTATCTATTAATGTCCAATACTAGACGGTATCGGACATTAATAAAAAGTTTACTGTATTTTCTATTGAGCTATGGTTTCGCTTTTTATAGTATGTGGTTGAATTTGTAATTTGAAGTATCGACATATGGAATTTGTAAGACCGCTAGAACCAATCTTGATAATTGATGACGCTGTTGAGATCAGAGATTTTCTGACACAGATTTTGGAGAACTTAGGGTTTGAAGAAGTTTATGGTTGTGAAGACTTTGATTCCGCAAAGCCGCTACTAAAGCACAAACAACCCAGTGTTGTCTTCTTAGATATTGAGCTTCCCGATACAGATGGCACCGAAATTCTTTCCTACATCAACGAAAACTTTCCTGTGGCCCATGTCATCATGTGCTCGGGTCATAATAGTATGGAGAATGTTCAAAATACTTGGGAACTTGGTGCTAAGGGCTTTATCGCTAAACCTTTCAATGCACATAAAGTGGATTCGGTAATGAAGCGTTTAGAGCTGGTTACATGAATGAAGAGATAAAGAAACTTACCGATGCGCTCTCTACCGTTATTTTAGAAAAGCCTGAACAAATAAAGCTCGCGATCTGCAGTCTTTTGTGTCGCGGCCATCTTCTAATTGAAGATTTGCCGGGTATGGGTAAGACGACGCTATCTCATTCTCTTGCTGATGTGTTAGGTCTGACATATCGTCGAGTGCAATTTACTAGCGATCTGCTCCCAGCTGATATTACCGGTACTTCCATTTTTAACCGAGAAAATCAGTCTTTTGAATTCCATCCAGGTCCAATTTTCAGCCAAGTTTTACTGGCCGATGAAATCAACCGCGCAAGTCCAAAAACTCAAAGCGCCTTGTTGGAGTCCATGGAAGAACATCAAGTAACCATCGATGGCGTAAGCCATGAGCTCCCTAGCCCATTTTTTGTGATTGCAACGCAAAATCCTCAGCATCAATCTGGCACGCATCCACTGCCTGAGTCACAACTAGACCGCTTTTTTATGCGTATAAGCTTGGGATACCCCTCGGAAATGGCAGAAGCGCAGTTAATTAAGTTAGCTGGAAAAACGAGAAAACTGACTCAAGCACCACAAGTGATCGATGGCAAAACACTGTTGGCGTATCAACAAGTTGTGCCTAACATTGTGCTAAGTGACGCTATTATTGATTACATCCTTCGCTTAGTTAACTACACACGCAGCTCAGGTCAATTTAGCGATCCTTTGTCGCCAAGAGCTAGCATCGCACTTGCAGCCGCAAGTCGTGCATATGCGTTTATTAGTGGTCGAGATTTCGTCATACCCGATGACGTTCAAGCGGTTTTCACTTCAGTCTGTGCCCATCGACTTGGCGTAACCACGACTAATGAAGTAGAAGTTAAGACACAGGTCTTTCAAAACGTACCGGTACATTAAGCATGATTAACCGCTTGAAACGGAAAGTTAAGCAGCATGTTTATAAACGACATCAAGGCTCAGAAATACAGTTATCTCATAATAATATCTACATACTGCCATCTAAGGATGGCGGTTTTTTTATCGCTGTGGCTTTGCTTAATTTTGTATTGGGGATCAACTATCAGAATAATCTAATCCTTGCAGTGTCCTACATTATGGCTGTGATGATGATAGCCGCCCTATTTTTAGGTTTTTTTAACTTGAACAATACAAATATCCGATATTTGGGAAGTAATGCTAATTTTAGCCCATATAGTTCATCTATTAGACTCAGTATTTCATCTAGCGCAGAGATCCAATCTCTCAGACTATCAAGTGAATACAACCAAACGGCTACCCATATTTCCAAAGTGAGTGATGAAAAAGTTCTCGAGCTAAGTGCCCCTGAATTACCTCGTGGCGTATATGATACGGGGGTAATTAAAATCCTCAGCTACTTCCCATTTGGCCTTATTCGTACCTGGTCGTATATAAAACCAAACGATGCTTTCTACGTGTACCCTACTCCATTGCCCGTTATAGACACAGAGTTTAGCTTCGGCAGTGCCTCGAATACTAGCCAAAGCATACAACAGAAAGAGCGTTCAGTTGAGTTCGACCATCTTTCTCAATATCAAAAAGGGATGAGTTTAAGCCGCGTTTCTTGGAAGCATTACGCCAAGACTGACCAAATGTTAATTAAACAGAATGCACCGGAGTCGGCCGATTTACACCGCATTATTTTCGATTATTCTAAGCTTTCAGGCAGCAAAGAAGAACGTCTGAGTAAACTCTGTACTATGGTGCTTGACGCCGACAAGCAACAAACAAGTTATGCCCTGTTATTGCAACAAAACAGGATCCCGTTCGGTCAAGGTGAAACCCATAAACTAAGTTGCTTGGAGGCATTAAGTGAATTCTAGCTTCCCAAAATGGTACTACAGCACATCACTATTTTTATGGCTGCTGAGCATTATTCTTGTTGATGATTTTGGTATCGGCTTTGTCGGGTTATGTACCGTTTTGACACTGTGGCAAGCATCGAGATTGGTGACTAAACCAAACGTGTTAAGCATTCGTTTTATTAACTTGGTCACTTTACTCGGCGCCATTGCGACGGCCTCATTAATAGGTCTAAAAAACAGCGTGAATGTTTTTGTGGCTTTGATGTTGGTTGCATCGCTACTGAAACAAGTGCATGCCACGCAAGCCCGCCAATTTACACAAATATGTATTTTGAATTTCTTTACTTACCCGTGCTTATTTCTTTTTACACAAAGTATATTTGCAGCATTTTTGGTATTAATTTTGTTGGCTGTTAATTTAGCTATCATGCTTAATCTCGAGCAAAACCTAAGGTTCAAATCTGCGCTTAAGGTAAGCGCAAAGGGATTGGTATTGGTGCTGCCCGTGGCTACTTTATTAGTTGTTTTTTTACCAAAACTCCCGGCATTTTGGCAGTTACCTGCACCGCAGAATCAAGCAAAAACAGGATTATCTGAGAATGTAGATCCTTTCAATATTGCAAACTTATCCCAGTCCAGCGACTTGGTGTTTCGGGCGTCATTTGAGGACACTCGACAAACGGGACCTTTCTATTGGAGAGCTATTATTCATGATGAATTTGACGGACGGCAATGGAAAGTCTCTGAGTATCAAGGTACCAATGTCAGAGCGTTGCCAAAAGACCCGATTGGCGCAGCAACCATTATTGCACAGCCAAGCCAACTTCCTTGGTTGTACGGCCTATCATACTCTTATTCGAAAAGCGCTAAGTTGAATAGTAATGTGTTTGGCACGGTCTATTTGAAAAACCTATCAGCAAAACCTGTCGAGTATCAAATCGATTTCACTGACTTTGAACCCCAAGATTCGTTAAGGCCTTGGTATTATAGGCGTAACACTGCATTACCTGACGGCATTAATCAACAGGCAAGGCAACTGGCGCGCGATTGGGACAGTCAATCGACAACAACGAGCCAATTCATTGAATTAATGAAGCGCTATTTTTTGCAAAATGGTTTTGTCTATACCCTAACACCAACTACAGCCCAATCGAGCGATAGGATTGATGACTTTCTATTTAGCTCGTTTAATGGATTTTGCGGTCACTATGCCTCTGCCGCGGCATTTCTACTGCGAAGCGCGGGGATCCCTGCTCGCTTGGTATCTGGGTATCTGGGCGGTGAAAAAAATGACAATCAAGGCTATTACAGCGTTTATCAATATGACGCACATGCTTGGGTTGAATATTTTACACCGGGAATTGGCTGGCAACGCTTAGACCCAACCGCCTGGATTGCCCCAGAGCGCATGACTGGGAGCCTTTCTCAGTTAGAACAATTATCGAGCGAGTTCAAAAGCGGTTTAGGCTACAGCTTAATTGGGTTGTCTAATTGGCAATCTATTAATTGGTTGCGATTAAAGCTTGAGGAGCTTGACTATCAGTGGACTCGCGTCGTCATTAATTTTGACAAAGAAAAGCAAGGCGCACTGTTTAAAGAGTGGTTTGGGAGCAATGGTCAGCTTTGGGCCGGCATATTTTCCCTGTTTATGCTGCTTTTGCTCTCAATTGCGCTATTTTACCTTAGCAAGCAGCTTACTCGGCATAAACGCCCTATCGAACTGGTCTATTACAATGCTATAGTGTCCGATTTCAAAGGGCAGCTAAGCGGCACTACGGCGAAACAACATATTGTTGAGTTATGTAAGTTGTTTCCTGAGTTAGATGCGTCGCTTTGGCAGTTTTATAAATTAATTGAAAAGTCACAGTATCAACAAAAACCACTTAATAAACTTGAGCTTGGTGAGTTGAAGAGGTTGTATAAATCAATAAAAAGAAAGGCAAGAAAATAGTATGAATGCTGTTATTTTGGGCGTCTTGCTCATGTTGGGGTTAACCCTCTTTAGAATAAATGTAATTGTCGCCATGACCGTCAGTGCAATAGCTGCGGGCTTAGTGGCCGGTTTAGATTTGAAGACAACCTTAAACGCCTTTAATGATGGGCTATCTGGTGGCGCAGAAATAGCCTTAAGCTATGCCATGTTAGGTGGGTTTGCGGTTGCTATTTCAAAGTCTGGCTTAACTCAAATCCTCGCGCAAAAGCTGCTCAAATTGGTTAATGCTAATGATAGCGAAGGCTCAACGTTCTTAAGCATGTTTATAATGGTTATCATTTTGGCTTGCTCGATTGCGTCGCAAAACCTTGTGCCAGTTCATATTGCGTTTATTCCTATCCTCATTCCACCGCTATTAGTCGTACTGAACAAGCTGACGATAGACCGCCGTGCGATTGCGTGTATTTTAACGTTTGGCTTAGCGACCAGTTATATGGTGTTGCCATATGGATTCGGTGGAATTTACCTTTACTCTATTTTGCATAAAAACCTTGTCGATAATGGATTAGAATTGGTTAAGTTCGACGTGCCATACGCTATGGTGATCCCTGCGCTTGGTATGCTGATTGGCCTGTTGATTGCCGTTTTCATTACTTATCGTAAAAAACGAGTTTACGAGGTGAGTCAACAGCAAAGTACTCAGTCAAACACAGTACCGGAAGGCCAAGAAGCAACCAAAGTGATGATCGTCGGTGGCGCTGCGGTGCTGGCTTCTCTCATCGCACAAAATAACAGTGGCTCAATGATATTAGGTGGGCTCGTTGGCGTGATGATTTTTAGCCTCTTTGGTATTGTTAAATGGGAACAAAACTCCGATGTTTTCAGTAAAGGTGTGGCGATGATGGCAATGATAGGTTTTATCATGATCTCTGCTCAAGGCTTTGCCTCCGTCATGAAAGCAACGGGTGATGTGGCAAGTTTAGTAGCAAGTTGTGCCGATTTTGTTGGCGATAATAAACCACTTGCCGCTGCGATGATTTTGCTTGTTGGCTTACTTATTACCATGGGAATTGGCAGTTCATTTTCAACCGTGCCAATCATTGCCACGCTATTTGTACCTTTGTCTCTAGAAGTTGGCTTTTCTGCTATGGCTACCGCCGCCTTGGTGGGAACCGCAGGTGCATTAGGCGACGCGGGCTCTCCTGCATCAGATTCCACACTTGGACCCACTTCTGGCTTAAATGCCGACGGCCAGCACGATCACATATGGGATTCCGTGGTGCCTACATTTATTCACTTCAACATCCCACTACTCTGCTTCGGCTGGATAGCCGCGATGGTGTTATAGGTTTATACATTCATGATGGTATCAAGGCTCCCCGCCTTGATACCTTTAGCTCATAAACATACTCTATTTTCTTTGTCTCTAATGTCGCTTTTGTCTTATTAGTTTTCTTGTGCTATACCAATAGGTAAGAGAATTAAAGCAAAAAGACTATGCAAACACTTAAACCAAGCGAAATCGCCAGTTACTGTAACGTACACCAACGCAGTGTGAGTCGTTGGATTGCCAATGGCGAATTAAAAGGTCATAAGCTTCCTGGACGCGGTAACTACCGTGTCTTACTTGAAGACTTTTTATCCTTTTTAAACAAGCACAAAATCCCCCTTTCGCAAGACTTTATTAGCGACTATCAAATCGCAGAAAGTGGACTACACTCTGATAAAGAACGGGATTTAGCTAAGGTGCTTATCATTGATGACGAGCCCCAGTATAGAAAAGCGATACGACGAGTGATAGGCAACGATTATTTGATACAAGAAGCTGGGGATGGCTTTATGGCTGGCATTGCCATCTCTGAGTTTAAACCAAGTTTAATCACGCTCGATCTTTCCATGCCGGGAATGGATGGCTTTGAAGTGATCTCATTTATCCGCGAAAAAGAAGAATTTAAAGCGATTAAGATTTTGGTGGTCTCTGCGTTAAATGATGTAGAACTTGAAAAGGCTAAAGCGATGGGCGCCAACGATGCCCTTTCTAAACCGTTTGATAACTCTATTCTGTTAGAAAAAATTAATGCGCTAATACAGGGGTAGCTATGAATGCACCTATCATGTTGGTTGATGATGAAATTGATATTCTAAAGTCGCTTAAACGCACTCTGCGTTTACAGCATTATGAAGTGGTATATACCGATGACCCGAGACAAGCGCTCAGTTTGATACAAGAGCACAAACCTCATGTGCTTATTACTGATTTCAGAATGCCCAACATGAATGGCCAAGAGCTTATCCAAGAAGTGAAAAAGCATGATCCCAGTATTGAATGCATCGTGCTCAGTGGGCAAGCTGATTATGACGATATGAAGTCGCTGATCAATGCGAATAACACCTTTAAGTTTTTATCCAAGCCTTGGAATAACGAAGAGCTGTACACAACGATAGAAGCGGCACTCACAAACCATCACAAAAACGAATTAAAAACCCAAATCCTGCGTAACAATAATGCGCCTTTAGTCGAAGTAAATACCATAGGTAATGTCATTGACTGTAATTACGCTTACACGGAGTTAGTGCTTAACGAGGCCAATAAAGGCAATTTCTTTCAGCTGTTTAATTTTGAAAGTGATAAATGCCTTGATGATTTTACCGAGCGCAGAATTGCAACACTAAAAAGCTCAGGGGTGTTATGCCAAGTTGAGCTCAAGCTAAAAACAGAATCCAGCTACTTACTTATCATTAAACCCCTCTCCAGCGAGCAGGATAAATATCCTAACTTCTATCAGAGCAAACTGGGCTTTCTCGAACATATCAATCGCACCGATAACTCTGTCATGATCTGCCTGAAAATTCGAGATTTGTTGGTTAAGAATATTATTTCCAATACCCCAATATATTCTGATACGTTTAAAAAAATCATAGATCATGCTCTATTGAGCGAAGCGACTCATTTTTCGATGCTTAAAATCAGCTTTGATCAAGCCATTTTCTGGCTAGATTCAGTACAAAGTGAAATTGAGGTACACAAGTTTTTAGATGAGTTAATCAACTCAATTAAACAATTTTTCATTCGCAAAAATATCCAAATCAAGTTCTCTGTCTCGTACACCATGATTGAGCCTGAGCAGCCACTCTCGGAAGCAATAGACAGCTTAGTTATCTATACCCAATTTGTTTGCGAGTCACGCACTGATTTCTATATGCGTTATTCGCAATCACTGCTTTCAGAAAAACTAAATGAGCATAAAGTCTCTGAAGCATTATTTAACGCCGTTGATAATGATGAGTTTTATCTAAGGTTCCAGCCTAAGCTTAATTTAAATGAACATTCAATCAATAGTTGTGAAGTGTTAATTCGCTGGAAGAACACCCAGTTTGGCGCTAACTCACCAGATTATTTTATTCCGTTAGCAGAAAAAGACGGACAAATAGTCAAAATAGGAACTTGGGTGCTTGAGCAGGCGTGTATCGCACTGTGCGAATGGCAAAAGGAAGAACTTGAGATCCAAAAAGTTGCAGTGAATGTTTCACCTTATCAACTTTCCGATCCCTGCTTTGTACAAACCATGTATTCGATTATTGAAAGGTATTCGCTCAAACCCGAACAATTCGAGTTAGAAATCACCGAGAACTTTGTCTTAGAAAATCTCGAGCAAGCTAAAACTAAATTACTACAATTAAAAGAAATCGGATTCTCCATTGCCATCGATGACTTCGGTACGGGCTATTCCTCATTGGGCTATATTTCAAAATTGCCAGTGGATGTTATCAAAATTGACAAAAGCCTGATTGAAAACATCGACAGTTCGAAATCAGCTCGAGATCTTGTCCAAAATGTTATTCGATTAGTTCACGACCTTGAATTAAAAGTTGTCGCTGAAGGTATAGAAACCGTGGAACAGCTTGAAATTCTAGAGCAGTTAAAATGCGATGAAGTACAAGGATATCTCATCGGAAAACCTGTTTTGCTTGAGGAGTTTACTCACTATGTCTATTAAAAGCCAAGTGCCACGGATTGTGCTCGTTGATGACGATGAGTTAATGTTGAAGTCGCTCCACCGCCACTTCAAAATCAGCATGGAAGGAGCTGAAATATTGACCTTTTCATCACCTAAACAATTCATAGAATCCCTAGATACGTTAGCAAGCATCGACATATTAGTGAGTGATTACCTTATGCCATCGATTAACGGTGTTGAATTAATCAATATCGTGAGGCGCCGTTATCCACAAGTCCTCACCGTGTTGTTAACCGGCGATACCACAGGCAAGGTACTGTGTAAGTCTTCAATTTCTGCTACCTTTATCGTCGCTAAGCCATTTAGAAGAGAAGAATTCGATGATGTGATCACCGCTTTTTATCGACTCAATGAGCTGCCATTAAGTGAAGCAATAAAGCGTGCCCTAAATGAAACTTTCATTGAAAACGAATTGCCTATCTTGCTAAGTAAAATTGAAGACATTGATTTAGATTTTCACAAGCTTGAAGCAATGCTGGAACAAGAGGTGCTCATTCAAGCTAAATTATTCCACCTGTGTAACAGTGCTTATGTGGGATTATCGACAAAGCAATACTCCCTCTCTACCGCAATTAAGACGCTCGGTGTGGATTTAGTGTCTGTAATTATTGTCTCTGTGTGTTATCACAATATGGTTGCAGCCAGATATGATATCGCGAACTGTGAGCAGTTAAGCGATATTAATTTTAGAAAGGTCAAATTACTTAAGGAATTGGTACATAAGCTACATGACGGCTCAATTGACTCTGAGCGCGTTGTTTTTGTTCAATCCTTATTATTTCTTGGCGAGCTCGGCTCAGAAATAGCTCAGCTTATTACCGAAAGTCAATGTCATTCCCCACAGAGTTGCTATATCGAGAAATTGCATATCGCCCTTTATACAGCCACATTAATTGGCTACGAGTCAGCCATCACAGATCAATTGTATGCGCTCATTAATGCCCTAGAAACGGGTAGCTCAGATTGCAATGCCACTAAGCTATTGTTGCTTATAGACACTATCACCAATAAAGAAGTCAATCAGACGGTGATCAACACCTTTTTTGATCAAAAGAGCCAAGATTGGTTGGAGCTTTTCTATGAACTCAGAAGCAAATACTTTAGTTAGTTACAAAGTACTGATATTAGACGATGAAACGTCAATACTTAAGGCGTTAAAACGAGTCATACGGCTGCCTTCGGTAGAGGTTGTCAGTTTTGATAATCCTTTTGAAGCTCTTGAGTACATAGACACGCACCCCGTTCAGGTTATTATCTCTGATTTTAGAATGCCGCTAATGAATGGTGGAGATTTTCTAAAACGAGCCAAAAAAATAAACCCTGGTGCAATTGGCCTAATTCTTAGCGGTTATACCGACTCCGATATGCTTATTGATATGATTAACAGCAAGGTTGCGCATAAGTTTTTGTGTAAACCATGGGAGAACGACAAATTACTCGAAGAAGTTAATGCAGCAATAGACGTATACAATAATAATTATTTTAAAACGGTTTTACAGGAACAACTAAAAAAGCGTGATTGCCCACGGGTATTAATCAATAATGAAGGCCAAGTTGTCGAGCATAATCTCAGCAAAGACATAGAATCTCAGATTCTTGCGGAGTTCTCGGCATGCTTTAGTGGTAATGGCATCTACCACACTCCTCTTGGTGTTTTGAGATGTGAGATCCGTAGCAATCCAAAAGACGAGGAGTTCTATCTGATCACGATAGAAAAAGTCGAAGTAACAGACGAAATTAACGTCTATGAAGTTATCACCGAGCTGCTATTATGTTACTCGATAAACCCCGTTCTCACTTACTATGCGTTGCCAACTTGCGAACTCACCACAGCGAAATTGGCAGCTGCGGCTCAAGAAGTTTTCAGAAACTATAAAATATTACCGTCACCGACCCATAACTATCTGTTTGTACTGGATAACATTGAGCAATCCTTATTGCCAAGAAAGCAGATAGAGCTAGAAATTCAGTTGGAAAAGTTACTCGATACCGCACTACCTCACGAGATACAAAGTAATACCACTCAACTTGCTGCATTTTTAAATAATGGAGAGTAGGCGTGGATACTTTTGCAAAAGTTGAATTAACACAAGATTTAGTCGAATCAAGCTTTCCGCTCGCCGACCTCAATACGCTACTCACCTCTCTCTCTGATTATTTCGAGGTACCAATTACTTTAGTCACCGTAATTGAAGGGCAATGGCAACATCTGATCGCCAGACATGGGATCCTAGCCGACAAGACACCGGAGCAAGATGCTTTTTGTAAGAGCTTAATCAAACATAACAAGTCTTTACTTGTTCCAGATACCGCCTTAGATGAAAACTATGCCAATAACCCACTGGTTACTGGCGAGCCCTACATTCGCTCATACTTGGGTGTACCTTTTCGACTCGACGGCAAGCCTATCGGTGGCGTCTGTTTAATCGATACCAAACCGAAAAATTATGCCGAGCGAGATGTTCATTTACTCGAGACAATTAGCGGTCTTATCACCAATATTTTAGAGCTACAAAAGAACTATTCGTTATACCTCGAAGATCAAGAGTTAATCCGTTTTTCACCGATCGTGTTAATTAAGTGGAAGTATAATAATGGGCTGCGCATTCGTACGGTTTCTCCGAATATTGAACGCGTAATTGGTATTGACGCTTTCCACTTATGCTCCGGAGAATTGCATTTTGAAGACTTACTCACCGAGCCAAGTGTTGAGAAATTTCATTTTAACTTACAAAACCACTTGGATGGTTTAGAGGCGTCTGAAATTTTGCTAGAGATGGCATTAGACTCAAAACAGATCTGGATCCGTATGATCACCGTGGCGCACTTTAACCACGACGGCAGAATGACAAGCATTCAGGCTTTTATTACCGAAAATACTGCGCAAAAGTACACCGAAGACAAACTCAATGAGACAAACCGACAGATGCGCCTGTTACTAGAAGCCTCGGAGCTAGGTACATGGGATTGGAATATTCCAGCAGATATCAACAAAGTTAATAAAAAGTGGTGTGATATGCTTGGAATTGAATTTGAATACGTTGAGACCAGCGTTAATTACTTCCGCCAACTTATTCATCCAGCCGATCGTAGTCACGTAGAAAGAGACCTAGCCAAGCACCTACAAGGGTTAACCGATGCCTACACCACGTCCTATAGAATGAAACATGCCGACGGACACTGGGTGTGGATAGAAACCTATGGCAAAGTGGTTGAACGCGATAATAGCGGCAGAGCACTGCGCCTTGCTGGTACTCACCGGGATATTACCTACCGGATGGAAGCGCAGTTGCAAGAGCGAAAGCAAAAACAATTACTGTCTTTTATCAGTAAAGCACAGTCAGCCTATTTAAAGACTGGTGATCTGTCTAAATCATGCCGTGAAATTCTAGAAGAGCTCATCGACATTGCGGATAGCCAATTTGCGCTGATCGGCGAGCTTGAGCATACCGCCGGTGTGCCAAGGCTCTTTATTCATGCAATTTCAGAAATGCAATGGAATGATCTAAGCTCTCAATTGGTACAGCGGTATTATGATAACGATCTTTATTTTACTGATTTTAATAATCTGTTCGGGTCGGTTATCCTGACAGGGAAAACCGTAATTAGTAATGAACGAGGCAAGCACCCTGCGTCGAAAGGCACGCCAAAAGGACACCCAAGGATCTCTAAGTTTTTAGGGCTGCCGATAAAACTCAATGGCGAATTGGTCGGTATGATAGGACTTGCGAATAAGTTTTTTGACTATACCGAAGAAGATGCAAAATTCTTACAACCATTAGTCGATTCTCTAGCTGGTTTATACTATGCGGTTAAACTCGATAAAGAGCGCCAAGAAGCAGAAAACAAACTGCTTGAACTCGCAATGACCGACACCTTATCAGGCCTGCCCAACCGACGTGCCTTTATGGAAAAAGCCGCCGAAGTTGGTGAGATATCCTTCCCCTATTTAATTGGTATGGTAGATATCGATAACTTTAAGTCAATTAATGATACCTACGGTCATGATGCTGGTGACAAAGCCATTAAGCTGATTGCTTACACCATAAAGGATGCGCTACGCAGTGATGATTTTACCGCGCGAATGGGAGGTGAGGAGTTTGCATTTGTATTGCTTGATGCCACACATGGATCATCTAGCGCATTGATTGAGACTATCAGAGAATCTATATCCAACTTGGAAATTACACTGTCAGAAGAAGAGAAAATACATCTCACGGTCAGCATTGGTGTAAAAGCGGTACTTCCCGAGATGGAAAAAATGTCTATTACAGGACATTTAAATGATGCTGATAAAGCTTTGTATGAGGCTAAACATACTGGCAAAAATAAAGTAGTTTGGTTCGAATAGCAAAATATTTCATATTGCTTGATATACTTTAATTTCGCGTCAGACATAAAAATGGAAAAATGATGAAACCGCTCTCACGTAACCTAGCTGCACTTGGATTTTTAGTCACTTCATCTGTAGCTTATGCCGATTATACTGCTGAGTTAGAAATTGACAGAATGCAGGACACACCGTTTAAAGAGTGTAGCGACTACACTTTTCGCCAAGTTATGAATAATTTTTTTACCGAACTCACTTGGGATTATCTCACAAGCGATTGGGGCAGAAACTACATAAATATTGATGGTTATGTAGAAGAAGAAGGCGAAAAGTTTGATTTTCTTCTTCAATACGAAGTCAAATCTGATGGGACGTTTGAATTTAACGCAATGGAGTTCTTAGGAAAAGCAAAAGACGACTCGTTTATTATCATGATGCTCGACAAGATTTGCTATCATTCAACCGGTGATTAACGCTTCAACTCGAAGCGCTAATGTGCTTCTAAACTTAGTCTACTGTAACTTTGCACTGGATGGGCTGTTGATAATAACCCCAAGTTAATATTGCTACATTACTTTGTACTTTAAGGTGATAATCGCCACCGCGGTAATGAGTATCGCTGGCGGAGTTATCGATGAACATCAGCTTTTCACTGTCATTAAATTCTGCGACCATGCTTAGTGGCTGAGTATCATAGTAAAAAACGGATAATAACTTATCGTTACAGAGATACGTCGTATGCCCGGAGCTAGTCACTAATGCAAAACGAGCCTCAAGCTCGGCAATACGGTGAATATACGACTGCTTCAAGCAATGCGTGCTATCGCTAGATTTCCAACACGCATTACGCCCTTTTATCCACCCTCTTTGCTCGGCTTGAAGCTGCTTCGAATGCGGCTCTTTTACAATTTTTTCATACACAGAATTGAGCCTGCTATCCAGTCGAGACAACACCGCACTATCACAAATAACGGCTTCCATGCTTCCAGCTCTTACCTCGTTACAAGCGAATGTAGGCGTATGTAGGGTATGTTGTTTTAAGTGCTCGTCAATATAGCGACACCAATCCTGCGTGCCACGGTCGGGCTTATCCGAGTAACTTCTTACACCAAGTTTAAACTCAATGACCGATTGCCATTCTTGGCTGCCAAGATCAGGACCATGCCCGCTACCATCGCCACTTATTAAAAGATCATCGACCTCTGTCATCCACTGCTCGCCACAGTGAAACGCTTCAACGTTCAATTGCTCGGTGGGTGTTAAAACTGTCCTAGTTTGTGGCGCACATCCAAATAGAGTGATGGCTATAACTGCAGCCAATCCATGAAAAAAATTACGGGTTAATGTAGTCGCTTTCAAGCTAATTTCCTTTTAATCGCGTAAACAAGAGTTGCGCTTATCAAAACAGCAACATTATGAAAAGCATTGAGTTATTGTCGTCGGCACGTCCGCTAGAGTCACTTCTTTACTGTGAGCATTTAGCTTAATGGCCTCTTTGGGCATTCCAAATACAATACTGGAGCTTTCATCTTGTGCATAAGTCTGCGCCCCCGATTTCTTCATTTCTAACAAACCAAATGCACCATCTGCGCCCATTCCGGTTAATATAAATCCGATAGCATTGCTTCTAACTTGCTTCGCAACAGATTGAAATAATACATTGACCGAAGGCTTATGGCGCTGCACTGGCGGCCCATCTTTGAGCTGAGTGTAATAGAATGCACCACGACGAACAAGCTGAAGGTGATGGCTTCCTGGCGCGATATACACATGGTTAGCCAATACGCGTTCGTTATGCTCAGCTTCTTTAATCTTTAATTTTGAAAGATCATTTAGCCTTTGAGCAAAGGCTTTAGTGAAGTTGGCTGGCATATGTTGCACCACCACAATACCAGGCAATTCGGGTTCTAATTGACTAAATATGTACTCAAGCGCTTGCGTCCCCCCTGTCGAAGTGCCGATGGCTACCACTTTATCAGTGGTATTAATGGAAAGGTTGGTATTGCTCATTGCAACATTGATAGCAGGCGCGCGGCTTATGTCTTCCGTAGAGGACTTTGGTCTGTAGAATCTCGCTTGCTTAACCACTTTAATAAATTGCTCGCGTTGAGACTCAAGAAATGATTTTAAGCCACACTCAGGTTTAGTTAAGATTTCAAATGCGCCAAGAGAGAGTGCCTCTACCGACAATTGAGCTCCTGTGGTTGTTAGCGATGAACAAATGATCACGGGGATAGGTTTATTGGCCATGAGCCAGCGTAAAAAGGTAATGCCATCCATCTGTGGCATTTCTATATCAAGAATAATAACATCTGGCGGCTCTGCCAACACGCTGGGCTGCGCCAAGACAGGGTTGCTAAACACCTTAGTCACGCAGATTTCAGGCGAATACTCCAACATCGCAGTGACCGTTTGCCTTACCACAGCAGAGTCATCGATAATATAGACAGAAATTTTATTCGACATCAGGTTGCTCTCCTGCTCGATAACGCAACATGAAAACGGTCTACCTGGCAAGAGCCATCCTTGAGATCCACTTGAATTCTCCGATAATAAGGGCCACCAACATCACGCGCAATAAGCCTAAATCCATAATCGTCAATCAGCTTATGACTCATTTCGATGTTTCGCATACCGACAGTCTCTGAACAAGACGTTTTGAACATCTCTCCACCACCAAAAAGCTTAATCTCCACACAATCCTCAGCGATACTAAACCGCTTTAAATATTGGCGAACCAACGAAAAAGTCTTATCGACATATTTAGCGGGCTCATCGTCATTCGGCTTTTCTGTGGTTGGCAATAGCATATGACTGACAACAACTAGTTGGTGCTGCTTAGACACTAAAACAAATGAAACACAGGACCCCAGCAAGGTATTGAGCGTTGCTGGACGAAATGACTCAATTGCCAAACTACCCGGCTGCAAAAATATTGATTCAACGTCTCTGTTTGGCATCAACATTTTGCATACACCGCAGGGGCGATTGACTCAAATTTGTCATACACGCCATTTAAGCTCTCGGAGTGTCCTAAAAACAAAAAACCTTGCTTCGGCATCGCCCTATAAATATTCTCGAGGATTTTTACCTTTTCGTCTTTTTCAAAATAAATCAGTGCGTTACGGAGGAATATTATGTCAGCTTTACCACCGATATAAGGCACAAGTAGATTATTTTTGAAAAAATTAACCTTATGATAGAGCTCATCATTCACCATGATATAGCCGGTCTTCTCTCCGACGCCATTTAGACAGTATTTCCTTAGATATTCGTCAGGAATGTTTTTAGCACGATGTAAGGGGTAAATTGCCTTTTTCGCTAAATCCAGCATCCGCTCAGAAATATCACTGGCACGCACCACCCAATTCCCGTGACCATAATACTCCTGCGTGCACATGGCCAAGGTGTATGCCTCTTCGCCAGAAGAGCAAGCCGCACACCAAATATCTGGTGCAGACTTTTGGTAGTACGTGGTAAACAGCTCTGCGAGCTTTTCAAAGTGTTTACGCTCTCTGAAGAAATAGGTTTCATTGGTAGTCAGCAAGTCGATGCACATATTTCGCTCACCTTTGTTATTGGGTATCTTTAGATACTCAATGTACTCACCATAGCTACTTAATCCTAAAATCCTCAGTCTTTGATTTAGTCGTCCACAGACTAAGTTCTTTTTATGATCCCTAAGATGTATTCCTGATTCGGCTTTGAAGAAGTCAGCAATACAGGTAAATTCTTGATCGCTAATAAAGTCCCCAATCATGTGGCACCTCCTTAGAACTGTTCAAAGTGCTCTTTTGAGCGAGCTTGCCCAGCACTCACTTCTTTTCGCTCGGCGACGGGTTGTGCTTCTGATTGCGGCTTGCCTCCTTCTAACACTCGGATTTTGCTTTGGCTTTCAATGTCTCCGATTTTAAAATAGGCGACGAGCTGGGTAAGCGTCTCTGCTTGACTGGACATTTCTTCCGCGGTAGCTGCTAGTTCTTCTGACGATGACGCATTTTGCTGCGTTAGCTGGGTGATTTGATTCATCGAGTCGTTGATTTGGCCAACACCTGCCGCTTGTTCGTCTGACGCTGCGGAGATCTCTTGTACTAAATCAGAGGTTTTACCAATCGCAGGCACGATTTCAGCAAGTAGACTACCAGCTCGCTCGGCTTTGCTGACTGAGCCAGATGCTAACTGAGATATTTCCTGCGCTGCAAATTGAGATCGCTCAGCAAGCTTTCTGACTTCTGCAGCCACCACAGCAAACCCTTTACCATGCTCTCCAGCTCGAGCCGCTTCTATGGCAGCGTTGAGTGCCAACAGATTCGTTTGATAAGCAATGTCATCAACAATACCTATCTTAGAAGCAATTTGTTTCATGGCCGATACGGTCTCTTCCACGGCGCTACCGCCTTCTTGTGCTTCACCTGCCGCTTTAGATGCCATACCGTCAGTGATTTTAGAGTTTTCTGCATTTTGTGCAATGGATGCCGTCATTTGCTCTACAGAGGCTGATGTCTCTTCAACTGATGAGGCTTGTTCGCTTGCACTTTGTGCCAGTGACTGGGCTGTAGAGGAGACTTCGGTCGATGCCTGTGCTAGCGATTCTGAGTTAGAACGAACATCACAAATAATGCGACTTAAACTGGAGATTGTACTATTTACGCTTTGTTTCAACTCGTCATAGACACCTGAATAGCTTCCTGCAATCTCAACATCAAGGCGGCCTTCTTTTAACCCCTCCATGACATTAGCAATTTCTTGAATTGGCTTTTCAGTCGCTTCCAATACCTCGTTAAGACCATCAGTCATGGTTTTAAATGCGCCGGCATAGTTTGAGGTATCGGCGCGATTTTGGATGTTTCCTTTGACCGCTTGTGAAACCAACTCGACGATATCGTTCGCTAAGGTATCTAACACATCGGTGAGATTGGCTGTACGTTGCGCCAGCTCACCTAAAAGCCCTTGTGCTTGTACTTTGGGCTTTAATGATAAGTTACCTTCACTCACTGCGTTTAGCACGGCAAAATTGTCCTCAAGTACCGATTCCAGCACTTCCATCGACTTATTATATGCCTCTGCAATTCTGCCTATCGATCCCTCTAATTCATTGGCTTCAATGCGTCTGTCAAATTCCCCGCAAGCTACCGCTTGGAAGGCAACACCAAACTCTTCTTCTAACAAGCGCTCTTTACGCTTTTCATCAGTTACGTCTTTCCACTCAACCGTAGTAGAAATACGCTTATTGTCTTCATCAAATACAGGGGTGATCATGAGCTCCAAGCTGTGCTCACCAAACCCTAGTCTCGCAACGTGCGTTGAGGTTAAACTCGCTAACATAGTACGCTGGTGGCTTGGATTACGGTGGAATTGGTCAATACTTCCTCCCACCAGTTTGTCAACGCAAAAGGTAGGTAACGTGCTTTGGATCGCACTTTCTAACCTGAGTAACATGTCTCGCATAGCACGATTTATATAAACAATGTCGTAATTTTCATCAGCCAGCATAATGCAAGCGGTACTGTAATCCATGGCTTGTTTATAAAAATCGCTATTACTTCCAGCGCTCAAACTCGCTTGGCTGATTAATTTAGCCACGAAACTACAGTTAGCAATGGGCTGTGCTAATTTCATGATTTCTAATTGATAAGATCCACTAGGTATATTAACAGTGGTTGCTTTGTCTATCAGCTCGGAAAAGTTATTGTGCAATGACAGCATATCAATAATATATCCACCATCACTTTGTGCGTTATTTGCAATAAGCCGGGTAAATTGATTGCTTTGATGAACAATCCGACCAGCACCATCTAAGAGTGCAGCAAAGGTGCCTGTGGTTTCGATAGCCGCTAACTCTGCGTTACTTTTAAGCAAACTTAACACATTGGTCGCAAGTGTTTTGGCTTCCCCTTCATATAAAGCGGGGTTTACTTGGGTAAGATCTGAGTGTTCAATCGCGTTTACGACTGCCTTTGACAGCTGATTAACTTGTTTGTCAAAGATTGCTGGTAAAATTCCCATTGTATATCCCCTTATTAAGAGTTAGCTAATTTTCTAGATTCAGGTTCATGAGCAAAATCATGAATAAGCTTTGGTACATCAAGAATGAGCGCAATGTCTCCTGACCCTAAAATACTTGAGCCACTGATCCCCGACATCTTTTCAAATAACGCACCGAGTGGTTTGATGACCGTTTGAAACTCACCTAACAGCTGATCGACGACGATGCCTGCTCGCAACTGGCCGTACTTCACAACGACAATACTTGGTCTGATCTTAGGGTTCGTCGGTAAGTCGAAAATACGACTCAAATGAATAAATGGCAGCACCGTACCGCGAAGATTAATGTAATCGGTTTGACGAGTTGCCCCATTGCCAAGCGGAAGTTCAATACACTCTGTAACCATATCGAGTGGAATGACGAACTTAGCATCAGCAACACTCACCATAAAACCATCGATAATGGCCATGGTTAACGGCAACCTGAGTTGGAAACACGTACCTTGGTGCTCGACAGATTCAACACTCACCGTTCCACGTACCGCTTCAATGTTTTTCCTCACCACATCCATGCCAACGCCGCGTCCCGAGATATTTGATATTTTTTCGGCTGTGGAAAAACCTGGTTCGAAGATTAAGTTAGCAATTTCTTTGTCGGTAAGCTCAGTATCAGGTGAGATCAGATTACGCTGAATTGCTTTTTCTTTAATTTTTTCTTTGTCTAGCCCACGTCCATCGTCGCTGATCTCTATTACAATACTGCCAGAATCATGAAAGGCTTTGAGTGATAAAGTACCGTATTCAGGTTTTCCACTGTCCGCTCGTTGTGCAGGTGGCTCCATACCATGATCAATGGCATTGCGAACTAAATGCGTAAGAGGGTCGACTATCTTTTCAACCATTGATTTATCAAGTTCGGTTTCAGCCCCCATAATTTCTAAAGAAACCTGTTTTTCCAACTCCTTTGAGGTGTCGCGCACCACACGGCTAAAACGATTGAACGTTTCGCCTATCTGTACCATTCTGAGTTGCAGTGTACTGCTTTGCACATCACTAACGAGTTGTTGAATATGTTCAACAATTTCAGTAAGGGCCGAGTCACGTATTGTTTTGGTGTGATCTTCGAGTGCCGCAGACACGATAACCAGCTCGCCAAGTTCATTGACTAATTCATCTAGCTTCTGCGCCGGTATTTTCATCATCCGCTCGGGATTCTTTGGTTTGACTTTGTTATTTTTGGTGGGCTGTTTATCAGCTTTGACAAGTGTTGGCGTTGGCTTATCATCTTCAATTGGGGCTATCTCAATATTTGATTCTGCAGCAATAAACTCAAATGCTTCATCAATATCTTCTCGCGTAGAGTGATGTATCTCTAGCTGCATTCTAAAATGGCATAATTCTAGTTCATCTGCTGTGACCGCGTTAAGCGCAGGTACCTCATCAATTAGCCAATCTACTTCTACCGTACTACCTTTACTTTCGATGTAGCGAATAATCGAGAGTGGATCAAAACCATCCACCATGCAGGCCTTATAAAACTGCGCTGAGACTCGAAAGCTCTGCGTTGCTTCTTGATTTTCGACAACGGTTTGCTCACTTGAGGCTTGGTCTTGCAAACCACTATATGACTTTAAACTTTCTAGCAGCCCAGCTTCAGCATCGGTCAACGCCTGAGGAAAATCTTCGTTGGACTCTAAGCACTTAATTAACGCATTTATATGGTCATTACATTCGAGCAGAGTCGAAATCAGTCTTTCGCAAGGATTTAGCGCGTGATCACGAAGAAGCTCCATAGTGGCTTCAACAAAATGCGTAAAGTCGACAATATGGTCATAGCCAACAACGCCAGCAGAGCCCTTTATGGTATGTGCAGCACGAAACGCCTCGTTAATGATCTCGTCGTCACTATTTGGCAGTATAGACTCCATTGCCAAGAGACTTTCTTCAAATTGAAGTACCAACTCCTTGGCTTCTTCAATAAAGACCGCTTGAATTTCGGATAAATCAACCATCTTACCTCCTTTGCGCGCAGTTTGATGCAACTAAGGTATTGAGTAGCCATAAGGCACAAGGTGAGTGATGCTCATCAACCCCTATCACAGATAATGGCCTTTCCGTACAACACTGTGCGAGTGCAACAACTAATTGAAACCCTGCAGCGTCCACCTCCAGCAGCTCGCTAAGGTCAATCGCTACCGCCGTCGTATCATCGCTTAACATGAGCTGCCATTTTGCTGCCACTTTGCTCACTTCATAAATGGTCAATACTTCTGGCAGCACAATGGTTAAGTTGCTCATATTTATGCTCCTAAGCCAAAATACGTGAAACGGTATTAATCAGCTTTTCGGGTTTAAACGGCTTTATCATCCAAGCCTTTGCTCCAGCTTGCTTGCCTTGACTCACGAAATCCGAGCCCGATTCTGTGGTAAGCATCAAAAAAGGCGTAAAACGATATTGACCCATTTCTTTCACCTTCTTCAACAAGCTCAGTCCGTCCATGTTTGGCATATTCAAGTCACTAATGATCAGGTTGATTTTGCCATCATCTAGCTTGTTGATTGCGTCAAGACCATCACAGGCGTCAATGACTTCATAACCTTCAGCGAGTAGTGTCATTTTTGCCACCTGACGAATTGAAGCCGAATCATCTACAATCATAATTTTCTTAGTCATAAGACCTCCTAGAAAAATGTTACTTCATCTTCAACATGGTCGTGTTGAGACGTATTTTCAGTGGTTGAAACATGACATTCCCTTTCTTCTTTCATGGTGTAAGAGTTGAACATTTCTTGCTGTAATGCAGCCAACCCTTCCTCGCCTAGCTCACCTTCTGTCCTGTATAGCGAGACTAATGAAGTAAGCCCTTTGCAAATGTGTTCTAGCTTTTGGCTCACTCTATCTTGAAATTGAAAATCGGTTATCGCGTCGTCGACGTTCGCTTTTATCTTGCTTGCGGTATCATCTAAACCATGTACCGATTGCGTCAGCTCATTAGCGACCGTCGCCATCTCATTGAGTACTTTTCGGATATGTAATTCAGCGTCATCCATAAGCGTAACGTCTTGTGCCTGTGATTCGGTGAGCTTTTCAGTATTGTCAGCAACGGCATTGGTTAAGCCGTTCATCTTTTCAATAATAAGCTCTGCAGCTTCTGAGGTAATATCCGAAAGCTCACGCACCCTTTCCGCTACCACAGCAAACCCCCGACCGGCTTCCCCCGCTCTTGCAGCTTCGATTGATGCGTTGAGTGACAATAACGTGATCTCTTTTGAGATTTTTTGAATGGATTTGGTTTGCTCAGTTAATTCCTTGGCAGCATGGCTTACAGCTTGATTGGAATTAACAACCTCGAGTTTTGAACCAAGAGCCACGCGCAAGCTGTGCAGGACTTCATTGAGTTCTTCTTGGCTGTGTTTGGCAAAACAATGTTCATCATCACCAAAATTTTCTACAGAACCTCGTGCCGATTCGATAGTGTTATTTAGTGCCTGTCTTAGCTCTGAAAACTGCAGGGTAAGCCCTGAAACCGAGTCATTACCCAAGGTCTTAATACTGTAGACCTGATTAATAACGGTTTCTAAAATCGCGGCAACAGATTCCGTATTGTGCTGCTCTACCTCGCAATGCTCTTGCATCTCACTCGAATAACTAGCAAATGCCTCACAATCGAGAATGACTTTTGCAGTTAAATGACGCTGCCTTAACGTTACCGCTAAGAGTGCACTGGTAATGAGCACAGAAGATAGCGATAAAATATCAACGCGAACACTGAGTAATAGCGTGAGAGACAATACTAGGCTTAGCAACACCGCAGCGCTAATGTAGTACTTGTAGATTGCCTTTAGCTCATTAATTGGAAGTATCTGCATTATGCTGACTCCCCAAGGTGACTACTACGATCACTTAACTCTATTAGCTCAGCCATCTCTTCAACTGATAGAACTTTTTCAAGGTCTAGCGCGATAAGTAGCTCATCGCCGCGCCTTACCATGGAAGCGATGAAGTCAGCTCTGATTTGCGCGCCAAACTGAGGTGAGTTGGTTAAATCTTTTGCGTCAACTTCTATGACTTCATTGACGCCGTCAACAATGACACCCATCTCAATGAGGTTGTCAGCAATACTGAATTCACAAATGATGATGCAAGTTCGTCTGCCAACTTCTATTACTTCTCCACAAAGCCGAGCTGACAGATCGATAACGGGTACAACTGAGCCTCTTAAATTAATCACTCCTTTAATGAATTCGGGCATCAAGGGGACTTTTGTCACGGAGCCCAGTTCAATGATCTCTTTTATTGACAGGATCTCAATTGCATAGCAATCCTGTCTTGACTGAAAAGTGAGATATTGCAATGACTGTGTGTTTTCTGTGATCGCTTGCATATTTCGCCCCGTCTCATTTGTCTTATATGTTACTTTAGTCTCGCATTTCTTATCTGTCAAAATTTGAACAATAATTTATTTTAACTATTTCTTATCTGCACAAATCAATTTAAAAACAGATAGTTATAAATAATCTCCGGTGTTAAGTCTTATCGATGTGACGGTTTTACAGTGGATTTTTTGATGATGAAAGCTGTGTCAGAAAGCTAAACCCAACTAATTGAGAACTGGATAATCAGAAAAAAGGAGTACATGAATTGCAAAGAAACGCTAACCTAATGAAGGCTAACTTTATTTATGAACTGGGTTTGATTAATTAATTATCCGTAAATTCGTCAGAGAAATCTGCTTCGCTGAGCTTAGGAAAGGATACCGTAAACGTCGTGCCGACACCGACTTGTGAGTCAACTTGAATGCGGCCCTTGTGTTTGGCGACAATGCTATATGATAGAGACAGCCCAAGGCCAGTGCCTTGACCAACAGGTTTGGTGGTAAAAAATGGATTAAAAATTTTATTAATGTCCTCAGCTGGGATCCCTTTGCCTGTGTCTTGGATGGCAATAATCACCTCGCTTTGTTTATCTTCGATAGAGATAGTTACCGTACCGCTTGACTCTATAGACTGTGCAGCATTGATGATTAAGTTTAAAAATACCTGATTAATCTGCATCGGCTGACAATATAGCAACACTTCATCATCAAGGGAGTAAGTTTTGTTGATAACCGCATGATACTTAATTGAGTTGTTTGCTATTTTTAGTGTGCTTTCAATCCCTTTAATGAGATCTGCCTCTTGCCACTCCTGGTTATCAACATGAGAAAACGATTTTAAACTCTCAACTATCTTGGATACTCGGTCCAGCCCTTCTAAACACTCTTGCAGTAATTCAGGTACGTCCTCTTTTAAAAAGTCGATACTATGCTGATTTTGGAGCTGCTGCTCCTGCTGTGCTAGGTCACTGTCGGCAAATTTACTAAAATTCGATTCATAAAAAGCGAGCATCGCAAACAGTCCGCTAGCCTGGCCTTCTAAACTTTGAATATTGGAATTCACAAAACCAATTGGATTATTGATTTCATGCGCCACGCCAGCAGCTAATTGGCCAATTGCTGCCATTTTCTCAGACTGTAGTAATTGGTTTTGTGCAGCTTCTAACTTAAGGTTGAGTGTTTTTAGCTCCTGCTTTTCGATCTCTAATGCTTCGGTTAGACGTTTTTGCTCTTGATAATAGCTCGCAAGCTCCGTCACATCTTGTATGATCACGCATACCTTTTTCACTTCTTCAGAATGCTCAAAAATCGGCACATATTGAATATTCTGATACATTGAAGTTTCATCGCCAGTAACAGGACGGCTGCTGCTTAGTTCAAACACATGAGGACGATGTTCCCAGTAGCTAAAACTTGCTGCTTTTAAAGCAAAAACACTCTTCAATTTCCGCTTAATGATTTTTGCAGCTTCAGGAAATACCTCATCGATGGACATGCCCTCAATATTTTTTGG
This sequence comes from Pseudoalteromonas piscicida, assembly GCF_000238315.3. Lineage (NCBI taxonomy): Bacteria > Pseudomonadati > Pseudomonadota > Gammaproteobacteria > Alteromonadales > Pseudoalteromonadaceae > Pseudoalteromonas > Pseudoalteromonas piscicida. Next base: position 1,199,303 of record NZ_CP011924.1, read on the forward strand.
GGTGTTATCCGGTAGCCGGTTTTTCAAAAATTCATTCGCAAAAACCACCGTATGTGCTTGGTCTAGGACACAAATTCCAACCGGAATATAACGCTGCAATTCGTTAAACACAGTCAGTCCTCTATTCCAAGCATGGCATTAAGTTTTTGGATCACTGTTTTAATGGAGTTTTCATCCAGACAGATAATCACTCTCGAATCAAAAGCAATAGACTCGATTATAAATGCGATTTTCATCACTAGTGTGGTTTTCCACTCAGCAATATCGTCGGATAGCTGATGTTTATAAATAGTTGGCATAGTCAATGAGGTCTTAAGCTCTAACTGACTAGAAAAGCCGTTTAAACATGCACCAGCCAAAATGTTAGACAAGTCTAATAAGACTTCATTAAGATCAGAGTCATCGAGCGGACTATCGTAGTCCATAAGTTCGGCTATTTCTTGTAAGCCTTGCGGTGACAATAGATTAATGACTTCACCTTTAATTTCCCCTAAAAATGACTGCCTCGTTCTATAAACATGTGCGGTATTACAGATCTCATTGAGTTGATTTGGGCTTACCGAAGTAATTTCAGGGATAGATAAACTAATTTTAGTTTCGATTAATCGAGCTAGAGAGTTGGCTGCCTGACCCATGGATATATTCATTAGCTCTTGCAAGCCATCCCTTTGCTCTTCACTGAGTGGCATATTCATAATAAACCTAGCTCTTGTAGCGTGTTATGTAGTTCTTCTTTTTGTAGTGGCTTTTGCAAAAAGCGAAACGCGCCGAGTTTATCTACCAACTTTTTCGCTTCGGGCTGAATATCAGCGGAAATAACGATTACCACGGTTTTCGCATGGTGCTCGTGAAGATGCGTAAGAACTTCAAAACCATCCATTTCTGGCATGGTTAGATCCAAAAATAACACCTCAGCTTTGCCCTGCTCAACCATCACCAATGCTTCTTTGCCATTTTTTGCCTCACTGACCTCGACATCCCAGTCTTCAGGTATTGCCCTAAGCACAGCCTTTCTCGACATCATAGAATCGTCTGCAACGGTTACTGGAATTGCCATGAGCACCACTCCTATTTCACTGTATTGGTAAAAAGTATGGTCTTTGGCTTTTTGACTGTCAAAAAATTATGAGTAAAAAGTGACTCATTTGTCCTCTGAATGAAAGAAACTCGACTCGAATAACAAATGATGGCTGGATTAATTATCATAAAAGGGCTTTAGCCGTTCTTGACAAGTAGCAATTTTACAAGCTTTTGTATGATGTGTTCTTTATATTATATTAAATATAGGGCTTAGCCCTATATTTGTTTTAGAGATTTTAAAAATAAAATCTGAGCGAAAAACTAGCTGTCAAAGCCATTTAGCATTTTGTCACAAACCACAGGAGTTGGCCTATGATTGTCATCTACGGCAACAAAGGTAAAACTACCTGTAATTGCTAAGTGTTTATCATCTTTGTGCATTCTTTCAAGATAGATTTCAACATCAACCTTTAAGCTGGTATTACCAACATGCACTACTTTCGATACTAATTCAGCAAAAGTACCAGCAGGAATTGCCTCTTTGAAATCGACTCGGTCTGACGAAATCGTTACCAAAGGTTTGCGGCAAAAACGCGTTGCAGCAATAAAGGCAACTTCGTCCATCCAAGCAAGAGCGTCACCACCAAACAGAGTGTTATGATGGTTTGTACGGCCTGGGAATACGGTCTTTGTTACGTGTGTGATTGAGCTTTTAATACGTTGCTCAACAATGGCTTGTCTTTGTTCGTCTGTCATTTTTTTACTGCTTTATCCGCTAGTGTATCTTTCATAAGTAGAGCCGGATCGAGTCGTTCCCCGAACCAATTAAAGCGCCAATCCAAATGCGGGCCAGTTACCCTGCCCGTCGCGCCAATTTCAGCGATTTTATCGCCTGTTTTTACCGTATCGCCAACCTTAACATCCAGTTTACTAAGGTGGATATACGTAGAGGTAATGCCGTGACCATGGTCGATAATCAAAGTGCCGCCACTGTAATAAAGATCTGGATTTGCAAACACCACCTTACCCGATACCGGCGCTAAGACCGGCTCACCCGTTTTGTTTGCGATATCTAATCCAAAATGTGGTCGTTTTGGCTCACCATTAAAATATCTTTGGCTACCATAAACACCTGAAATACGGCCCTTCGCAGGCCTGAAAACGGGGTCTTTAAAGAATAATAAATCCGAATTGCCTTGTCTTGCTTTTGACACGGCTTGAGCTTCTTCACGTATGCGCTTTAGCACCGACTCAGGTGGCGAAACATACTTTTTCGCCACCCCCGTGATCTTGTCTATATCGTAATCTCGTTTCGTGATCACTATCGCCTGGCGATGCTTTTGACCATCATCAGATTGCCAACTCAAGATGTGGTTAAGTTCAGCATCACGACCAAAACCAAACACGAAATAGCCACCTTTCGAGCGTTTTAATTTTGTCTCGTTTAGCTTTATCTCAGTTGCATTTTCAAGCTTGCCGACGACCAAGCCACCTTGTGTCAGGTGACCTTTTAATTCAAGCGCCTCAGCAAATAATGTGGTGCTCGCAAGCAATATGACAATTGCACGTTTAAGCATACGCAATCGCTCCTTTTCCAACCCCTTCGTACGCTCTTACTTCAACCTTATCATGTGGGTTTTGCAGCTTTATTTGGCCAGCAAGATACTCCGCAATACATTCAACTGTTGTATCACAAGGTAATATATCGCAACGTGATTTGCTGATCGCCAACTCAAAATATCCCTGCGACGAGGTATATGCGAACGCATAATCTTTATCATGCGCGGTTACGTACTGAAGCAAACTAGGATCAATCAAGTCTTCTTCACTGCCAAGATAGATATCTTGCCATTTATCCGCCCATTGTTTTTGTAATCTAGGCATGCTGATATCATTTAGCTTCACACCAATCAATGAACGATGACCATGAATAATACGCTGACAGTTACCATCGTGTTTCTTTAAGCCATGGCTATAGTGATAATAGAAGCCAGTTGCGGCCTCTGGACGCAGTGTTATATCTAAACCTTTCACGTTTTCAGGCATATGCGGCATAATAACAGACTTAAGGTAAGCGATTGCATTGGCTTCATTGATTTCATCCCCTTCCACTACACACACCGCTTCTTCCGGTGCATTCATGGCTAAGTGATTCCCATCAAATTGCATATCAAATTCAAACCGGCCTTCACTGTGTTTTGCATTACACGCAAGCGCGCTGGGTACCGCTAATTTGTGGTCCAGCTTTTCGTCGATAATACGCTTGATTTGCTTTTTAACTTTTGCAAAGTCTAACACCATAGACTCTTCGTTTAGCTCACCATGCAACACAATATCGGTGATCCAGCTTTCACCTACCGCACCACGACGTGGGCAAAGGTATGAAAAATCAATTACGGTCAAAGAGTCAACAAAAAGGATCATAGATCACCTAAAATAGCCTGCTAAAAAGTCATCCCCGATTATAATGATTTTCACATTATAAATCACCCCCAATTGGAACTGATTTGCATTTAATCTCTTCAATTTTTTGAAATTTAATCAAATAGACATATCTTTAGCGCAAAATTTACAAGTCTCCGTACGCTTTTTAACTGTTCGGAGTTGTTTAGCGTACATCTGTACGCTAAAGTAGCGTCAATTTGCAAGTTAAGAAGAAGATTTATGGAACCGAAGAACAGCTATACAAAAGAAGAACTTATTTTATGTGGTCGTGGAGAAATGTTTGGTGAAGGCAACTGCCGCCTACCTAGCGACAACATGCTAATGATGGATCGCATCGTTCAGATTAATGATGACGGTGGTGAGCATGGTAAAGGTCAAATTATTGCTGAACTCGACATCAACCCTGATCTGTGGTTCTTCGACTGCCACTTCAAAGGTGATCCAGTAATGCCCGGCTGTTTAGGTTTGGATGCGATGTGGCAATTGGTAGGCTTCTTCCTTGGTTGGTCTGGTGGTCCTGGTCTTGGTCGTGCACTCGGTGTGGGCGAAGTGAAGTTTACGGGTCAAATCTTACCGACTGCTAAAAAAGTAACTTATCGCATTGAAATGAAGCGCGTTATCAAACGTAAGCTATTTATGGGTCTAGCAGATGGTATCGTCGAAGTTGATGGTCGCGTGATCTATGAAGCAAAAGATTTGAAAGTAGGTCTTTTCCAAGATACCAGCGCATTTTAACTTTTTCGCTGTTATCGTTTTATAGCTTTAAAAACACACAAAGCCCCATCTGGGGCTTTGCTCTCCTAAAATTCGGTATCAGGTTTTAAAGATGTTGCGATTATCCATCGCTTCTCGCCATCCGCCTAACCATTCTGATCTGTGTTCTACTTGTTGATAGGGACAATTTTCTTTCGACCGACCGGCTAATCCTGCCTTAAATCCTTGTGAATGTGCTCTTTCTAAACGGTCTCTTTTCTGTCTCTTCATAGGTAATATCCTCACCTTTTTCTCGATCAGCATTAGCGTTTCTAATACTGTGTAGTTCAAACTTAAGCGAACGTCATTCAAAACGAAGATAGTGACTTGCGATATAATGACAATTCGTACTAACAATTTAAATTAAAGATTTTATTGAGAAAAGTTAAACACGAGCGACATCGTATTTCATACAGATGTGCTACTTACCGATGAGATTTGGCCAAACCCATACCTTCAATAAATCACATCTCAGCGAGTCATGCAATGATCAGAAATGTAATTCTTGTACAGCTGAGCACAAAAAGCATAATTATTTTAATTTTATATAGATACCTAGATATTCAAGACGTAAATTATTGGTTGATGATCTTGTTTTTCTATATTTCTCTGTAAAAAAACATTCATAATATAGTAATAAAAAGAGACTGGACGAATCCAACCTCTTTTCAATAACTTGAGTTTTTAAATCGAGCAAAGCTCAATTAAGCAGTACTGTCTTAGCTTGCTTTAATAACCTCTACACCACCCATATATGGTTTTAGTGCATCAGGCACAATAATTGATCCATCTGCCTGCTGGTAGTTTTCTAAAATCGCAACTAGAGTACGACCCACCGCTAAACCAGAACCATTAAGAGTATGAAGTAGTTCTGGCTTCTTCTCACCACTACGGCGGAAACGCGCTTGCATACGGCGCGCTTGGAAATCCCACATGTTTGAACAAGAAGAGATTTCTCTGTAGGTATTTTGCGCTGGTAACCAAACTTCCAAATCGTACGTTTTCGTCGCACCGAAACCCATGTCTCCTGTACAAAGCACCACTTTTCTGTAAGGTAAGCCAAGTGCTTGTAAAATTTGCTCAGCATGGCCTGTTAACTCTTCTAACGCAGCCATAGAATCTTCAGGTTTTACAAGCTGGACAAGTTCAACCTTATCAAACTGGTGTTGACGAATAAGTCCGCGCGTATCACGCCCATAACTACCTGCTTCGCTTCTAAAACAAGGCGTGTGCGCCGTCATCTTAATCGGCAGCTCTTTTTCGTCGTAAATAACATCACGAGCGCAGTTAGTTAACGGTACTTCTGCCGTCGGAATTAGGCTAAAGCCATCTTGGTCTTCAGATAACGCTTCTGTATGGAACAAATCTTCTGCAAACTTAGGAAGCTGACCCGTGCCAAACAAGCTCGCTTTATTCACAAGATATGGTACATACATTTCGGTATAACCATTTTGCTCAGTGTGGGTATTCAGCATCAGTTGTACAAGTGCTCTATGCATACGTGCTACGCCACCGCGCATCACTGTAAAGCGAGAACCACTTAGCTTAACACCAGTTTCGAAATCGAGACCCTTATCAAGCGCTTCGCCAAGGTCAACATGATCTTTAACTTCAAAATCAAACTGCTTTGGCTCACCCCAAGTGCTTACTTCAACATTCTCAGACTCATCGGCACCTGCAGGTACCTCTTCAGCAGGGAGGTTTGGCAACGACATTGCGTAGTCATTAAGTTCAGCAAGAATTTTATCCTGCTCTTCTTTCGCTGCACTTAATTGGTCGCCCAAGTTTGCAACAGCATCTAGTAAAGGTTGAACGTCTTCCCCTTTCGCTTTAGCTTGACCAATCGCTTTGGAGGAACTGTTACGCTCACTCTGTAATTCCTGAGTTTTGGTTTGTAGCGCTTTGCGCTTTTCTTCTAATTCGGTGATCTTAGCAACATCGAGTTCAAAACCACGCTTTTTCAGACGCGCAGCGGCTTCCTCGATGTCTTGACGAAAGTATTTAGAATCTAACATTGTTTTTTTAACCTTTTTGCATGATGAGGCAGAGACCAACCCAGGCCATAAAGATACACGCCACCACGTTTAATGTGACGTTAAACGCCATTTTCATATATTGCCCTTGTTGAAGTAACAACAAGGAATCCATTGAGAATGTAGAAAAAGTAGTCAGCGCACCTAAAAAGCCAATACCTATCAACGTTTTAGATGGAGAAACTGAAATAACTTCTTTTTCAATTAAACCGTAAAGCACACCCATCAATAATGAACCAAGAATATTAACGATCAACGTCCCAAAAGGGAATCCCTTACCTAAGAGTTTTATCGACATATCGCTGATAAAAAAGCGTAACATTGCACCAAACGCTCCACCTAGCGCAATTGTGAGATAATTTATCAGCATCGCTACTTGTACCTCTTGGTGCTACTTTGCGCATTTTGCGTCTGTAGATAGTTAAGCTTGTCAGCGATTTGTTTCTCAAGTCCCCTGTCTGTGGGTTGATAATATTGTCGCTCTTGAATGGCTTCAGGGAAGTAATTTTCTCCAGCAGCAAACGCGCCGGGTTCATTATGTGCGTAACGGTATTCTTCGCCAAAACCCAACTCTTTCATTAGTTTTGTCGGTGCATTTCTGAGATGTTCTGGTACGGGGTAATTTGGATCACTAGCAGCATCGCGTTTAGCTTGATTGAACGCCATGTAGACCGCGTTACTTTTTGGCGCACTCGCGAGATAAAGCGTTGCCTGTGCTATTGCACGCTCTCCTTCGCTTGGCCCAACACGATGAGATATATCCCAAGCATTTAACGCAACTTGCATCGCTCTTGGGTCTGCATTGCCGATATCTTCAGTGGCGATCGCCAGCAATCGCCGTGCAACATAGAGCGGATCGCCACCGCCTGCTAATATTTTGCAATACCAATAAAGTGCCGCATCTGGTGCGCTGCCGCGAACTGACTTATGAAACGCTGAGATTAGGTCATAGTATAAGTCGCCCTTATTGTCATAACTTGATAATTGGCTGGGCAACACTTGTTTTAGTACAAGTTCATTCACCAAATGAGTGTTTGAGTTTGGCTCAAAACTTAAGTCAACAGCCTGCTCCAGCAGATTAAGCGCCTTTCTCGCATCTCCCGAAGCTGCTTTGGCGATGAGTTCAAGTGCGCTGTCATCAATGGTGATAGCTAATTTCGACAGCTGTTCATCGCGTGACAACGCATCTTTGAGTACTTGACCTAATTCATCCTCTGCAAGCGATTGTAAAGTATAGACGCGCGCGCGAGACAAGATCGCGTTATTCAGTGCAAAAGAAGGATTTTCAGTGGTCGCACCAATAAAAATAAAGGTGCCGTCTTCAATATGAGGTAAAAATCCGTCTTGCTGGGATTTATTAAAGCGATGTACTTCGTCAACAAATAACAGCGTACGTCTGCCAAACTGAGCTAATCGATTTTTAGCATCGACGACCGCTTCACGAATCTCTTTAATTCCCGCGCTAACAGCGGAAAGTTTGATAAGCTCTGCATCCGCATAGTTGGCTATGATCTCAGCAAGGGTGGTTTTACCCACTCCGGGTGGCCCCCAAAGGATCAGGCTATGACAGCGTCCAGATTCAATCGCACGATAAAGTACAGATCCTTTAGACAAAATATGGCTCTGCCCAACATAATGCTCTAACGAGGTTGGCCGCATTCTTGCGGCCAACGGTCGTACATCAGGTGTAAAATCAAACCCTAAACTAGTCACTGCCTCTTTGGTCGTCTACGACCACTCCTTGTGGAATAGTAAACTCAAACAAACTCTCTTTTACTGGTGCATTGACTTTGCTTTCCTTAAAGCTAAACGTAGAGACTTGACCAGAAATATCGTTCACTTTCAATAGTGCCAAGCCATCGTTTTTGTCATCAAAACGCAGTGTCAGTTGCTCTACCTGCGAGTCTACTTTGTTTTTAGGCGTGATCAGATATTCTTGACCGTTAAGTGCTACGTCGTACTTCAACCATTGGCTGTCCTCTTGGGTCGTAAGTAGCACAAACGGCGTGGTATCAATAAGTTTAGTCGTATCGAGGATAGTCACTTGCTCAGCAAACGTATCGTAGTAATAGGTTGTAGCTCCGCTTGATACAAATAAAGTGTCATCCGGCATCTCTTGTTGCCAGCGGATTTTTAGTGGCTGGGCTAAGGTTATCGCCCCTTCGCCGGTTTGCAACTCATTGCCTTCTTGATCTTTAACGATTTGCTCAAACTTACCTTGAAAACTGGTTAATTCAGCCAGTCTTCCTTTTAGACTTTGCATCGCAGCCTCATCAGCCCACACAGGCTGAATAAAGAGGTTTGATAATACCGTTAGCAACGCAATTTGCTTAAATTTTTTCATTAATTGGCTCCACCTTTTACCAATACATCTCGTGCACCATTATGACCAGGAGCACTTACCACCCCAGACATTTCCATCTGCTCAACTAATCGAGCTGCACGGTTATAACCAACCCTTAACTTACGTTGTACACTCGAAACAGACACTTTGCCTGTTTCAATAACAAACCCAACGGCTTCATCGTAAAGTGGATCAGACTCCTCATCCCCACCTTCCGGTGCTTCGCCAGGTAGTAAAATATCCTCGGTTGCTTCACCGCATAGAATTTCTTCGACGTAGTTTGGTTTGCCTCTTGCTTTCCAGTCACTCACTACGGCATGTACTTCATGATCGTCAACAAACGCGCCATGTACACGAACCGGAACACTCGTTCCAGGCGGCAGATAGAGCATGTCACCCATACCCAGCAGGTTTTCTGCACCTTGCTGGTCTAAGATTGTACGCGAATCAATCTTACTTGATACTTGGAACGCCATTCGCGTTGGTATATTCGCTTTGATCAAACCCGTGATAACATCCACTGATGGGCGCTGTGTTGCCAGCACTAAGTGTATGCCTGCCGCTCGCGCTTTTTGCGCAATACGTGCTATTAACTCTTCTACTTTTTTACCAACAATCATCATCATGTCGGCAAATTCGTCTATAACGACCACGATACTCGGTAATTTATCTAGCTCCTGTGGTTCATCCGCCATACCATCTGTATCTTTAAAGAGTGGATCTAAAATTGGATGACCCGCTTCTTTAGCGTCTTTAATCTTTTGATTGTAACCTTTGAGGTTACGAACACCGAGTGCCGACATCAGCTTATAACGGCGTTCCATTTCCCCCACACACCAGCGTAGCGCGTTTGCTGCCTCTTTCATATCGGTAACCACTTCGCATAATAAATGTGGGATACCTTCGTAAACTGAAAGCTCAAGCATTTTCGGATCTATCATGATCATTCGCACATCTTCTGGCGGCGACTTATATAACAAGCTTAAGATCATGACATTAACGCCCACTGACTTACCAGAACCAGTGGTACCGGCCACCAGCAGGTGAGGCATTTTACCTAAATCAGCAACAACTGGTTGGCCCGCGATATCTTTACCAAGTACCATGGTCAAAGGTGATGGGTTTTGTTCAAACTTAGGGGCACCTATCACTTCAGACAAACGTACGATTTCACGGTGTTTGTTAGGTAGCTCTAAACCCACATACGTTTTGCCTGGGATAACCTCAACTACACGCACACTGACTGCAGATAATGAACGCGCTAAGTCTTTTGCTAAACCTGTGATCTTAGCCACTTTAATGCCCGGTGCGAGATCTAACTCAAAACGCGTAACGACAGGGCCAGGATAGACACCAACTACCTGCGCCTGGACATTGAAGTCTAATAGTTTAGTTTCAACTAACCGCGAGACCTGATCTAACTCTTCTTGCGAAATTGGATTTTTAGCCTTGTCAGGTCTATCCAAGAGATCTAATGAAGGCAATGGATCCGCAGGTGGCTGAGCTTCTAGAAGCGCTTCAAATTGCTCTTTGGCGCTTGGTGGAGGCTGATAACCATTGGCCGCCTTTTCAGGTGCTTTAGGCTTAAGAGGCCTTGCCGGAGAAACCACTTTGGTTTCGTGCACTGGCGCTTCATCCAAGGCATTTAAAGCCGCGACAGTATCTAGTGGCTCATCCTCTATCGCGGAAAAGTTGATTTCTTGCTCTAGAATATCATCTAGCTCATCGAACACCGACGGCTCTTTCTTCTCTTGTAGATCAGAGTGCGGTGCAGACGAAGTTTGAGGTGTAGATTCAGTGTTAGTTTTGCGGAACAATTTATCTTTTAATTTACCAAGTCCACTGGGTTCTTCTTCAGCATCGAAATCTATATTAATTTCAGTATCGGTTTGCTGCTGGAGAGCCTGCTCATGATCATCGTTTCGCTGAGTAGCTATTATTGGTGCCTCACTTTCTACTCTATCCGTTTTGGTGCTAGCGCCCTCAGATTTCTGTGAAACTGACTGCGTTTGCTCTACATTGCGCTCTGCTGTCAGTCTATCGCGTACCCATCTAAAGCCGGCGAGTACCTTTTCACCTAAATAATCAACGAATTCAACCCAAGATACACCGGTAAGTAGTGTCATTCCTGCAAAGAAAAAACACAGTAACAGTATAGAAGTGCCGGTAAAGTTAAAAGCAGGCATCATTGCACCAGCAACCACATCCCCTACTACCCCACCAGATGAGAAATTATAGATATCATCGAAGTTGATGCTGCTGATTGCACTCGCAGAGGTAATAAACAGTGTCGCGCCAATAAGGCGTAAACCTAGCGTGGTGTAATCTAGTTGCAGAAGCTTATGTGGTTTTTTAAACAGTAAATAGCCAAGAAACTGCAGCGCCGCTGGTATCAAAAACGCCAGCCAACCGAAACTCAGCAGCATAATGTCTGCCAGCCAAGCTCCGGCAGCACCAGTTATATTGTTTACTTTTACGTACTCACCGGATTGAGTCCAAGCAGGATCGGCTGGGTCGAAACTTATCAACGCACACAACATAAATATTGCTGCAGCCGTGCTTACAATCAAACCTGTCTCTAAGAGGCGTTGCACACCATTTAAGCGCATTGTAATTAAACCTTTTTTCTGTTTCTTTTCTGGACTATAAAAGCCCAAAACGTCAGCAAATTAGTGATTTGCGTTAGTATTGCTGTATATACTTACACCTTACCAAGAAATACCTCAAGGTGCACAAGGTTTTATTACTTCTCCTTCTTCTCCTTTTACTTCTTCCATGACCACAAAAGTGCGACTTTCACTGATGTTTGGCAGTTTAAGTAAAATTTCTCCTAAAACTCCTCGATATTCAGACATGTCGGTCACTCGTGTTTTCAATAAATAGTCGAAACTACCGGACACAAGGTGACATTCAATAATTTCGTCATGCTGCTTTACTGCTTGATTAAATCTATCGAACACATCAGGCGAGTTTTTATTCACTGTCACTTCAACAAACACTAAAAGTCCCTGCCCTAGCTTAGCAGGATCGACTACGGCTTTATAACCTCGAATAAATCCTTCTCGCTCCAGCTTTTTAACGCGCTCCAAGCAAGGCGTAGCGCTCAATCCTATACGTTTGGCTAATTCTACGTTGGAAATTCTGCCATCTTTCTGAAGTTCGACTAAAATCTTTCTGTCGATCCTGTCTAGTTGTTGATACATAGTGTAGTTTTTTATCCTGAATGATTCATTAATTCAGAGTATATCACTACATTGAAATATTAAAACAGTGAGACACACTGGCTATAGGTAAATATAATAGTCAAAAATTTTACCCCGTTCTTATTTTGAGGCGAATATTATGATTATTGGTGTACCTAAAGAGATAAAAAACCACGAATACCGCGTTGGTATGGTTCCTGCGAGCGTTCGTGAACTAATCAATCACGGTCACGAAGTCGTTGTTGAAACAAATGCTGGTATCGGCATTGGTTTTACTGACGAAGATTATGTTCAAGTTGGTGCTAAAGTTTTAGACACAGCGGCAGAAGTTTTTGCTACTGCTGATATGATTGTTAAAGTAAAAGAGCCTCAAGCTGTTGAGCGCGCAATGCTACGTGAAGATCAAATCCTATTTACTTACCTTCACCTAGCACCAGACCTTCCACAAACAGAAGATCTAATCAAGAGCGGTGCTATCTGTATCGCATACGAAACGGTAACTGATGCGCGTGGTGGTCTTCCACTGCTAGCGCCAATGTCAGAAGTTGCTGGTCGTATGTCAATTCAAGCTGGTGCTCAAGCGCTTGAAAAGTCGCGTGAAGGCCGTGGTATGCTGCTAGGTGGTGTACCTGGTGTTGAACCAGCTAAAGTCGTTGTGATCGGTGGTGGTATGGTTGGACGTAACGCAGCGCAAATGGCTGTTGGTCTAGGCGCAGACGTTACTATCCTTGACCGTAGCATCGACGTACTACGTTCACTAAATGCACAGTTTGGTAGCCAAGCTAAAGTTATCTACTCAACGGCTGATGCACTTGAAAAGCACGTACTAGAAGCAGATCTTGTGATCGGCGGCGTACTAATTCCTGGTGCAGCGGCGCCTAAGCTTGTAACTGCAGAACACATCAAAGCGATGAAGCCAGGTGCTGCCATTGTTGACGTTGCTATAGACCAAGGTGGTTGTATCGCGACTTCTAAAGCGACTACACACGCAGAACCAACATACATTGTTGATGACGTAGTTCACTACTGTGTAGCTAACATGCCTGGTGCTGTACCACGTACTTCAACGTTTGCACTTAACAATGCAACGCTTCCGTACATCATCAAGCTTGCAAACTTAGGCTACAAACAAGCGCTATTAAATGACAAACACTTCATGGACGGCTTAAACGTTCTGAAAGGTCAAGTAACGTGTAAAGAAGTGGCAGAAGGCTTCAACATGGAATATGTTGACCCGCGTGCTGCACTAGAAAATGCTTAATTTTGAATTTAAGTAGTAAAAAGGGCTTCAATTGAAGCCCTTTTTGTTTGCTGTTATACCAATTCGCTTAAAACACTAATTGGTATTAGTTTGTCTCGAAATTCACTTCGATATCTTGCGTCAACGTAACGTCTTTTGTTTGATACAAACTAAAATCTGCATCTATCGTTTCGGCATCATCTAAATGACCTAAGCACGAATACCCTACTTTGTAATCTCCAGAACCAATAAATGCTATCTCATATTCACTCTCAGCATCTAAGTTTGCGGTGGCTACTGGCGCTGAGTCTTCATCACTAATGTCGCTTGGCACTGCAACATCCGCTTTATAAAGATACACAACATGTTTGTACTCTCCGACTAGAGGAGCTAGATCTGCATTATCTGCTACACATGCATTTTTTACAGACTCGCTAACCATGCCCTCAATCTCGAAACTGGTTAATAGATTCTCCAAACGGACAGCTGTTGGTTTTAGATAAACGGTGTCATCATTTGTGCGCTTCAACAGCGCCTTATTTAAGTCAAACTCCAATACGATTTGGTTCTCACCTTCATTTAGTGAGACATTATTGAGTTGGATTTCACCTACACCATCGTTACCTTTACGGGTTACGACTAATGGTGCTTGACTACCATCTAAAAAACGGACGCTCGAAGTGAAATCAAAATTCGACCCAGCACTACCGTTTACAACATCGGCTCTGATCCACTCATAATCCCCAGCATCGATCTCTTGGTCGTTTACAACTAAATAGATATCATCACCCGTATACTCAAGCAGATTGATCTTCATTGGATTACCCTGCGCATCCAAGGTATCAAATGTCACATCTTCTTTTCCAGATGCTCTAAATGTCAGCCGTTGAATAACAAGGTTGACCTCAGCAAGGTTATTCACAGCAGCATCTGACACACCAACACTTACGGTGGTTTTTTGGGTTGGTTGCGTGGTGTTGTTGTCGTTTGAGTCAGAACCTGAACCGCCACCGCATGCAGCGAGTATCATTGCCGAGGCAATTGCTGTTAAAGCTGGTTTATACATGATGTTTTCTCCTCTTCTAAGTTTTAGAGAATAGGAATTGCACCATGAATAAATAATTAATATAAATGCAATAATTTGAAATACCTTCAAATGCTGTGTAGAAGGTTTGGCATTTTCTTATTAAATGTCATAAGTTTAATGTATCAAACTTATTGGAGTGTGGCCGTGAAGTTTAAACACAAAGTTGTATCCGTCTCAGCGCTTGTACTGCTTGCAGCATTACTGATCTTATCTGTTATTCAATACATTTCCGTGCAATCAGCAATCAAAGCGCAAACCGAACAAAGTGTGAATGAAACAATTCAAGGAATTGGTAACACTGTCACTGCGCAAATGAAAGGAGCAACCGATCTCGCCGCTCTTGCTACCAATCTCGTGGCTTCCACTGACACCCTAGACGCAGCCTTTCCTATCCTCTCGCAGCCACAGCTCACAACCTCTTTCCTACTGATAGGTTATGGCGAAGAGCAAACAGGAAAGTATGTCGCAAGCGATCCAAATTGGAACCCTGGTGCAAACTGGGACCCGAGAAAGCGGCCTTGGTATACCGACGCAAAAACTGCACGAAAGCTCATTATCACAGCACCTTACGCTGATGCAGTAAGCAACGAAATTGTGGTATCAATCGGTGCACCAGTGTTTAAACGAGGTCAATTTAACGGCGCGATTTTTTACGACGTTAGTTTGGCAAAACTCGGCGAAATGATTAACTCGTTTAACCTGCTAGACGCGGGTTTTGCCTTTATGGTGAGTAAAGACGGGTCGACTATCTCACACCCTGATGTAAAACTAAATGGTAAGTCTTCTCGTACATTTCTCGGTGACATAAGTATCTCAGAAAATATTCAATACGTTGAAGTGAACGGCGAAGACAAATTAGTGCAGTTTAAAGAAGTCGAAGGCTTAGATTGGTATTTAGGGGTGATGCTGGATGAAGACACCGTTTTTGCCGCACTTTCACGACTGCAAAGAGATGCAGCCATATTTGCCTTTATTTCTGTGGCGCTCGCGACTGTGCTACTTTCTTTTGTGATTAGCTTATTATTAAAGCCGCTGGATGAAATCAACACCGCCATGGCTGCTATCGCACGCGGTAATGCGGACTTAACCGTACGATTAAATACCGAGCATGAACCCGAATTTGCAGCACTGGCGCAAAATTTTAATGCCTTTACCAGCAGCTTACAGTCTCTAATAGCGAATATTCAGGGCTTAGGCCATGAAGTTTTAAACGATGCTCAACAAACATCTCAGGTTGCAAATAAAGCCAAACTTTCCATTCAAGAGCAATTAGCGAGTATCAAAGTCCTTGATGAAGCAACAACACACATGTCTGCAACCGAGCATCAAGTAACTCAATCTGCCCATGAAGCCGCTGAAGCAATTAAAACAACCGATCAAGTTGCTCGCCAAGGAGAAAAAATCGTTGCAGAAACAACGGAGACAATTCAAGAGCTATCTAATCAAATCAGTTCGGCAATGACCGTAGTTACGGAGTTAGAAAGCTCGTCTACAGCTATTGAACAAATATTATCGGTTATCAACAGCATCGCTGAGCAAACCAACCTCCTAGCGCTCAATGCTGCCATTGAAGCCGCAAGAGCTGGTGAGTCTGGCCGCGGCTTTGCCGTCGTTGCAGACGAAGTGAGATCGCTTGCACAAAGAACACAAGAAGCCACAACTGAAATCCGTGGAATGATAAGTCAACTACAGTCAGGTTCAGAAAGCGCGGTTACTGTAATGAAACAAAGCCAACATTATGTCGATAAAACGGTTGAAAAGGCAGAGCAAACTCGAGCCGCGCTTGAAGATATGCGTAGTGCCATTCGCCATATTGTCGATTTGAATTCCCGCATTGCTGATATGCTGAATGAGCAAAATGACATTGTAAATAACGTGAATAGCAGTAGCTCATCAATTCGTGGTATTTCTGAGTCGGTGTATAGCGAAGCTAAGAGCGTAGATGCCACCATGCAGTCTCAAGTAGAAAAGATAACAACCCAAGAACAACTACTTGAGCAATTCAAAGTTTGATTATCGGTAAACTAAACCGTTACTATAGAGACAGTTGTAAAGCGGCGCGATGCCAAGAGATAAAACATGAAAGCGAATTTGCAGGAATTATTTGAACAGTATTTTCAGATAGCTGAACAGGTTCAGATCAACCTCTACCCGGTTGATGACAATATGGTTCCAGAAAACGAATATCAATTAGAAGCTGCAATTCCGCCGCTATTTAAACTCGCGAACGAAATTAATGAGTTAGATCTTAATGCGCTGCGACCACTTCGTAATCTGGGTGATATTGCCAATGAGTTAGCAGCTTATTTGCAGGCGCAATCACGTAAGATTGATTTAATTATCAGCCATATTCTCGCGACTGAAGAGCCTGACGACAGTCATTTATTTTGTGACAGCTACGGCGGCGGCGGCCTGACCGCAACGTTAGAAGCAGATTATGAGGTCGGGCAATCGTTACGAACTAAAATATTTTTGCGCAATGAAGCCAGTGCTATCTTTTGCTACTCAGAAGTCATTGCCAAGCAAGATGGTAAATTCACCCTCGCTTTTACCGCTATTAGAGAAGCGGATCAAGAGTTGCTTGTACGGGCAAGCCTACACGCCCAGACCAGACAACTTAAGCTAAAGCAGCAAAAAGACCAATAAGGTATTTAACGCATTAAGTGCCTTCTTTAAATGCTCAATTATCTTCACAAAACTTACTGACACACCTGAGGTTAATGATAAACTATAGGCTTATTATTATATGGTGATGATTTAATGAGTTTTACTTTACTCCCAGAATGGGCACCACAAGATGCAATCATGCTTACTTGGCCGCATTCTGATACCGATTGGAGCGACATTCTCAGTGACGTTGAACCTGTGTACGTTGCACTTTGCCAACATATTACCCAAGTTCAAGAAGTCGTTATCGTGGCGCATAATGAAGCGCTAAAACAGCATATCGAGAACCTACTCGGCGCAGCTGAGGTTAGCTTAACCAAGTGTCACTTTGTTGTGACGCCTTGCAATGACACATGGGCCCGTGACCACGGTCCACTTACAACGCAAACAAGTACAGGAAATCTATGTATCAAAGATTTCACCTTTACGGGTTGGGGTAATAAGTTTGCTGCGGATTTAGACAATAAGATCAATCAGCAGCTAGCCAAACAGGTCCTCAACCCAAACTGTACCTTTGAAAGAGTTGACGTGGTACTGGAAGGCGGCGGCATTGAGATCAACGAGTCCAATGTCTTATTGACCACTTCAGAGTGTCTGTTGAACCCAAATCGCAATCCACATCTAAGTAAAATCGAATTAGAACTATTGTTGCAAAAAGAGTTGGGTGCTGAGTCATTCCTGTGGGTAGATCATGGATACTTAGCCGGTGATGATACGGATAGTCATATCGACACTTTAGTGCGTTTTGCACCGGATAACACCTTGGTATATGTTAAGTGCGACGACAAATCAGACGAGCACTATGATGCCCTCAATAAAATGGAACAGCAGCTACGCACATTCCGCACCCCAAATGGCGATCCATACCGTTTGATTAGTTTACCTTGGCCTAGCGCTAAGTTTGATAATGAGGGTGAGAGATTACCTGCAACCTATGCAAACTATCTGATCTTGAATAAAACGGTGTTAGTACCTATCTATGGCGACGACAAAGACCAAGAAGCGCTAGACAAAGTCTCTCTTGCTCACCCAGAAAGAACGGTAATTGGCGTAAACTGCCTACCAATCATCCATCAATTCGGTAGCCTGCACTGTATTACGATGCAGTTACCAAAAGGTTTTTTAAGGTAAGTACCATGACTGAAAAAAACATCAAAGTTGGTATTGTTCAACATAGTAACTCTACAGATCTCGTAAACAACTTTGCGAAAACCTGTGACGGTATCCGAAAAGCGGCAAGTAAGGGTGCTAAGCTTATCGTGTTACAAGAATTGCACCGCAGCTTGTATTTTTGCCAGACAGAAGACACCGATCTCTTCGACTTAGCGGAAACCATTCCAGGCCCAAGCACAGACTCACTAGGCGCACTTGCAAAAGAGCTTAATGTTGTCATCGTTGCGTCGTTATTTGAAAAGCGTGCAACAGGGCTTTATCACAACACCGCAGTTGTACTTGAGTCTGACGGTACGATTGCCGGCAAATACCGTAAAATGCACATTCCTGATGATCCAGGTTTTTATGAAAAGTTTTACTTCACCCCCGGCGACATGGGCTTTACTCCAATTCAGACTTCTGTAGGTAAATTAGGCGTACTAGTGTGTTGGGATCAGTGGTTCCCAGAGGGTGCGCGTCTGATGGCAATGGCAGGCGCTGAGTTTTTAATTTACCCAACGGCAATTGGCTGGGATCCTCGCGATGATAAAGCAGAGCAAATCCGTCAACGAGATGCTTGGATAATTGCACAGCGTGCACATGCAGTCTCTAACGGAGTACCTGTGATTAGCGTTAACCGTGTCGGCTATGAATCAGACCCTTCAGGTCAAAGTGAAGGTATTCAATTCTGGGGCAATTCTTTTGTTACCGGTCCGCAAGGTGAAATGTTATTGCATGCATCTGAAGAAGCTGAGGAAATCTCGGTTGTTGATGTTGATCTTGCACGCAGTGAATCTGTTCGTCGCATCTGGCCGTATTTAAGAGACAGACGAATCGATCACTATCAGGATCTTTGCAAAATTTATCGCGATTAATAAATAGGAGTAATCAATGGCGAATGTGCAATGGAACAATTTACCTTGGGTAAAATCAAACAAGGATAAAATTTCGTGGGGTAATTTGGTTGGCAGTAGCTTGTCACTGTGTTTGAGTGAGCACATCCAACAACATGACAACTTAGTTGTACTCGTCACCCCCGATACACCCTCTGCACTTCGCCTTGAGCATGAACTGGCGTATCTTTTAAAAGACACGCCTGTCATGATGTTTCCTGACTGGGAAACATTACCCTATGATCACTTTTCACCACATCAAGACATTATCTCCCAGCGTCTTGCAACGCTAAATACACTCAAACAGGAAAAGCAATCCGTACTCATCATTCCTGTTTCAACACTCATGCTACGTACCGCACCACATAGCTTTATCCACGGCATGAGTCTTCAGGTAAAAAAAGGTGACACAGTAGACGCACAAAGCTTGCGTGATACCTTAACTCAAGCGGGTTATCGTCATGTTCAGCAGGTAATGGAGCATGGTGAGTTTGCTGTTCGAGGCTCCATTATTGATTTATATCCCATGGGTAGCCCACTCCCCTTTAGACTAGATTTCTTTGATGATGAGTTAGACTCAATTCGTCATTTTGATATCGAAAGCCAACGCTCAAATGATGAGATTGATGCTATCGATTTATTACCGGCGCACGAATTCCCAACCAATGCAGAAGACATTGAACGCTTTAGAATTAATTACCGCGAAGCGTTCGGCGCAAGTAGTGAAAAAGACAGCATCTATATGCAAGTCAGTAAAGGGAACTGGCCAGCGGGTATAGAGTATTATTTACCGCTCTTTTTTGATTCGTTAGCGACGGTGTTTGACTATTTACCTGAAGATACCGTATTTATGCCTTTTGGCGACATTGAATCTGCGGCCCAAACCTTTTGGCAAGACGTATCTAAACGCTACGAAAGTCGCCGGGTTGACCCTCTTCGTCCACTACTTTCACCAGCCAAGCTATATCAGCCAATAGAGACCTTATTTGAAGGCCTTAACGGCTTCTCTCGAATAAAGCTTAGTCAAGCGATACTGGGAACCAAAGCGGGCAATAACAATATCGCAGCAGAATTAATCGACGATGTCCGCATTGAGCATAAACAAGCTAATCCATATCAAAAAATCCTCGATTACATCGCTGCTGAGAAAAAACAAAAGTCTCGGGTGTTATTCAGTGTTGAATCAGAGGGCAGAAGAGAGTCACTGCTTACCTTATTAAAACCAACGGGTCTAAAGCTTAAGCCTTATAAGCGCATTGCAGAGTTTGTCTCTAGCGACTCAGATGTTGGTGTGGTCGTCACTCCACTTGCGACCAGTGTTAAGCTACTGGATAAACAATCGCTGTCTATCATCACCGAGCAAGAGCTGTTAGGTGTTAAGATTTCCCAAAAGCGCCGCCGTAAACATAAATACGAGCAAGGGCAAGATGCGCTGATCCGAAACCTCGCTGAGTTGAAAGAAGGTCAACCTATTGTTCATTTAGATCATGGTGTAGGCCGCTATTTAGGGCTAGAAACCATAGATGCAGCGGGTATTGCTACCGAGTTTGTGACTATCATCTATGCCAATGACGCTAAACTTTATGTGCCTGTTTCTTCGCTTCATATGCTCAGTCGTTACTCAGGAGGTGAAGAAGCTTGTGCACCACTTCATAAATTGGGTAACGACGCCTGGGAAAAAGCAAAACGCAAAGCGGCTGAAAAAGTCAGAGATGTTGCAGCTGAACTCCTAGATATATACGCAAAACGCCAAAGTAAACCGGGATATGCATTTAAGCTAGATGCGAGTGCCTATCGAGACTTTTCTGATAGCTTCCCATTTGAAGAAACAGACGATCAACGCAATGCAATCACAGCCGTACTTGCAGACATGCAATCAAGCCTAGCAATGGACAGGCTAGTTTGTGGTGATGTTGGCTTTGGTAAAACCGAAGTGGCCATGCGTGCTGCATTTGTTGCCGTCAACGATAGCAAACAAGTGGCCGTCTTAGTGCCAACTACACTCCTTGCCCAACAACACTTCGAGAACTTTAAAGACCGTTTTGCCGATCTGCCTGTTGAAGTTGGTGTGCTTTCGCGCTTTAACTCAGCGAAAGAACAAAAAGAAACGTTACAAAAACTTGAAGAAGGCAAAATTGATATTGTGATAGGCACCCATAAGCTTATCCAAGAAAACATCAAATTCGCCGATTTGGGTTTGTTGATTGTTGACGAAGAACATCGCTTTGGTGTGAGGCAAAAAGAAAAGATTAAGCAGCTTAGAGCGGATGTCGACATTCTTACCCTTACCGCTACCCCAATCCCGCGTACACTGAATATGGCAATGAGTGGTATGCGTGATCTCTCTATTATCGCGACACCTCCAGCCAAACGATTAGCAGTAAAGACCTTTGTGCGAGAGCGCAACGACGAGCTTATCCGCGAAGCAATTTTGCGTGAAATCAAGCGCGGTGGACAGGTTTACTTCCTCCACAATAATGTCGAGACGATAGACAAAATCACCGCTGATATCTCAGCGCTCGTGCCAGAAGCCAATGTCACCACCGCCCACGGGCAAATGCGTGAAAAAGAACTTGAGCACTTGATGGGTGAATTCTATCACCAAAAGTATAATGTGCTTGTGTGTACGACCATTATTGAAACCGGTATCGATATTCCCTCTGCTAATACCATCATAATGGATAGAGCCGATAAACTCGGATTGGCACAGTTACATCAGCTTCGCGGCCGTGTAGGACGAAGCCATCACCAAGCATACGCATACCTACTCACGAAGAATAGCCAAGCCTTAACTAAAGACGCGGTCAAGCGCTTACAGGCCATTGAGCAACTCGAAGACTTAGGCGCAGGTTTTGCCCTTGCCACCCACGATTTAGAGATCCGTGGTGCAGGTGAGTTACTGGGAGACGACCAAAGCGGTCAAATTCAAACCGTTGGCTTTACACTGTATATGGAAATGCTGGAACAAGCAGTTGAAGCTTTAAAAAATGGTAAAGAGCCGACACTCGATAACCTACTTCAGCAGCAAAGCGAGGTTGACCTTAAGTTCCCAGCACTGCTACCGGATGATTACATTCATGATGTAAACATTCGTCTTAGTATGTATAAACGCATTGCTAGTACAAAGTCACTGGCGGAGCTTGATGAGCTGCAAATCGAATTAATCGACCGCTTTGGGCTGTTGCCAGATGCGGCTAAAAACCTCTTTGCGGTGCAGTCTGTTAAGCTAAAGGCAACTCAATTGGGCATTAACAAGGTCGAGGCAAACCCTAAAGGTGGCTTCTTTGAGTTCAGTAGTCATACAAAAGTTAACCCAACATTCATCATAGGATTGATACAAAGTAGCCCGTCAACCTATAGAATGGAAGGCGCGAATAAACTGAAGTTCCTGATCGAAGAAAAAAATGGCCAAGAGAGATTAAAACTGGTTAATGCGATGATTGATGACTTTGAGAAAAAGGCTGTAGCATGAAAACAATAAAAAGTCTGGCCATCCTAGCGGCTTTGGCAAGTAGCGCGTCTGCACATGCCACCCGTTGGTTTGAAGTAGAAATGATAGCATTTGAGCAAGAGCCTAGTTTCTCTTTGCGAGAAGACTTTAGTATTGAACCTGAACCGCTCAATCAAAAAAACATCAAGTCACTATTATTCGACGGTTTTAATACCACTGGCTATAAACTATGCTTGGAAGGCAGCGAGCAGTTTGCTGAGCAAGATTTTATTCGTGGATTAACGTCGGGCGCGCGTTCCAGCTCTTGCGATCCAGATGCAAACTATGTTGAAAAATTCGACACTTTGCCTCTTTCGCCGCAAGTTGAGTCACAAGAACATATGGACTCAATTTATTTGTTGGATGAGTCCCAGCTTAATTTTTCTAACAAAATTGCTGAATTAAAACGTAAAGGACTCAAGCCACTGTTACACACAGGTTGGCGATTCCCGGAACAAAGTAACAAGCGTGCTCCCAATATCGAAATTATTGCTGGCAAACAGTTTGCGTCACCATCCAGTTATAGCGTAATAGAAAATGACGATAAGTTTTCTTCATTGTCAAATCGCTTTAATATTCAAGAATCGAAAGAGCAAGTGCATTGGCAACTTGAAGGCCTGATTAAAATTCACGTGAGACATTACCTTTACGTGACCACAGATTTAGATTTAAAGTACGAAGACGGCAACGACATTCGTACTGCTCGTATGTCCCAATATACACGCGTGTATAGCGGCGACATACATTACTTAGATCACCCCAAACTTGGGGTCATCTTTCAAATAAGAAAATACAAACATTAGACGGGCAACCCTATGAAAAAATTACTAACTGCTGCTGCGCTACTCACCCTAGTCGGCTGTTCTAAAGTAAGTTTAGAAAACTACAATAAGCTAGAAGTAGGCATGGACAAAGCTGAAGTTGAGAATATTCTTGGCTCTGCTGATAAATGTGAAGAAAAAACCCTACACACCAATTGCATTTGGGGAAGCGAAAACAAGCACATTAAAGTAACGCTGCTTTCAGATAAAGTCACTTTGTATTCTAAAAAAGGGTTAGAGTAAGTTTTACTCAATGCCTTTTCCATCATCGGTGAAGGCATTTCATTTAACTCCCCCTATCGATGCAACAATGTAAATACTAAAAAACTAGTTTCCCCCTAAAATCTATATTCACTTCTAATACCGTTTTGACCAAGTTTATGATCTAATAACCTCATTGAAAAATGAAGCGACCAGGTTGAACTTTGAAAAACCACTTAGAAGAGAAGTGACAATCACTTAAAATATTGCACTTCAGCTCTTTTTACTTTGCTGATGGCTTTTTCTTACTAAAAAAATAGTGCCAACGATTGAAAGGTTTGTTTGAGAACAACACTACGATCGTCCACCACCTATATTGGATAGGTACTCAAGGTTTCACTGTATACTCTGTAGATATTCGATATGGTATTTCAGCTGCCTACCCTTCGGTTTTCTCGGATACAACCAGTTAATACACCCTAGCTATAAGCTTTTACGCAATATTAACCTGCTGAAATGATACCTCAAGTCCCATTATGCCGAGTGGATATTTAGTTCTAGAAGAAGTGCACTTGGTCAGAAATAGGGATACTCGCTTGGCCTAGAACAGCCTTATCCCTATTCGCTTAATTAAGTGTATATGCCGTAAATGCTAGATTGAGATGAACAGTTTATAGATAAAAATGGTTTAAAAATGACAATTAAATATCCATAGAGCCGTAAAGTAAAAAGGCCACCCAAAGGTGGCCCTATTCAATTTCAAATGTTAGAAATTATAGGTTAGATTAACAAACGCTCTGCGTCCCCAAGGGTCGTAGATCGCTGATGACGTACCTGCGCCACCAACATAATCAGGTATAAGTTTATCGAAAATATTACGAACACCCAATTCAACCGAAAGGTCTTCAGTTGCTAAGTAGCGAGCCGATAAGTCATGATACACCATGCTCGGAGCATATGGATATGCGGTATCTTCAGGTGTATCACCTTCTTTCTTACCATCTGCGCTGTACGTTTCTTTCAAATTGATAATAGCGGATCTGTCTATGAAACGGCTACTCCAAGTGACAGATAAGTCATCTAAGTTATACGTTGCTCTGAAAGTCGCTTGCCATGTTGGATCACCGATTTCGCCGTCTTGACGGTCAGGCTTATCAGGATTGTTCTGGAACTCATACGTATCGTACTCGATAACATGGTTAACAAATAGGTTAATCTTTGCACTACCAGGTAGCGAGAAATCAGCAAGATCAAGGTTATAGTTAAAGTCAGCCTCTACACCTGATAACACACGTTTAGCGGTATTTTGGTAGCCAGACTCAACAAACGTAACTGATTTGTTGTTTGGATCGCGCGTAATTTGCGAGCAATAAATAGGATCAAGCTCAGGGCCATCTACACAGTTATTCACTACTGTCTGTGGCGTAATTGACTGAATAGCATCTTCAATTTCAATATCATAGTAATCGATACTAAATGAGAAATCCTCAAACGCAGTAGTAACGAAGCCAAGTGTGAAAGAAGTTGATTCTTCAGGCGTCAAGTTTGGATTTCCGCCGATGATTACCCGTTTACTAGCATTATCTTGACCAACATGGTCAGCTGGAATACCCAATGCGGCACAGTTTGCAGCGCGATTAGGATTGTTAGCCAATCTTGTTACATCGCATGGATCCCATACACGTGCAAAGTCAGGACTACGAGGAGAGAATGCTTCGGTTACGTTAGGAGCTCGTACCGCTTCACTATAAGTACCACGAAGACTATAACCTTCCACTGGAGACCACATGAAACCAGCTTTCCAAGCATCTACTTCACCAGCATGTGAATAATCCGCTCTACGAAATGCACCGTCAATACTTAACTCATGTGCTAAGAAAACGTCAGACAAAATAGGTAAATTAACTTCGAAGAACCATTCTGACACATCATATTCGCCATATGTATCTGGCGTCGCTACCTCGTTTAGAACCCCTGATTTAGTTAACTCATCAGTAATCGAGCCCGACGACTCCCAGCGCTTTTCGTAGCCGAGTGCCATTCCCATAGCACCACCAGGTAGTTCAAACCACTCAGAACTATCAAACGACACCGAGCCACCAAAATACCTTTGTTTAATCGTATCTTGGCGAGTGACATTAGCACTAACCCACGCCTTTGCTTCTTCAGACGCTTGATCATAGCCAAACGGGTTGTAAGCCACACAGCTATTCACATCTACTGTAGCGGGGTTCGAGTAGCCTTCCCCTTGCATAGATGGAACATTAGCACGACAATCAGCTTGACCTGTTTCAGGGTTAATGACAGCATCTAGTGCAGCAACCCAGTTGCCAATAATGAGGTCATTAGCCTGAACACGATCATTTTCGGTACGTCCGTATGAATAATAAACATCATAATCGAATAGCGTTTCACTCAGTGTGAAATCACCTTTGATCCCGGAAACCAATCTAAATGTCTCACGCTTGTTACGTGCCTCTCGGTTACCTATCTCATCAAAGAACTTATGTATACCTATTTTTTCTAAGTCAATACTATCGTCTTGTGCAGCCTTAGCCGTGAAGAAGTCAAGCGTCTCTTGCGACACGAAAGGGTTTTCCAATAAGTTAACGGTATCACCATCGCCAAAACGATACGCAGGCTGAGCCTGTTGAATAATATCCGAGCGTACGTATTTTACGTCTGAGTAAAATTTAACATTATCATTGATTTCGTAATTAAAGAATGATCCTACCGTAACTTTGTCACGCTCAGGAAGAAAGTTTTCGTATCTTGTTGTAGAAAAGCATAGCTCACAGCCATCAGGGAAGCTACCGAAAGCTGGGGAGTTGGATAAATCTCGCGTCGGCATTAATTGGCCATTTCCTGCATTATCAAAAGTGTAGTTTGTTCTACTGTAATCTAAAACAGAAGTTTGACTGATCCACTCAGATAAAATATTTGGCGCCCACAGCTTATCAGGAATACCATCATCTTCACCTGTATCTGCTGGGTTATTAACAGTACCACTTTCACTGTAATGACACATGTCACGTTTCATTACTTCCGCAACAGAGTCTTTGGTGATATAAACCGTCGCGTTGCCTTTCCCGTCAGCGGTTGATGTGCCACCGACTAAGCTGAAAGTTTTATTTTTGTTACCAATGCCATGAAGTGAGTCACTATAACCTACTTTCAATTCAAGGCCTTCAAAGTCATCTCTGGTAATAATGTTAACTACACCAGATACCGCGTCAGAACCGTAAATCGCTGATGCACCGCCAGTAATCACTTCAACACGTTTAATCATTGAAGTTGGAATAGTCGATAGATCAACAACCGCTGAGCCTTGCTGACCAGCTACGTGTCGTTTGCCGTTTACCAATACTAGTGTTCTGTCTGTTCCTAAACGACGTAAATCTATCGTACTTGAACCTGCATTTTCATTGCTTCCAGTATTCGCTCTTAACGTGCCTGTTGCACCAATCGCAGGTAATTCTGAAAGTACCTGCGCAAGGTCTGGGATGCCAGCTTGCTCTATTTGTTCACCCGTTAACGTGATAGTTGGAGACGGTTGACTAAGTTCATATCGCGCAATACGTGAACCCGTCACTTGAATTTTTTCAATTTCTTTTACTGAGCCGTCTTGCTGTTCTTCTGCTAGAGCTGAACCGGATATAGTTGCAGCTGCTAGAAAAGACATTTGAATGGAGCTAAGTATTTTATTTTTAGCAAACATTGAAATTTCCCTTGTTGATATTCTTTTTTATTTTTAGCTAACACTTCATATTAAGTTAAGTTTTGATAGCAAACCAAATTAACAACTCATTTCTACCTTTTTTAACAAAAAAATAAAAGCTTTCTTTCTAAACTCATGAACTAACAAAACAACACAATGTAAACATATCAAAACAAATTACGAAAAAACAAAAGGTTAATCCTTAAAGAGAACCCCCTTTAAATTCCAAAAAAATGCACAATAAACCAATAAAAAAATCAAAGATTAACAAATAAAAAACAAAATAACGACTACCTTAATGATTACAACATTATTTTTTATGTCACTTTACTTTAATAAAGCTGGGGTACGCTGATAGGCATTTTAATTTTTGAGCTGAAATTAAAGTGGATTAAAAAAGTGAAAAAAAAAACATTTATTGATTTTTTTAAATTAATCTACGAACACTAAGGATTCGATAGTTATCTTTTAGACAAAAAGCCAATTAGTTAGTGATTCCAAAGACACATAACTTGCGGCTAGGCTTAAGATGAATTGAAATGCACCGATAAAATCTGTATTTAACCAGAGGTTTGGATAAGAAAATAGCTACCCCATTGTTTTTAAGCTCACATTAAATTATCTAGCCAGAGAGTTTTGGGGATAACACCGCTTCTGTGTCCTGCTCTCGCTAAGGTACCTACATCCTGTAGGCAAGGTGAATTTACGCCCCAATAGCTGGCTGTTAGAGTTAAATTGGCTGCTAGAAAGGTATTAATTATCCACAGCTCGGGTTATTTAGTAAAGACGCTAATTTTTAGGAAGGAATAAGTTTGCTTACGATTTGTCTGAATGGGGCTAAGTTTGAAAATTACAGGCCAATACCACGTAAATAGATTCCCTAGCTTTTGAGGCAATCAAAAAAGGGCCGTAAAGGCCCTTTACAACAAGTAGAAACTAGCAAAAACAAGGATTAGCGCATTGCCATCATCATTTTAGCCGGTTCCTCTAGGAAGGTTTTCCATAAATTATTGAAACGTGCGATCGTGCCACCATCAATAATACGATGGTCGCCAGACCAACTTACCTGCAAGATAGAGCGCGCAACCACATTACCTTGTGCATCGAATCGTGGTAACTGCTGCACTTTGCCAAGTGCAACGATAGCAACTTCAGGTTTATTGATAATCGGTGTCGCAACAGTACCGCCAATCGCCCCTATGTTTGAGATTGAGATAGTACCACCTTTCAGAGAATCAGGAGATACACGCCCTTCTCTCGCCGCTTCTGTCAGTTCAGTCACAGACTGGGCAACTTCCACAATCGATTTGCTTTGGCATGACTTAATATTTGGCACTAGAAGACCCAGCTTGCTGTCCACCGCCATACCAATATTGTGATCATCAAAATAAGTGATTTCCGTACAGTCATCATTTACTTTTGCATTCAAAATTGGGAATTCGTTGATAGCAAGTGACAACGCCTTGATAAAGAATGGCATCATCGTCAGCTTCACGCCTTGTTTGGCATATTGCTCTTTCAAGGCACCACGAAGCGCAATTAAATCGGTTAAGTCAATCTCGTCGCAGTAAGTGAAATGTGGGATCGTCGAAACAGAAGCCACCATCTGTTTGGCCATCGCCGCTTTCATACCACGCAGAGGCTCAACTCTTTTCCCACCTTCTGAGGTAGGTGTTGGCTTTTGCGTTTGAGACTGTACCGTTGTGCTAGCTTCATTCGTGGTCGAAGCGTCACTTACACCGTGCTCAAGGAAATGTTCGATGTCCTCTTTATACACACGACCATTTTTACCAGAGCCAGGTACTTCAGAGAGGTCAATACCAACTTCGCGCGCCTTGCGGCGTACTGCAGGAGAGGCAATTGCTTTACCATTTTTTGGCAAACTACGCGTAGCCTCATCGTTTGCAGTAGCAGCCTGTGCTGTACTTTCTTTAGGTTTGTGGACATCAGCGATTAGATCGTCTGATTTTCCGGCGTGAGATGACGCCAACTTCATTTGAAATAGCGGACTATGCACCTGTGCTATCTCGCCTTTTTGATAATAGAGTTTTTCAACAATACCATCGTACTTGGCTGGAATTTGCACTAGCGCCTTGTCAGTCATTACATCACATACGGCCTGATCTTCTTTGATTTCATCGCCTTCAGCAACAAGCCATTCAACGATTTCGCACTCAACAATGCCTTCACCAATATCAGGTAAGATAAAGTCTTCAAGTACAGTACTGGTTGAAGTAGTTGGCGAGGACTGAGGTGCCGTTTGCTCCGGCTGAGCAGCTTGCTCGCCGGCAACATCCATTGCAAACAAAGGCTCATGCACCTTTGCAATTTCACCTTTTTCGTAATGCAGCTTAGTGATCACACCGTCATGTACCGCAGGGATCTGTACTAACGCCTTATCCGTCATTAGGTCACAAATAGGTTGATCTTCTTTTACTTCGTCACCAACAGCCACCAACCACTCGACGATTTCGCACTCTACGATGCCTTCACCAATATCTGGTAAGATAAATTCTTTAACCATAACTTATCCTTAAAATTCCATAGAACGTTTGATAGCGGCGTACACTTTCAGTGCATCTGGCACATACTCTTTCTCAAGTGCTAGAGGATATGGCGTGTCTAATCCACAAACTCGCTCAATTGGAGATTCTAAATGCAGGAAACACTCTTTTTGTATGGTTGCTGCAATCTCAGCGCCAAAACCATTCGTGATTGGCGCTTCGTGGCTCACGACCAAACGACCCGTTTTAACCACTGACTTTGCTACCGTGTCCATATCCCAAGGAAGAATGCTTCTTAAGTCGATTATTTCACAGCTAATACCCGCTTCTTCAGCTTTTTGCGCTGCTTGTTCGATGATTTCCATCTGCGCGCCCCAAGCCAATAGCGTTATGTCGGTACCTTCTTTAATCACTTCGGCTTTACCAAGCTCGATGCTGTAATCTTCTTCTGGCACTTCACCAACAGAAGCACGATATAAGCGCTTAGGTTCAAAGAAAATAACCGGGTTATCGTCTTTAATGGCAGCACGCAGTAGGCCTTTTGCTTGATATGGGTTACGCGGTACAACAATTTTAAGACCAGGTGTATGTGCAAAGTAAGCTTCTGGTGATTGTGAATGATATAGACCACCTGCAATACCGCCACCGTATGGCGTACGAATTGTTAAGTTACCCACATCAAACTCATTACCCGAGCGATAACGGAACTTGGCCGACTCGTTCACGATTTGGTCAAATGCTGGGAAGATATAATCCGCAAATTGAATTTCAGCAAGCGCAGGGGCACCAAACGCAGCAAGGCCATTGGCAAAACCCAAAATACCTTGTTCAGTCAGTGGTGTATTAAATACGCGGTGTTTACCATATTTTTCTTGAAGGCCTGAAGTTGCACGGAATACACCACCAAAGTAGCCTACGTCTTCACCAAAAATACAAGCCTGCGGATGCTCCGCCATCGTGATATCTAGCGCCGAATTAATGGCGTGTAGCATGTTCATTTTAGCCATTATTTAATTCTCCCTGCGGTGACTGGGTATGCGTCTGGATAAGCTTTAATATGCGCTTTCAATTCATCATATTGCTTCTGCAGCGATGGAATTGGCGTATCATAAACGTCTGAGACCAGATCTTCTAAAGCAGGCTTCTGTACTTTCTCTGCAACCTTCAATGCAGCCAAGATATCTTCACGGATTTTCTCTTTTTCCGCATCATCTTGGGCTTCATCCAGCCAACCTTGTTTTAAAAGCCATTGCTTAAATCGATTTACCGGGCAACTATTTTTAAATTCAGCTTCTTCGTCTTTAGTACGGTAACCAGACGGATCATCAGAAGTTGAATGTGCACCCAAACGGTATGCAATAGATTCAATCATCACAGGTTCACCGTTTTCAACTGCGATTTTACGCGCGGCTTGTGTCGCGGCGTAAACGGCAAGTGCATCAGCACCATCCACACGGATAGTTTTTATACCATAACCCACACCGCGAGCAGCAATACCATCACCTTTGAACTGTTCATCCGCAGGTGTTGAAATCGCATAACCATTATTACGTGCATAAAAGATGACCGGTGAACCATGCACTGCGGCCATGTTTAGACCGGCGTGGAAATCCCCTTCTGACGCAGCACCTTCGCCAAAATAGCAAATCGTGACATTATCGATTTCAGACGTTAGCTCGCCGGTTTCTTTATCAATATGTTTTAGCTTTTGCCCGTACGCATAGCCCGTTGCTTGAGGAATTTGCGTTCCTAGCGGCGACGAAATAGTCAAGTAATGTAATTCTTTAGAACCATAGTGCACAGGCATTTGGCGGCCTTTGCCTAAGTCCTTCTCATTCGAGAATAGCTGATTCATGAACTGCTCAAGCGAAAAACCACGATAGTGAATTGCAGCTTGTTCACGGTACTGAGCCATGATCATGTCATCTTCTTTAAGCGCTGCGGCACTTGCCGTAACAGCGGCTTCTTCGCCAAGACATTGCATGTAGAAGCTAATACGCCCTTGACGCTGAGCACCTTGCATACGCTCGTCAAGTAAACGAATAAACCGCATTGTAGAGTAAATTCTTAATGCCGTTTCTTTATCAATATCTGGTGCTGTTGCACCGTCTAAAACATCGCCTTGGTCACTTAAAATCTTTAATGTAGGGATATTGAGTGCATGACCATCTATAAATTCCAGCGCGTGGCTGATATTTAAGGATATATTATTGGGGTTAGTCATAACCTACCTTCTCTTGTTGTCATAACAAACTTACGGAGTTCAAACCCGACTTCCTCATACGAGATCTGGCTTCAGATAGCGCAAGACGAAAAGAGTCTTAACTCACCTCGCATTTATGATTGTGTTAATTGGTCTTGATCACATTCGTGGTTAGTATGAATAACTGGTCTAACAACTTATCAAAGACTGAATAATATTTACGATTTAAGTAAGTAAATTAAATTAAAGCGTTTCAACTTTACGTTAACGTAAACGGTTATTCAACTAATCCTAGATGAATAACCGTGAAAATGCATCAATGTTTTTGGAAAGATTTTGATACGAAGGCAAGTAGAATTTTACATCTATGATTTATATGAAGTTTTCATTAACCTCTAACGGTACAACGGTTAGTAATGCACGTTGCCCCAAAGCAACATTGGCATTTGGGAAGATAATAGCTTCACCCTCAACCTCAGCGAAATACTGCTTATCTCCGTCCGTCGCTAATAATTCACCTTTCGCAAACCCGGTAAAATTCTCTGCAGAATCAGCGAATGGAAAAGAAAATTCGGCTTGAGTACGATTGATAGTACGATGAACGGTAAATAGCTCGAACTCATCTGCATTAAATTCTTTATATTCCACTTTTTCTTGGCTAATTAATGCTTTTAGAGTTTCCTTGGTTTTTGCAAAGCTCGCCATGTTATTC
Source organism: Pseudoalteromonas piscicida (assembly GCF_000238315.3). Classification (NCBI taxonomy): domain Bacteria; kingdom Pseudomonadati; phylum Pseudomonadota; class Gammaproteobacteria; order Alteromonadales; family Pseudoalteromonadaceae; genus Pseudoalteromonas; species Pseudoalteromonas piscicida. Next base: position 1,231,789 of record NZ_CP011924.1, read on the forward strand.
TCACCAAATGGCTTCACCTGCCCAAGTTCGATAGTGAAAGCATCGGCCCCAAACTGGTAAGAAGAAAAGTAACTAAATGTTGTCGCCGCCGAGCGCATCATTAATACGGTATTGACACCGCATGACAATAAAAACTGCAGCTGTGATTTCTTCCACGGCTTACCATGTAAAAACGGATAAACTGCAAACTTTTCGTTTTTAGACCCTCTAATAGCAGTATGAAGGTCATAGTGACAACGATATCGCTCACCGCTCCCCTGTTCAAAGAAAGCCTTAACATAACCTTCTAGCTTTTGAGCTCTGACCTTTTCAGGGTTATCTGTTTCTTGATTATGTGCGCCGTTAAATAGGCGGTTTAGATTTTCATCGACAAAACGCTGGCCAATGTTAATGGATTTCGGGTTACCAAAAATAAATAACACCCGCTGTGCCAATGCCAATCTGCCAGTAATAATATGTTGGATAAGCTCGTCACATATTTCAATTGGCGCGGTTTCATTGCCGTGCACAGCGCTCGATAGCACAATATCTTTCGTTGTTTCACCCGCGGGCGTAAACTGGATCACACCAGTATCATGGACTTCCACCAAGGTACCGTTGTCTAAAGTGAAGTTTACGGGTTCAAGTGTAAATTCGTTATTTCTTGTGATAGTAAGAAAGTCACCGCTTTGTTTTAATTCTGCTAAGTACGTCATAATTCCAAATTGATGTTGTTGAATAATCCGCATTGGGATACAAAAAAGCCATACGAGGAGTATGGCTTGTAGAAGCTTTTTGTTAACTAATCACTGAGTCAACCAATGTCTTTGCCTCATGTTCAAGTTCAGCTAAATGCGCTTCACCTTTAAATGATTCAAGATAAATTTTGTAGATATCTTCAGTGCCCGATGGACGCGCCGCAAACCAACCGTTTTCGGTAACGACTTTAAGACCATCAATAGCAGCACCATTACCTGGGGCATTGGTTAATATCTGAGTAATTTTATCACCTGCTAGGGTGTCAGCCTTGATATTGTCTGCACTTAATGCCTTGAGCTTTGCTTTTTGCTCAGTATTTGCGGGTGCATCGATACGTTTGTATACAGGCGCGCCAAATGCTTGTTCAAAAGCGTGGTAATGTTGAGATGGCGATTTACCTGTAACAGCTAGGATCTCAGCGGCAAGTAACCCCATGATAAAACCGTCTTTGTCTGTACACCATGTGCTGCCGTCTTTTCTTAAAAACGCAGCGCCAGCACTCTCTTCACCGCCAAATGCGAGCTCTCCTGCCGCTAACCCGTCTACAAACCATTTAAAGCCAACTGGCACTTCGTAAACGTCTCGACCATTTGCGCCACATACTTTGTCAATCATGGCACTAGATACCAGTGTTTTACCGATTTTTACTGAACTCTTCCAGCTCCGGTGTTTAATGAGATAGTCAATTGCAACGGCTAAAAAGTGATTCGGATTCATCAGGCCGTCTGGCGTAACAATACCATGTCTGTCGAAATCTGGGTCATTACCAATACCGATATCGTAGTCATCTTTCAGTGCTATCAAATTAGCCATTGCAAAAGGTGATGAACAATCCATCCGCACCTTACCGTCTTTATCAAGTGGCATAAAGGCAAAACTTGGGTCGACAACGTCATTTACAACCGTTAGCTTCAAGTCGTAGTGTTCGGCTATCACAGGCCAGAAATTAACACCTGAACCACCAAGTGGATCCACGCCAATGTTAACACCGGCTCGAGCAATGGCTTCCATATCAATGATATTACCCAAGTCTTCAACGTATGGTGTGATCAGATCTTCATACTTGATAAATCCAGATCTTCTCGCTTTCGCAAACGGGAATAACTCAACTTCAACCAAATCTTCGAGTAGTAGCTGATTCGCCCTATCTTCAATCCATTTGGTGACATCGGTATCGGCCGGTCCACCATTTGGTGGGTTATATTTAAACCCGCCATCTTCTGGCGGGTTATGTGATGGCGTCACCACAATACCATCTGCAAGCTCGTGTGGATTGGTTAAATTGTGCGAGACAATCGCGTGGCTGATCACTGGGGTTGGTGTGTAGTCATCATTTTCTTGTGTGATGACTTGCACTTCATTGGCAACCAAGACCTCAATAGCCGAGTTAAAAGCGGCTTCCGACAACGCATGAGTGTCTTTACCAAGAAAAAGCGGACCGTAAATATTGTTGTTTTTACGGTAATCGCAGATCGCTTGAGTGATGGCCAGAATATGCGACTCATTAAACTTAAAATTAAGTGAGCAACCTCGGTGGCCACTTGTGCCAAAGGCGACACAATGCTCCGGATGCGCTTCTAAATCAGGCTCATTTAAATAGTACGATGAAACCAGCTTAGGTACATTTACCAATAATTCTTTCGATACCTTTTTGCCAGCTTGCGGATGGATCGCCATAAGATTTCCTTACTTATAGGTAGTCTCTAATTTTCTCGGCAGCTTCATCTGTGTAACCTAACACCTTAGCTACTTCATGAAGCATCATTTTCTTTCTAGTCGTATTTGAATTTGTCATCACCCAATATTCGCTGTCTGCGATATTTTTCGGGTTCATACTGCTACCACTTTCGAGTAGTGCATTTTTACTCGTAGCGAAGTAAATTCTATCGCGGCCCTTAATTTCAAGCACACTATTAAATTCGGATTTATGTGTACGATGGAGCGCGGATAGGATAAACAAAAAGCGCCCGACTACCCCTTTTTGCATGGCAAGCTCTTCTTTATTCAGAATATTAAAGACATTCGCTGCTGGCTTTACAGGTTGGCTTGGTGTTTTTGTTTGTGACTCAGCTGCAACTTCTTGTACTTGTTTTTCTTCCTGCTGTGCGACGGGTTTAGATTCTGTCCCAGGAGTGAGTTTTAATAAACGACGTAAAATCTCAGAAGCACTTTCTCCAATACTTTGTGTGTTACTTGCAATGTATTGATATAGCTCGTCATCTATTTCTATCTTTTTCATGCGTTTCCTGTCATCTATGCTAATTAGGAGCAACTCATTTCAATTGTCACTTAGTATATCCAAATTTAACTTATTACTCTATGGCTTTGCATTTTTACTCTTCAATGTCACAATTAGCGCCAAATTTGGAGGATTTATGCAGTTAAACTATCAACAAATTGGCGACCAAACTAAACCTAGTGTATTTGTTATGCACGGACTCTTTGGTTCTTTGGAAAATGTAAATGTCGTGGCAAAAGCACTTGCTGAACATTTCAATGTGATTAACGTCGATTTGAGAAATCACGGTCGCTCTTTTCATGATGAGCAAATGTCCTATCCAATAATGGCAAAAGACATCAAAGCACTAATAGATGAGTTAAAACTGGATAAAATAAACCTCGTTGGTCACTCAATGGGTGGTAAAGTGGCAATGCAATTCGCCCAACTATTCCCAGAAAGTATCAACAAACTTGTCGTATTAGATATTGCACCTGTTGATTATCACTCAAGACATGATGCAATAATTGCTGCGCTAAACGAAGTGCAAAAAAGTGATGTATCAAGTCGTAGTGAAGCAGATACCATCATGTCGCAGTATATTGAAACCGTCGGTGTGCGTCAGTTTTTGCTCAAAAGTTTAGCAAAAAATGAAGAAGGCAAGCTTGCTTGGCGTTTCAATTTAGACGTAATTACTGAAAAATACGATACAATTACATCAAATATTAATGAAACTCATTCCTGTTTGTGCGATACTTTGTTCATTAAAGGGAATAATTCTGACTACATCCTGCCTGAGCATAGGGATGCCATCGCTCGTTCTTTCCCAAATGCGCGAGCAAAAATAATTCAAGGTGCGGGCCATTGGCTACATGCTGAAAAGCCTGAAGCGGTAAATCGCTCAATTATTGATTTTCTTCAATAAAACGAATCGAATTTACCGTTATAAACTTAATTTATGCATTTAGGTTATGATATAGTAGCCGCCGTTTAAGTATTGAGTAGAGCTCAGATGGTCAGTCAATTTATAAATGAATTTGAAACGCTAGGGCTGTGGTTTGCGCTAGCTGGTATATTCTTTTTCATCGGTATGGCGATTCAGGACGTACTGAAAAAAGGTGACGTGCCAAAGTTCGGACGCTATATCGTTTGGCTGGTGTTGTTTCTTGGTTGCTCTGGATTTATAGCAAAAGGCTTGATCCAAGTGTTTTGGCAAGGCGCAGGTGTTGGATAATGGCCAAGGCTGAAACAGATAGAACGACTATCGACCTATTTGAAAATGAAAAACGTCCCGGACGTCCTAAGACGAATCCACTGCCACGAGAAGTGCAGTTAAAGGTTAACAAGCGCAATCAAATCAAGAGAGATCGTGCTCGTGGCCTAAAAAGGGTAGAATTTAAGGTTTCATCAGAGTTGTATCAAGCGCTAAGTGATATGGCAGAGTCGCAAAACATTAGTCGAAGTGCACTCATAGAGACCATCTTACAAGAGAAGTTAGCGGTTAATAGATAGAAGGTAAGCAATTAATGGCAAGCGTAGGTATTTTTTTCGGCAGTGATACTGGTAATACAGAACACGTTGCTAAAATGATTCAAAAAGAGCTAGGTAAAAAGCTCGTTGACGTAAAAGACATTGCTAAAAGCAGTAAAGAAGAGATTGCAGAATTTGATTTACTATTGTTCGGTATTCCAACATGGTACTACGGTGAAGCGCAATGTGACTGGGATGATTTTTTCCCTGAACTTGAAGAAGTCGATTTCGAAGGCAAGCTAGTTGCTATCTTCGGTTGTGGCGATCAGGAAGATTATGCTGAATACTTCCTCGATGCGATGGGCATGATCAACGATATCGTCACTGAGCGCGGCGCTATTGTTGTTGGCCATTGGTCTACCGATGGTTATGACTTTGAAGCGTCAAAAGCTGTCGTCGAAGATGGTAAATTTGTTGGCCTTGGTATTGATGAAGACCGTCAGCCAGAGTTAACAGAACAACGTGTTAAACAATGGTGCGCACAAGTATATGATGAAATGTGCTTAAGCGAGCTGGAAGATTAATTCCATTTGCTTTGCACTTGCTGCCCGAGCAAGTTATTCTTAGGTATAGCGTCGTGAATATTGACCTAAGACAAATTATAACTAACAGATTGAGACAGATTTAATGACTGATCACAACTTAGAGCTTAAAAAGGCTGGTTTAAAAGTAACGCTTCCACGCATCAAAATTTTAGAGATCCTTCAGTCTCCTGATAATCAACACATCAGCGCAGAAGATGTGTACAAGATCTTATTAGACAAAGGTGAAGAAATTGGTCTAGCTACGGTATATCGCGTACTAAACCAATTTGATGATGCTGGTATTGTAACACGTCACCACTTTGAAGGCGGTAAATCTGTTTTCGAGCTGTCTGGCAGCACGCACCATGATCACTTGGTATGTTTAAAATGTGGTAAAGTTGTCGAGTTTGAAGATGACGTTATTGAAACACGCCAAGAAGAAATCGCGAACAGCAATGGCATCAAACTGACTAATCACTCACTATATCTATACGGTGAGTGTGAAGATAAAGAAGCGTGCAAAAAGTACGCTGAGGAAAATGGTAACTAAGCTACCACTTCGCCAATTTAAGCATTAAGCCAGCAAATTGCTGGCTTTTTTAATTTGTTGCATAAACACCTTCTTCCATTTATTTGGTTACCTTACTGTAGAGTACAATTCCAGTTGTTCTTTGTATGCTTTTTTAAAAGCAGCTCTAGAAACGCATTGCTCTAGATACTTTCGGCAATAACTATATTGTTTTAGCCCATCAAACCTATCGACCAAACGAAGTACATCAGCCATCGCGATGTCTGCAACAGAAAATTGCTCAGTCAACCAGTTTCTCTCCCTAAGATATTCATTCATGTGTTTCAAGCGGCTATGTAAAAATCGCTCTATCGCTTTGCTACCATCATTCTCAAAAGTATCTCCAGAAAATTTCAAAATTGTCCATGGAAGACTCGCCATTTCTACAGAGTTGAGCGCGGCGAATAGCCACTGTATTACCGATGAGCTATTTTCTGTCGATATTAATTCATCGCTATGCTCAGCGATGTATAACAGACCAGCACCACTTTCGAATATCTCCTTATCTTCATGGCTAAGCCAAGGAACTTGGCCAAATGGTTGATGTAAATAATGCGTATTTTCTCGTTCATTGAAAGCGGTAAGCTCTATATCATAGGGTATTCCCGCCTCTTCTAGCGCCCAGCGCAAGCGAATATCCCGGACATAACCTCTTGGCAGCTCAGGCACCCAATCAAACGTGGTAATGGTAAAGTTCGACATATATCATCTCCATGTCAATTGGACTGATAACTCAGCCCAATTTAATAACTAAGGTTAATACTCTACTATTGTCTTAAAGCCACCATAGATAAGCCTTTTGCCATCAAACGGCATTGGATTAGCTTCTTGATCGCAAATAGGATCTTTAAATACTTCTGCCATTCCAGCATCACGGACTTCTTTTGAAGGCCAAGTGATCCAGGAAAACACCACAGTTTCATCAGGCTTACATTTTACAGCCAGTGGAAAAGAGGTAAGCGTTCCATCAGGAACATCATCCCCCCATGCCTCGACAACGCGTTCTGCTCCAAACTTTTTAAACACTTTTGCCACTTTACTGGCGTGCGCCTGATATTCTTCGCGCTTATTGGTGGGTACAGCGCATACAAAACCATCAATATAACTCATCTTTGACCCCTCTCTTATTCACGTCTTTGTGCTTCATAGCTGACATTGTTCTCGTCTTGCAACTCGCGAACTGGCCGAATTTCGATGCTGCCATAGCGTGCAGGCGGAATTTTGCTAGCCGCTTGGATAGCCTCATTTAAGTCTTTAACATCAAGTAAATAGAAGCCCGCAAGCTGCTCTTTAGTCTCTGCAAAAGGACCATCGGTAATATCGACTTTACCCGCTCGTACCCGCAATGTTGTCGCACTTTGAGTTGAGAGCAAGGCGTTACCCCCTATCATCTGCTCGCGCTCTTTTAATGATTCCCCGCACGCGATGCATTCACGGTTAAGTGCGTCCCATTCATCTTGTGAGAGCTTTTCCATTGCTTGTTCATCGTAATAAACCAAAGCGACATATTTCATAGTGTGTCCAGCTCCTTATTAAATGATATCTGAATAGCGAGCATCTTTTGCTGCTCGCTTTGACTTAGCTATTCCGTACTCGTGGTCAATTAGCGGCGTTACTAGGTAGCATCACCATCCACGCCACACCGAATTTATCAACGACTTGACCATAAAGGGGGGACCAAAATGTTTCTTGTAATGGCATTCTGACCGTGCCACCATCGGCTAGAGCATTGAATGCACGGTGAGCTTCTTGTTCAGAATCAATTGTTATAGACAGGCTAAATCCTGCAAACGAAGCATCATCACCACAGCCGTCAGATGCAAAAATCTTCATATCGCCAATACTAAACTCACAGTGCATTACTTTATCTGAAAAGTTTTCTGGTATCGCACCATCTGGGATAGGATCTGGACTTTCGTTAAAGCGCATAAGTAGACCGACTTTGGCATATAGATGCTGTTGATAGTATTCAAGTGCCTCTTCGGTACGCCCTGCAAAAAACAAATAATTGCAAACATGTGCAGTTTGCATCGCAATCTTTTGTCTTAATTGTTCTTCGTCTGCGAGGATTTCGCCGCAGGGATCAATATCTGCAAAGTCAGCCATTTCATAAAACGGTCGAACTTCAATATCTGATTCCTCATTCATGGGATTAGGGCAGCGCTTAACCCATTCTAGCGCCTCTTCCATCGATGTTACTTCCCAAACCCAATAACCCGCAATTAACTCATTAGTCTCTGCAAAAGGCCCTTTAGTTACAATCCGCTCTTCGCCTTTAAAACGAACGCGAACTCCCTCTTTACTCGGCTTTAAACCATCACCAGAAGTCATAATTCCAGCATCAACTAATGCATTATTGAATTCCCCCATCGCAGCCATTAATTCCGCGGTTGGTAACTCCCCTGCTTCAGACCCTTCACTTGCTTTTACAATCACCATTACTTTCATCGTCAATTCTCCTGTTGTCTTTCGTAAATAGAGCTGAATAACCAAAGATCACCTGCGGTTTTGATAAATAAAGTGCTCTATACAATCTAGTCGAATGCATTCTCTAGAGATCGACAAAGTAAGGAAAATTTTCTTAATTAATTTTCACCGAGCTTGAGAAGCTTTTGTTTGAGAACCCTTTGCTCTGGTAATTGCGTAGTTAAATTAAGAGCCGTTTTAAATGCATTAATCGCACTTGCGGTTCTGCCAGCACGAGATAATAGTTCGCCATAAGCCGCATGAGCCAAGTGATACCTTTGCATTTCTTTGTGCTCTAGTAGCCGCTCTATAATGGTAATACCCGCATCTGGTCCCTCTTTCATAGCGATTGCGACCGCTTGGTTGAGCTCAATAACAGGAGATGGGCTCACTTGGTGTAGCTGAGTATATAACTCGACAATCTGTGACCAATCTGTCGCCGCTGCAGTTATCGCAACTGCATGGGTCGCAGAGATAGCCGCCTGAATGGTGTAAAAGCCATATTCACCGGCGCGCATTATTTCAGCGACCAACTGCGTACCTTCGGCGATCATACCTTTACTCCAAAGGCTTCGGTCTTGATCTTCCAGTAAAATAATGTCACCGCTGGCATTAGTGCGCGCCTCCTTTCGCGCTTCATTCAAGAGCATCAAGGCGAGTAATCCCGCCACTTCTGGATCTGGTGTTAGAGAATAAAGTAAACGAGTTAAGCGGATAGCCTCCGAAGTCAGTTCACTGCGTATTGCAAGTTCGCCTTGTGTTGCTGAATACCCTTCATTAAAGACCAGATAGATAACAGTGAGCACCGCATCAAGTCGGTTGTTAAAGTCAGTGTCGTCTGGCAGCTCGAACGGAATACGGGCATCACGGATCTTCGCTTTACCGCGCACAATTCGTTGTGCCATTGTTGTGTTAGACACCAAAAATGCACTGGCAATTTCTTCTGTTGTTAGTCCACAGACCTCCCGCAGAGTAAGCGCAACTTGTACTTTTGGATCAATAGCCGGATGGCAGCAAGTAAAAATTAATCGCAATTGGTCGTCTTCAATTGCATTGGCGTTTTGCTCTTGAGCGTGGCCTGCGATGTCAGAAATCTCATCCATTTCAGTAGCAGCAACTTCTAGCTTTTCTCTTTGACGTTGCTGTTTACGTATTGCATCAATGGCTTTAAAGCGACCAGTAGAAATTAACCAAGGGACTGGGTTTTCTGGCATACCTTGAGTAGGCCAGTGTTTTAACGCCACATTAAACGCGTCTTGCAATGCTTCTTCCGCTAACTCAAAGTCACCTAGAAGGCGGATCAGTGTAGCGTAAATTTTCCGGCTTTCTTGCTTGTACAGCACTTCTATAGACTTACGAATAGCATTGCTATCGCAAGCAAGTTGATTGCTCATCACTTTCCTTCGTCAGCTAGGTTATCGCCATTTGAATTGGTATAGTCACTATTTCATAAATCGACAAGCGCCTCAACTTGACACCATCAACTCTGAAAGACTCAGCAGATTGGTTTTAGCCTGGGCAGATCCACCTTCTTTTTCCTATACTCTGCACGCTATGCAATTAAAGCAACCGGGGTTTGCATTGTGAATATGCACATATTCGATTTTATGGTCGTCAAATAAGGTATGGAGGCAGTCTTTAATTTCTATTCCTTTTACGATTTGCGCCTCTATCATTACACCTAAGCTGTCGTAGGCCCTGATGGACAGTAATCTGGTTTGCAAGATTTCTGGCACTTCATTTACTTTTGGGTCTGCCAATACTGCATTTTCCCTCACAAAGATAGGCCCAGAAGAGCGATATGGCGATAAAGTAGTATGGTGCTGATAATGTAATAACAACACCACCTCCCCAATCTCAGCTTCTTGTAGGGAAACGCGACAAGGATAGCCGGGTTTAGCGTCAACAGCGAGCTTCTTGGCATGTAATGCCGCAAGTTCTTCATCGCTTAAAGAAAATAAATGCTTAAATTGTTTGTAGTCAATCGCGTTAATTTGAAATTGTGTTGTCATGTTTACTACTCCTGCTTCACTATAATGAGTGTAAAGAACTAGCAGTTAATGACTGGCCAGAAGTGGCACTAACACCTAAGTAGCACCTAAGTGTTAACAACAAATGTTTTGGGGTTTTTGGGAAAGAAAAAGTCAGGCTGACGGTCGCATAAAGCAAACTCACGTGTATTTTTATAGGGCAACTTCATAAACCCTGCTACGCCATAATCTTGAATACTCACCGCGTATTGCATGATCCGAGTCAGTAGCGCCTTAAATTGCGCTTCTTTATTAGCATCAAGTAGCCGGTAGTAATAGTGGATTTTCATCCTATCTTGTAACGATTCAAAAATGATGCAACCTGTATGATGGATTTGGTTTAACTCGAACACACATTGAATTATCTGTCTTGGCAGCTGCAGCTGCTCGTCTGGATCTTTGCCGTCTTCAAAGTATGAATGCGGACGTGTAATTTCATTACTCGAAATATCGCTAACGCTAAATTCTAGTTCTGGCAGATGGTCAAATTGGAATGCACCGGTGCCGTCACGAGTCAATTGAATAGTTTGCCGCGCGTCGAACAAACAGCATTTAAACAAACCTTTTTGTTTGATCCCCTGCGCAATCATTACGGTGGCGTTCAACGCGTCTTTAAATGCAAGACTCAATGTTTCATCGTGTAAAATAAGACTCGACTCAACAAATACCTGCGCGTCTTTCCAGTGAAAACTGAGACCACCAACGACCGGATATTTTGCCAGTCTGCTGATTGAGGCCAAAAAGGCTTTCTCGGTATCGCCGGTATCAAACAAAAACTCTTTATAATATCTATCTAATTGCGCGTCGTTTACGTCTCTTAGATTGTGTTTATCGTCAGCACGACGCAAAAACTGCTTGCGTGAGCTGTAGACGACCGTTTCAGGCTTAACTGTGGTTTCGTAGGTCCAAAAAGGAATGCGGGATTTTTTCTCTGACAGTGTTAAATCAGGTAAATACATTTTTGCCATTGCTGGCATATTACGAACAAAGTAATCCCCTGCGCTGTCCCTCGTTGCTTTGTCTTTGCTAAGCATGCCATCTAGCACCTGCGCAAATACTTTTGGCAGCCCCAAAGCGCTAGCAGGAATTACCTGAGCACCAAAACGACATGATTGTGCACTAGCCAGTGCATAAATCGTCGATGCAACGCCTTGCTCATCGAAGCGAGGAGAAGATTGTGCACCCGACATTTGTTCATCGCCAATAAAATACACATCTCCCATCCGAGCGTTGGTCGTACTTACATTAGATGACATCAAATCCATGATATTGCTCGCGATAGGCTCACCATGCACGTCCACCTGAGCATAGACTGAGCTTCCCCAATCAACCAAAGAGAAACCATCTGAGGCTTCATCCCAAACGATATTAGATGGCTTAATATCTCCATGAACGATGGGCTGAGGAGACATGCCATTGCGACGCTCGCGCAAATCAACCAACACATTTCTGAGTTTTAGCGCGAGGCTTACCAACTCATGCGCTTTAAAACGGCCCTTTTTGAGCGAGATCTTTTCTAAGTCTTCACCAGGGGCACGCTCCATCATCAAAATGCCTTGCTTCTTTACTCGCTCGAACGCATAGAAGTTTGGCACCATCGGGTTGTCAATTTGCGACAACATATAGCCTTCATCTTCAAGCCTATCACGCACACTTTGGGCAAGCGTGATCCGAGAAAATTTAAACACCCAGTCCTTCCCCATATCACTTGTACCAGCAAATACAAAGCCAAATGCACCGGAGCCAATTACCTCAACATGTTTATAGCCAAGTAGGCTCAATTGTTTTTTACAGATATTCAGCCATTGACGGTGCTTTTTTGCATCATGATGAGACAGTAAGTAGATGGACTGCTGTTCGTTGATATAGAAGTGTTGGATGGATTTTTCAGACATAATTGTACGCAGAAAAAGCAATAAAAAAGGTCGACATAAGCCGACCTCATTTAGTATTAACCTTGCTGTTCTATCTTAGCCCACGAATCACGTAGACCAACAGTTTGGTTAAACATTAGCGCTTCTGACTTGTTATCACGACAGAAGTAACCTAAACGCTCAAACTGATAACCTTGCTCAGGCTTAGCGTTTGCAAGCGCTGGCTCAAGTTTGGCATTCGCAATGGTTACCAAAGAGTCTGGGTTTAACACTTCCGTGAAATCTTCAGCAGCCGCTGGGTTTGGCACAGTAAATAGGCGGTCATACTGACGTACTGGCGCTTCAATACAATGTGAAGCCGATACCCAGTGAATTACGCCTTTCACCTTGCGACCATCTTCTGGGTTTTTACCCAAAGTATCAGGGTCGTAACTACAGTAGATTGTCGTAATATTACCGTTTTCGTCTTCTTCAATGCGCTCAGCTTTAATCACATAAGCATTACGAAGACGCACTTCTTTACCTAGCACCAAACGTTTGAATTTTTTGTTCGCTTCTACGCGGAAATCTTCTTGTTCAATGTAGACTTCGCGCGTAAACGGTAGCTCACGCTCGCCCATGTCTAATGTTGGGTGATTAGGCGCTTGCAGCATTTCAACTTTATCTGCATCAAAGTTTTCAATGACCAGCTTAACAGGGTCAAGTACTGCCATTGCGCGTGGTGCATTTTCGTTTAAGTCGTCACGGATACACGCTTCAAGCATGCCCATTTCAACCATGTTGTCCATTTTGGTTACACCAATGCGCTTACAAAATTCGCGAATTGCAGCTGGTGTATAACCTCGACGACGAAGGCCTGCAATTGTCGGCATGCGCGGGTCATCCCACCCTTCAACATGGTTATTAACAACCAAGTCGTTGAGCTTACGCTTCGACATCACTGTGTATTCAAGATTTAAACGAGAAAACTCGATTTGCTGTGGATGACACTCGATGCTGATGTTATCTAGCACCCAGTCGTACAAACGGCGGTTATCTTGGAACTCTAATGTACAAAGTGAATGCGTGATCCCTTCAAGCGCATCGGAAATACAATGCGTAAAGTCATACATCGGATAGATGCACCACTTATCACCAGTTTGATGATGGTGTGCAAAACGTACACGATAGATAATAGGGTCGCGAAGCACCATAAATGAGCTTGCCATGTCAATCTTAGCGCGAAGTACACATTCCCCTTCTTTGAACTCGCCATTTCTCATTTTTTCGAATAAGGCTAAGTTCTCTTCAGGTGAAGTGTCACGATAAGGGCTATTTTTGCCAGGTTCAGTCAGCGTGCCACGATATTCACGCGCCTGCTCAGGCGACAGGAAGCAAACGTACGCTTTGCCATTTTCGATTAGCTCAACGGCGTAGTTATAGAGCTTGTCAAAGTAGTTTGATGAGTAGCAAATTTCGCCATCCCATTCAAAACCTAACCACTGTACGTCTTCTTGGATCGACTTAACGTAGTTGATGTCTTCTTTTTCTGGGTTGGTATCGTCAAAGCGTAAGTTGCATTTACCTCGATAATCTTGGGCAATACCAAAATTTAAGCAAATTGATTTAGCATGGCCAATGTGTAAAAAGCCATTTGGCTCAGGTGGAAAACGTGTGTGCGTAGACGCATGTTTGCCACTGGCAAGATCCGCATCAATAATGTTGCGAATAAAGTTTGATGGGCGATTTTCAGTTTCCGCCATAGGAAATCTTTCCTCTGAATTATGCTCTTAGTTAACCTCGGCATTATTACAAAAACTCAGCCGAACTTACAGCAATTATCTGCGCTGTATCAGGATTTATTCATTTGGTTAAATGTTCATCAGATTTTTGTGACAAATTTTGTTCTAGCGCAATATTTCCGTCACAACTTCATCCTATAGTTGCGCCATCTCAGTGTTTATACCACAAACACTGCTTAAGTCACGTTACCGAGGAAAGGACAAAAGTAATGGCTTCAATGAATTTGAATCGTGTTTATATATCAACTAAGGCTAGGAACAATCACTATATTCTTGCTGAGTTTAAACCGGATGATGCATTCTATGCATGTTTTGACTCCAGCAGCGCGTGTTACGAGCGTTTGTCTCGCCAGCTATTCGCACTGTGTGACGAATATGAACTGCATAATGTACATGTAATTGCGAACGATAAATTGCCTGTGGTGCGTTACCACGACGAAGCCTATACCATGCAAACAGAAAAGCAGATTTTGTTTTTCTACAATCCTAAGTTCCACGAAGCGCACCAAACTTATCTCAATGATGGATACCAAGCGCGTAAAATCCGCTTATTATTTTTAGCCACGGGAAATGAATTACGCGCCAATGCAGCGACCTTCCACAGCAAAGTAAAAAAGGTGCTTGATGCACTTAAAGAAGGGTTTTCTTCGGTAGAACCTCAGTTTAGAGTGCGAGACCATCAACATTTAACCTATGACCTATTTGCCAAAGCGAAAGGCGACAAAGAGTCGTATGGCTATAAGTTGCGTGCACTTTACCCACGTTATCAAGCCAGAAACTGCACGTTACCAGAAGAATATAGCGAAATGACTTATGCGACCTTTAACATTCCAGTGTCACGTGCAATAAAAACAGAGTTCCAAAGCCAAATGCGCCCTGGTGATTACGGACAATTCTATCGCACAATAGAAGATGCATTTCTTTCTTCTTGCGCCGATAAACAGCTCAATATGGTAGCAATGGTAGCCGATGGCCGTCTGCCTATCGTCAGAAGCGCCAAAATCGATAAGTCCGATACTAACCGAGAGCTACAAAAGCTGAGTTTTGATACCGGCTCCGGTGACAATCAAATTTACTCGCTGTTTAACGAAGCAAACCTAGTGGATACCATTCGCTTTGTCATCGTCGCCAATGACAAAGACAAAAAAGATATGGGCTATGGTCGTTTTATGAATCACGTAGAAACGGCTATTAAACGCTTTGTTGCGCAACTTCCTGTTAATGTTGAAAAGCAAGACATCAACGTACGCTTCTTCCAGCATATTAGTTACGACTATTAATAGATAAAAGAGAGCATGTTCTATTTGGGTGTACTTTTATCACCCTAAGGCAAAGGAATATACTCCAATTTATCACCGGGGATCTTATCGAACTTGCCCTCTCGCCAATCTTGCTTCGCTTGTTCAATACGGGGTTTACTAAAAGAAACAAAGTTCCAATCAATATAAGGGACTTTTTTAAACGCCTCTCCACCAAGCAATACCACTCTGCTATTCTCATTGAAATGTAATTGCGCGTCGTCGTCTTTAAGTAATACAAATGAGCCTGCACTATATAAGTTATTCGACACCACCACTTCGCCGTAAATCACATATACGCCAACCTCTTGTGTCTGATCAGGCCTTTCAATATGTCCGCCAGCTTTTGCCATCACATCAACATAAAACATAGGTGAAAATGTTGGTACAGGAGAATGCAAGCCATACGCACTGCCGATAATGACCCTAGCCATCACCCCTTCTAGTTGCCTAGTCGGCAAGTCAAAACGGTTTATATGTGAGAAACTGGGTTCAACGTCAGCATTTTCTTCCGGTAGCGCCACCCAGCATTGCAAACCATGAATAGTATGTGATTGCCCTTTGGTTTCAAACGATTCTCTCTCCGAGTGTACAATGCCGCTCCCTGCCACCATCCAATTTACATCCCCTGGGTGGATCTCAAGTTGATTACCAAGAGAGTCACGATGGAGCAAGTTACCTTCAAACAAATAAGTCAGAGTTGCAAGCCCAATATGTGGATGCGGCCTTACATCGATCCCATCACCAGCACTGAAGTTACCGGGGCCCATTTGATCAAAAAAGATAAAAGGACCTACCATACGTTTCGCACGCTGCGGAAGTACGCGGTTTACTGAAAGACCACCGATATCATGTGCTTTGCCATTTAGTTGAATTGCCATTACTTTGCTCCATCATGTTTTGTTTTATTATGGAGCTCAGTAACCAGAAGTAAAATGCGCAATTAAAGATACAAGCATTCTAGAAAATAGAATCACACCGCTTTGTACCAAGTGAGGCCTGAATACGGTTGCTGCTGCAAACTTTTTAACCGACTTTGCAAACTACCACTATGGATCTCGAGTTTGTGATGATCGGGGTCATAAATATAGAGCGAGTCTCCTTCGCTGCTATTTTGCTGCCATAAGCCAACCCCGTTTTCCAATATCGTTTTAGAAAAAGTTGTAAAGTCTTCGGCAGCAACACTAAACGCTATATGGCTGTAATCTGAGCTTGGAGATACCTCACCTAAAGATAAGCAAAGCCATATCTCACCAAGCGTTAAATATGCCCCTTTGTCCCAAGTTACCCAAAGCTCGAACCCTAGCAAGCCGCAGTAAAAATCAAGTGACGTGTTTAAGTTAGATACTGCTATTGTGATGTGATTTAAGCCTGATAACATATTTATTCCTACCGTTTTTTATCCCAGACACGAAAAAAGCCGCGACCAAAGGTACAACGGCTTTAACAACCAGAATTATTTTTCTTGATGTAGGCTAGCTACAAAAAGAAGCGTCACAGTGCCTGTTCAAGCTCTGGTAACGCATCAAATAGGTCTGCAACAAGGCCATAATCAGCCACTTGGAAAATGGGGGCCTCTGGGTCTTTGTTGATAGCGACAATGACCTTAGAATCTTTCATACCTGCAAGATGTTGAATAGCGCCGCTGATCCCAACTGCAATATATAAGTTAGGCGCCACAATCTTACCGGTTTGGCCCACCTGCATATCGTTAGGCACAAAGCCCGCGTCAACAGCAGCACGCGACGCACCAATTGCGGCCCCTAGTTTGTCAGCAATACCATTTAGCAAGGCAAAGTTTTCGCCGTTTTGCATACCACGGCCACCTGAAATAACAACCGGTGCGGCAGTTAATTCAGGGCGCTCAGATTCAGTTTGTTCAATGCTCACAAACTCACTCACTTGAGAGGCAATACTTTGCGAGCGACCCTCAATGTCACATGCTGCTTGAGTCTCTACGGTATCAAATGCTGATGCACGCACAGTGATAACTTTTTGTGAGTCTAATGATTTTACAGTCGCAATTGCATTACCCGCATAGATTGGACGTTTAAAGGTGTCTGCATCAATCACATCGATAATTTCTGAGATCTGTGATTTATCGAGTAACGCCGCAACACGTGGCGCGATATTTTTACCTGTGGTAGATGCTGAAAACAAAATGTGTGAAAAATCACTTGCTAACTCAACAACTAGCTCAGATGTGTTTTCTGCCAATTGATGTTCGAATGAAGCATCGTCAACCGCGACCACCTTTTGTACGCCAGCGATCTGAGCAGAGTGATTGGCAGCCTCAGCAATGTTGTGACCTGCAACTAATACGGTAATGTCGCTTGCGATTTTTGTTGCAGCAGCAACCACCTTAGCGGTTTCAGGTTTCAATACACCATTTTCGTGCTCAGCAATAACTAATACGCTCATGAGATCACCTTTGCTTCTGTTTTTAACTTGTTTACTAACTCTTCAACGCTCTCAACCATCACGCCACCAGAGCGCTTAGCTGGCTCTTCAACTTTCACCAATTCAATACGAGGAGCTAAATCAACGCCTAACGAATCCGCTGCGATTACATCTAGTGGTTTACGCTTAGCTTTCATGATATTTGGCAATGAAGCATAACGAGGTTCATTTAAACGCAAGTCTGTTGTCACGACAGCTGGAAGTGATAGCGATACCGTCTGCAAACCACCATCAACTTCACGCGTCACTTGCACTTTATCGCCTTCAACTACAACTTTAGAGGCAAAAGTGCCCTGAGCACGTTTAGTTAACGCCGCTAGCATTTGTCCTGTTTGGTTATTATCAGAATCGATAGACTGTTTACCTAGAATTACCAGCTCTGGACTTTCTTGTTCCACTACCTTAGCCAGTAGTTTTGCAATGTGCAGAGATTCAAGCTTTGCGTCTGTTTCAATGTGGATCGCTTTATCTGCACCCAGTGCAAGCGCCGTTCTTAGCTGCTCTTGACAAGCTTTATCGCCAATTGATATGGCAATAACTTCCGTTGCTGTGCCCGCTTCTTTTAAACGAACTGCCTCTTCTACTGCGATTTCACAAAATGGGTTGATCGCCATTTTAACATTGCTCAAATCAACATCACTGTTGTCAGATTTGACTCTTGCCTTTACGTTGTAATCAATCACGCGTTTGATTGGCACAAGTACTTTCATGGTTACTCCATCATCTGGTTATTCTCTAAGCTGACGTCTACGTCAACAAATTATTTTATTGGTTTCAGACTACTTCCTGTTGACGTAAACGTCAACCTCAAATAACCTTAGTTTAACGAAAATCAAACTAAAGCCTCTCTTTAGTTAATCTACCGTCAAATAGTGTGAGGTTAATAATGGTCGAACGCGAAACCATGGAGTTTGATGTTGTGATAGTTGGTGCAGGTCCTGCGGGCCTGTCTTGCGCTATCCGACTCGCTCAACAGGCTCAAGAAAAACAACAAGAATTAATGATCTGTGTAGTCGAAAAAGGCTCAGAAGTAGGTGCACATATTTTGTCTGGTGCAGTATTTGAAACCAAAGCACTAGACGAACTTATCCCTGATTGGGCTGCAAAAGGCGCTCCTGTGACAACGAAAGTGACGGGTGACGACATTTATTTATTCAAAAATGAAACCAATGCCACCAAACTGCCTCATCTAGTGGTACCAAAAACATTTAAAAATGACGGCAACTATATTGTTTCCATGGGGAATGTTTGTCGTTGGCTCGCTGAACAAGCAGAGCAACTTGGCGTAGAAATTTTCCCAGGCTTTAGCGCCCACTCTCTAATTGTTGAAGAGCAACAAGTTAAAGGTATTATTACCGGTGATATGGGCTTAGATAGAGATGCCCAACCTAAAGACAGCTACATGCCTGGAATGGAGCTTAGAGCGAAATATACCGTATTTGCTGAAGGTTGCCGTGGCCACTTAGGCAAACAACTTATAGCTGAATTTAAACTGGATAAAGACGCTTCTCCTCAACACTATGGCATCGGCTTTAAGGAAATTTGGCAAGTAGACCCAAGCAAGCATAAAGAAGGTCTTGTTGTACACGGCACAGGCTGGCCGCTCGACAATGATACCCATGGCGGCTCATTTATGTATCACGCTGAAAACAATCAAGTCGTGGTCGGGTTAATCATCGACTTAAATTACACTAACCCACACCTAAGCCCATTTGATGAGTTTCAGCGTATGAAGCATCACCACACCTTTGCGAGTGTACTGGAAGGTGGTGAGCGCATTGCCTATGGTGCTCGAGCAATCGCCAAAGGTGGCTTTCACAGCCTACCTAAAATGCATTTCCCAGGTGGTTTACTGATTGGCTGTGACGCAGGTACCCTCAACTTTGCCAAAATTAAAGGCAACCATACAGCAATGAAGTCCGGTATGCTTGCAGCCGATGCCATCATTGAGGCATTAGACCAAGAAAGCGCTCCGTTAGACTTGGTAAGCTTTGCCGACAAATTTAAGGCAAGCTGGCTTTATGATGAGCTTTATCAATCTCGCAACTTTGGCCCAGCAATGCATAAGTTAGGTCGTATTATGGGTGGCGCCTACAATATGATCGACCAAAACATTTTCTCAGGTTCGCTACCATTTACCATTAAGGACGAACATCAGGATCACGCACAGCTTAAGCTTGCATCTGAGTCGCAAACTATAAGTTACCCAAAGCCGGATGGTAAATTAAGTTTTGACAAACTTTCTTCCGTATTTTTATCGAATACTAACCATGAAGAAGTGCAACCATGCCATTTACAGTTAAAAGATTCTGATATACCAATCAAAGTGAATTTAGCTAAGTTTGATGAGCCTGCACAGCGCTACTGCCCCGCAGGCGTGTATGAAGTAAACGAAAACGAGCAAGGTGAGAAGCTGTTTGTTATCAATTCGCAAAACTGTATTCATTGCAAAACCTGCGATATTAAAGATCCGAGCCAAAATATTACCTGGGTCACACCAGAAGGGGCTGGTGGTCCGAACTATCCAAACATGTAATACCAATAAATCCTAAATTGCTGGGGCGAAATGCCCCTTTCTTTCCTATACTTAGCGTATATTTTTAAAATAGAGTTGAGTCTATGCCACAACAATCCGTCACCTTTCGATTTTTAGCAGAGCCCACCGACGTCAACTTTGGCGGTAAAGTACACGGTGGTATGGTCATGAAATGGATTGATCAAGCTGGGTATGCTTGCGCCGCGGGTTGGAGCGGTAGCTACTGCGTTACCGTTTCAGTAGCGGGCATGCGCTTCCACCGCCCTATTCTTGTGGGTCAGATTGTTGAAGTTTCCGCGCGCATTGCCCATACCGGAAATACCAGTATGCAGATTTTTATTCAGGTGCGCTGTGGCGATCCAAAAACGCAGCGACTTGTCGAAACCAATCACTGTATTATCAGCTTTATCGCCATGGACCAAGCTGGGTATCCAATTCAAATTCCTCAGTTTAAAGCGAAAACCGAAGAGGAGAAAAAATTGGAAGCCTATGCGGTGAAAATGAAGGAAATAGCGATCCAGACCGAATCGCTATTAGAAGAAACTTTGTCCGATAGTAAATAACATGAAGGTCTGATAACAAAAATTAAAGTATAGAAGTTCAGCTACGATTGAACTTCTATCAGTTTAAAGGAGCTATTCGGCTCACCAAAAACCACGACATTACACTCACCCCAACTTTTCGGTATATTCCACTGCATATTTTCAGCAAATTTAAATTGTGAAAACTGGTTATCACATCGTACTTCAAGGGTATGAAGTGCGCCTGAAACCTCAGCGATAGCGAAATTTGGTCTGACCAATGCGTGCGTCCAGACATCATCATTTTTGATTTCAGCGGCAATAACAAGCATCTTGCTCTTATCTGCTATTAAAGCAACGATTTCATCTATAACAGGTTGAACTGCTGACTTGTAAGTGTCTTGTCCATCTAACTCCATTAGTTTTTTATGGTTTTTCAGCGCTCCTTTATATTCCTGCAGCTGGGTTTGGAGCTTAATTGCATTGATAAGGGCGTTGGCGTAGAGTTCAGATTTAACAATATCCTTGCCGTGCCAGATGATCCCTTTATGCGCCTCAAGTTCTTGTCTAGGTTCCGCTGTTAGTTGAAAGTATCGCGCTTTTACTAAGTTAAAATAGGCTTCTTCATATCGATTCCAACGACCTTTTTTTGCCAGTTTATCAACATGTTCTTTAGCTTCTACTAGCTTACTTTCATCAAGGAGGTTATTGATGTTGCGATAGCTTCTCACAAAACCTCGCGATGCTCCTTCTTCCGCATCTGACATATTGAATGAAAACATCACACTATTTTTGCACTGCTTAATCGGCTTTCCATCTTTTGTTGCTGGAGAATATTGCCAACGTTTGATTGCTCGCAGTGTAGCGCGTTCGAAGCCTTTCTGTCCAGGTGAATTCTCCACTATCGGAGACGCCACCGAACCATCCTCATTGATGATATAACTCAGCGTAACCCAGCCTTCCCCGCCGACTAACGCAACGTTACGTGGATACTGAGGAGCAACTCTTTCAACAACCGATGCATTTACGATTGTAGATAAATGTATGTTTGGCTCGCTTTTCGCAAATGCGCCTGTTGTGAGTGAAACGAATAAAACAGAGGTCATTAAAGTAGATTTAATAAAATTTTCCATATCAAATTGTCCGTTATTGGTAGCAGCTAAAATATAGCACAGACTTTATATTCCCAACAACGACCCTTAAATGGGGACCTTGTTTTTATTTACAATCTAGCGCTGATAAGAGCCGTATGTCCTTTGAAAAACGCGTGCCTTGCTGGCCTGCACTTTAATGTAAGCTAGATAATGTATTGGCCGTAGAGCCTATGGAAACTGAAGATAAAAAATCATTCGGGGATATTGATAGATTTGGCTAGGGCCTGTTGATCTTTCAAGTTTGTTTTTGCAGCAGTTTGATTGGTGTTTATACAAGGCAGAGCCAGCGTAGCGTAGTCATTCTACGTAAGTCTGGCGATAAAGACTTTGTGCTCCTGCAAAGTCACCTTACCCCACATCCTTGTGGGGCAGCTCCTTTATATTCCTGCAGCTGGGTTTGGAGCTTAATTGCATTGATAAGGGCGTTGGCGTAGAGTTCAGATTTAACAATATCCTTGCCGTGCCAGATGATCCCTTTATGCGCCTCAAGTTCTTGTCTAGGTTCCGCTGTTAGTTGAAAGTATCGCGCTTTTACTAAGTTAAAATAGGCTTCTTCATATCGATTCCAACGACCTTTTTTTGCCAGTTTATCAACATGTTCTTTAGCTTCTACTAGCTTACTTTCATCAAGGAGGTTATTGATGTTGCGATAGCTTCTCACAAAACCTCGCGATGCTCCTTCTTCCGCATCTGACATATTGAATGAAAACATCACACTATTTTTGCACTGCTTAATCGGCTTTCCATCTTTTGTTGCTGGAGAATATTGCCAACGTTTGATTGCTCGCAGTGTAGCGCGTTCGAAGCCTTTCTGTCCAGGTGAATTCTCCACTATCGGAGACGCCACCGAACCATCCTCATTGATGATATAACTCAGCGTAACCCAGCCTTCCCCGCCGACTAACGCAACGTTACGTGGATACTGAGGAGCAACTCTTTCAACAACCGATGCATTTACGATTGTAGATAAATGTATGTTTGGCTCGCTTTTCGCAAATGCGCCTGTTGTGAGTGAAACGAATAAAACAGAGGTCATTAAAGTAGATTTAATAAAATTTTCCATATCAAATTGTCCGTTATTGGTAGCAGCTAAAATATAGCACAGACTTTATATTCCCAACAACGACCCTTAAATGGGGACCTTGTTTTTATTTACAATCTAGCGCTGATAAGAGCCGTATGTCCTTTGAAAAACGCGTGCCTTGCTGGCCTGCACTTTAATGTAAGCTAGATAATGTATTGGCCGTAGAGCCTATGGAAACTGAAGATAAAAAATCATTCGGGGATATTGATAGATTTGGCTAGGGCCTGTTGATCTTTCAAGTTTGTTTTTGCAGCAGTTTGATTGGTGTTTATACAAGGCAGAGCCAGCGTAGCGTAGTCATTCTACGTAAGTCTGGCGATAAAGACTTTGTGCTCCTGCAAAGTCACCTTACCCCACATCCTTGTGGGGCAACACAGTAGAAATGCCAATCAAGCGCTGCCCTTTGGGTTCACCTGAGTGCGCTTTGTTCATTGTTGCTCAACTTTTGCCTAGATTACTAGGCGGCAAGTCGAGCGTCGCGACCAAAACACACTCAGAAGAACAAAAATCAAACAGCAAAGGTCAACAGGCCCTAGTTAAGCCGCGCTAAAGCAAATTCCTTGCTAATGTAAATATGGCTTTTTCACTTGCAGCGAGCGCGTCGCGTTTACTTAAGTTGCCTTCTTTTAATAATTGTAAGCTTACTTTTTCCGCTTCTTGACTGAGTAGTACATCCATTTTAGTTGGACTTACCGCCCCTTCTGTTAAATCATTAATTATTGCTTGCAACGCAGCTCTACGCTCAGATATCGCGCGGATCAAAATAGGTTTTAAAGGGGATGATTTACAGAGCGCTTCTTGACAGCTTTGGTCAACCTTTCTATGAAACTCCATTATTTACACTCATCTCGTTTCAGGCGATTAAATGCTTGTAATTTTTCTCGTAAGCCTTGAATTGGTTTAATGTCTTCGACCAATTGCTTGTACTCGTATGCTCTAGTGCCAATGATTTGTTCGTTATCTGTGCGTAAACTCGAACGTAAGCTATTTTGGGCCGAAAAAGTATACCGATTCATGTTGCGACTTCCATCAATATTCCATTGTTTACAAGGTTATGCGAAAAATTTGAATAAATGAATTACATGGCATTACAGGGCTGATTGCGAGCAGGATTTTGTGAAAGTCGGGATCAATAGTAAACTTCACTCATCTTAATTCAGACAGAGACCATAGTGGAACAAATCACTATCGAGCCCATCGGCTTTATCCAATCTCCTTATAAACAGAAGTTCGCTATTCCGAGACAACCAAGGCTTGTCCCAGAGGCAAAAGCCAAGCTTAGATTTGTTGGTGAATTCAATCGCGAAGAATTTGTTCGTGGTATTGAAGCGTTCACGCATATTTGGTTATTGTTTCGCTTTCATGAAACCGCTGATAAGGGTTATTCTGCACTTGTACGTCCTCCGAGACTCGGTGGCAATGAACGTAAAGGCGTGTTTGCGACTAGAGCGACTTTTCGACCCAACGGGATTGGCATGAGTGCAGTAAAGCTTGAGGGCGTAGAATATAAAAATGGTCAGCTGGATCTGTTGCTCTCCGGCGTGGATTTATTGGACGGTACACCAATCATTGACATTAAGCCGTACCTTCCCTATTCAGATGCCTTGGTGGATGCCACAGCTGGCTTTGCTGATACTCGGCCAGAAACGCAAATGTCTGTTAGTTTCTCAGACGAGGCTATTGTTTTTATTGAAAAACAAAAAAGCTATCCTGAACTTCAGCAATTCATTGCTAATGTACTGAAGCAAGATCCTCGTCCGGCTTATAAAAAGAAACGCACATCACAGCAGGACTATGGTATGAGTTTGTATGATTTTAATATCCGCTGGACAGTAGATGGTGAGCATAACCATGTCACTGAAATTTCGTTAGCAAAATAGCAAATTCAGCGGCTTGCCAATAAACTTATAAATTATGAAGATGTTTAGGTATTAAAGCTTTTTAAGCGGCTACTGCACTGCTAGAATAGCCGCCAATAAGAGAACAATAAGTAACTTATACTGGAATAAGAATGCGTACGAGTGAATATATATTAGCGACTCTAAAAGAGACGCCGTCTGATGCAGAGGTGGTAAGCCACCAGCTAATGCTTAGAGCGGGTATGATCCGTAAATTGGCTTCAGGTCTTTATACTTGGCTACCATCAGGCCTAAAAGTTTTCCGCAAAGTAGAGAGAATTGTCCGTGAAGAAATGGACAAAGCGGGAGCGATTGAGCTGCTAATGCCAGTGATCCAGCCTGCAGAGCTATGGGAAGAGTCAGGCCGTTGGGAACAGTTTGGTCCTGAACTACTTCGTATTAATGACCGTCATGGCCGTCCATTTGCACTTGGTCCAACGCATGAAGAAGTGATCACTGATCTTGTACGTCGCGAAATCAACAGCTATAAGCAACTGCCGATCACACTTTATCAAGTCAGTACGAAAGTACGTGACGAAGTTCGTCCACGTTTTGGTGTGATGCGCGCGCGTGAATTCACTATGAAAGATGCCTATTCATTCCACATGACTGATGAGTGTCTTGAAAAAACGTATCACAAGATGTTCCAAGCTTACTGCAACATTTTTGATCGTTTAGGCGTTGACTACCGTCCTGTTATTGCTGACAGTGGTTCAATTGGCGGCAACCTATCGCATGAGTTCCATGTACTTGCAGAGCCTGGTGAAGATGCAATCGCATTCAGTGATGAAAGTGACTACGCTGCAAACATTGAAAAGGCAGAAGCGCTTGCACCAGCTGAAGCTCGCCCAGCGCCAAGTAAAGAGCTTAATACGTTTGACACACCAGAAGCTTTCACCATCGCTGAACTAAAAGCAAAACATGGCGTTAAACCACACCGTGGTGTGAAAACACTCATCGTGTATGGTGCACCAGACGAAGATGGTAAACGTGGCCTAGTCGCACTTATCGTTCGTGGCGATCATGACTTAAATGAGCTGAAAGCTGAAAAATTAGCACTAGTGGATTCACCGCTAGAGATGGCGAGCGAAGAAGACATTGTTAACGCTATTGGTGCAAAACCTGGCTCTTTGGGGCCTGTTGGTCTTTCAATGCCTATTATTGTCGATCGCAGCGCAGCTATCATGGCTGATTTTGTTGCCGGTGCAAACAAAGATGGTGTTCATTACAGTGGGATCAACTGGGACAGAGACGTAAGCACTTATACAGTTGAAGATATCCGTAACGTGGTTGAAGGCGACCCAAGCCCTTGTGGTAAAGGTAAAATCCTTATCAAACGTGGTATCGAAGTAGGCCACGTGTTCCAACTTGGTACTAAGTACTCTGAAGCAATGAAAGCTGGTGTACTTGGCGAAGAAGGGAAAAACCAAACATTAACCATGGGTTGTTATGGTATTGGCGTTTCTCGTATCGTTGCCGCAGCAATCGAGCAAAATAACGATGATTACGGTATTAAATGGCCTGTTGCTATTGCGCCATTTGAGCTGGCAATCGTGCCAATGAATATGCATAAGTCTCACCGTATTCCAGAGATCGCAGAAAAGTTCTATGCAGATCTACAAAATGCGGGAATTGATGTGTTATTCGACGACCGTAAAGAGCGTCCGGGCGTTATGTTTAACGATATGGAACTTATCGGTATTCCATACACCCTAGTGATTGGTGAGCGTAACCTTGATGAAAATAAGGTTGAGCTGAAAAATCGTCAAACTGGCGAAAAACTGATGCTGGATATTGAATCTGCGGTTGAAACAATCGTTAATGCAATTAAAAGCAAATAAGCCTACGTAAATTACATAATAAAAGAGCATACAGGTGTATGCTCTTTTGTCATATTAGCTTCTCCTAACTGCCCCGCCACTGTCATCTTTGCCTCTTAGCATTGTCATTATTACGCTAAAGAGCCAAGCCATGAAAACAACATACTATCCGAGTATTTGGATCTCAGACGTACACTTGGGCTACAAGGACTGTAAAGCGAAGTTCTTGCTAGATTTTCTCAACAAAACCGAATGTGATGTACTCTATCTGGTCGGTGATATCGTTGATCTATGGTCAATGAAACGCCAGTTTTTTTTGGGATCCATCCCACTATCAGGTATTAGAATGCATACAAAAAAAAGCGGGATCTGGTACACGCGTTATCTACATTCCGGGTAATCACGACGAAACCTTCAGAAACTACGTTGGGCAAACGCTTTTTAAAGTCGAAGTGCATAAAACCTTTATTCATACCACTTCCGTAGGTAAGCGGTTTTTATTACTACACGGTGATGATTTTGACTCGGCAACAAGATACAACAAACTGATCAGTATCATTGGGGATGCCGCTTATGATTTTCTACTATTCTTAAATCGCTGGACCAATCGCGTACGACGTTTATATGGTGGTCATTATTGGTCGCTTGCATCTTGGCTGAAAAAGCGCGTGCATAAAGCCAGAGAGGCCATTGCCGCATTCGAAAACGCAGCAATTCATGAAGCGAAGAAACAAGGTGTCGACGGTATTATCTGCGGGCATATCCACCAACCAGAGATCCGTGTCGTAGATGGTATTGTGTACTGCAACGATGGTGATTGGATAGAAAACTGCACGGCATTGGTTGAAAACCCAGAAGGTCGTATCGAATTGCTGCATTGGTCAGATGTACAGTCCGTACTCAACGTAGTTGAAATTGACAATGTTAAAACCGATAATGTTGAAGCCGCTTAATTAGCGGCTTTAGTTCTTTCGGTCACTCTTCTTTTAATAGCTTATGCAGTAAATCGATGCGTTTATTGATACGCTTGTTTTGCACGTGTGCCTCTGCGCTTAAGCTCATCATTAAAATCAAAAAGATGTATAAAACGGGTTGTTCAATAATTTCTGGGTAGCGATAAATTAAAAATACGACTGCCGTTAGCATACCGATGATCTGGTAGAATCGTCGCTTATTATTAGGCCTCAGCGAATTAAACTCTTTTAGTATCGCTTCCTTTCGCGACATATCCTCAAACAGCACCTGAGGACAATCCTGATTTTTCTTCATATATAGTACTTTCACTTATTTTTAGCGAAGTTATATTCGAAATAAACAATCGCCGTTTGTTAACAATACTTGTTGCCCAAAAATGGGGAATTACCCAAGCTTTATCACTTAAGAAGACGTTTTATGAAAACAATCTCCGCTTTTCGTCAGGTGTGTTATATCACAAATGTAGTCGTTGCCCAGACAATAATACCGATAATAAACACTAGAATACCATATTGAAAGTGCCTCACCATTGGGAACACCGCTTTATCCGTACGTTCAATAGACAAAGGATATTGCCAATGCGTTAACGCAAGTAAGAGTGGCTCAGCTTCTACGCTCATGCCAGAGAGTGAAACCGTCGCACCATACTCAGTATCAAAGACCAAATCAACAATATGATTACGACGAGTCGACGCGGTTAACCTATCCAAGTCGCTGACTATAAACGTATTCCAATGTACCTTAATATCGTTAACTTCATCCTTTTTTACCTCTCGTGCTTGTTTATCTGTAAACAGTAACGCAGGTAGCAGCAAACTATTTTCCTCAACCTTAATTTGGTTACAGGGTGAGTGGTAAACAAAATAGTGTTTATTACTGATAAGTACAGACGTCAACCAATAGCTCAAATACGTGAGCACCAAAAATACTAAACCAGCTATGTAGTTTTGTGACGAGTAAACAATAAAGCAGGTCATTAGAGCAAAAGCCCCTACCACCATCCAAACAATATGCAGCTTATGCTTAGGCGTTGGTAGTGCACATCGTAACACGGAGAATCGCTCTTCAATATCGCGATTGCTATTCATAAATAAAGGAAATAATCTTGCAAGGCTAGTGGGAGTTGAACGCGTAGCTGATCTCCTATCTGCATCCGCGTCTGCCGTTGGTTGAATGTTTTGGTCAAAACCAGATGCCGACACAAGCGCGGTGAGTTTATCAGCTTGCCGTAAACACGAAAATGAATAGACCGCAGGCTCCTCATTTTCTGAGAGATAACTTATACCAATATAATTGAGTTGCTTGTTACAACCCGTAGATACTTCAGTCACAGTTGCAAGCGGTATCACACGCTCACCTATTCTCCGAAGACGTACATTCAATAACGATAGTTGTTTAGTGATAACAAACTGCTTTTGTGCAGGGTCAAACATTAAACGATTACGGTATGCAAATAGTAACAAAGAAATCACTAAGTAGATCAGAGCTTCCAAAAAACTTGACCCGGCTAAGTGAAAAACCGACGAAAACAAGAATAAAATGGCAATGCCGTTAGTAACTGATTCACTGACTGACTTAAGTACCGTGGTTGATGTCATCCTACATTCCTTGAGTGACTAATATTGAAACCTACTACTTGCACAAGCTACCTAAACAGGTAGAAGACTAAATTACAAAAAGTTAAACGCTGAATAAGGCGTTTATCGTACAGAAAAACGCCATAATTCTCAATGACTCACACCTAACTGAAGCTTTACCTAAACAATACGGTTTCTTTATTAAACCATTTAACGCAGCACACGAGTAACCCTGCTGCTAAAACGGCAGAAGCGCCAAAAATTAACGCGACGTAGCCATAATCGACCGTACCTTTGATGATTTCTTTAATCGCTAATGCCACATTGGTAATTGGGATCAATGCGGTTTTAGCGGTTAACTCCATATTTGGCATTAAGGACATCACAATGGGAATGAAAATACCCATGCTGAGTGGCCCCATGTAGTTTTGTGCTTCTTTAAAGGTTCTGGCGTAAATTGAAATGGCAAGTGTTAGCGACGAAAGCATCACAGCAACAGGAAGCAACAACGCAAAAATCAACACAAAGTCTATTAATGCAACCGACGAGAAGGCGTTTTTAATAACGTCTAGTTCGACAAAGCTACTGGCAATTCCTATCCACAGCGCCATGCTGGAGACCGTGATAAGCGCACAGAATATTGAACTACTCAATACGGTTAAAAATTTACCCAACACTAACTCTGTGCGAGAAATTGGCGTTAACAACAGCGTCTCTAAAGTGCCACGCTCTTTCTCTCCAGCGCCTAAATCAATAGCTGGATAGCTTGCCCCCATCAATACCAGCGGAATCAACATATAAGGGATAAATGCACCTAACTTCTCGCCTAAATTCTCGCGTTTGTCAGCGGTATCCACTTTAGTAATCGATATAGGTTGCAGCACTGCCGCTTGCTCCGCTTGCGACAATCCTAGTGAGGTTAACTTCGCCGCTCTGAGTTCATCAGAAAACTTCTTAGCAAGTTTAGATAATCGGTCGTATATAAAGTTGATAGATTGAGCATCGTTAAACACGATTTTCCATTCACTTTTTACGCCAGACTCCAGATTTTCAACCGGATCGGATGGAATAAAAACCCCAACATCGATCACGCCACTTCGTACCGCATCACTCAATGCTTCGACGCTATCAAGCTTGAGCTCACCTGCATATTTCTTAAAACTTTTATGATAAAAAACCTGCTCTGAGAACTTTTCAGCATAGGCTTCATTTGCGATGTAATACGTATGAACTTCTTGCTTCGCTTCCATGGCGGCCTGTGAAGCCATAAAGCCGACTAAAGCCATAATCACAGGAAATACTAACATTGGCAGTGCAATCACAAAAAACAGTGTTTTGCGGTCGCGCAGCAGCTCTCTAATTTCTTTTAAAAATACCTCAAACATGCCGTGCTCCCGTTAACAAATTCAAAAATGCCTGATTTAGCTCTTCACTTTGCCCCTTTGCTTTAAACTCAGCCAAGCTGCCATCAAAACAGGTGATCCCTTTATCGATAACAGACACCCTATCGCACAATAATGCAACTTCATCTAAGTGATGGGTAGAAAATATAACGGGTGTACCACGCGCTTTGAGGTCGCGAATAAAAGAGATAACCGTTTGTGTGGTCATAATATCAAGGCCAGTCGTAGGCTCATCTAGTACCACGACTTTAGGGCTATGTACCACCGCCCGTGCAATATTGGTCTTTTGTTTCATACCGGTCGATAGGTGTTCAGCCCTTTTATCTAAAAAGGTCTCCATCTCTAAGCGCTGAAACAGCTCATCACATTTCGCTTTTAATGCTTTGCCTTTTAAACCATGAAGTCGTGCAAAGTATTCAACATTTTCTTTGGCAGTAAGACGTCCATATAACCCTGTTGATCCTGATAGAAAACCGATGGCTTTGCGTGCAACAACAGGCTTTTTCACAATATCCTGACCATCCACTAAGATAGTTCCAGCATCCGGCGTCAGCGCAGTTGATAGCATACGCAAAGTGGTGGTTTTTCCCGCCCCATTGGGGCCGAGCAATCCGAGTACTTCACCTTGCCCACAGTGTAGATTGACCTCTTCTACACTATGAAAAAAACCCTCACGCTCGCGAGGATCCGTTTGACTCTTTTTCTTTTTATGTTCGCGAGTCAGGGCGAAGCGCTTTTTTAATCCATTGATAGCTATCATGCTACTTCCTTCTTTTCGGCCTGAAATAGTCCGTATTTTGATAAAATTCTAAATCTTGTGGCTCATGCCAGTTTGGGATCCCAAGCAGCGGAATGGGTGACATTTTGGTATTGTCTTCAAGCAGCCCATCATTGATCAGTGCGACCAATTTATCATCTAACCAACGATATTGTTCGCTTAATGAAAGTTGCCAAAATGCAGCGTCAACATTGATACACACCAGTTTTCCCGTTAGCCCAATAAAGGGATTGGTTAGCATCTCGTAGTTTGCATGGCCAAATACAAAAGGCTTTAGGTTTTGCTGCCATTCTGAGCGATTATCGTAAAATACATTCTGCCATTGGTGTGATTTAAGGGCATCACGCCACTTATCATCATCGATTGCCAACACCAAACCACACTCATCAAAGAGTGTTAACGCATTGCGCTTTTTACTCCGCTGCTTTAAACCAAACTGTGCTATTTCTTCGATATGTAGGGCATTTAACAAAGCTTTTGTTTTTGGGAATAAACACCAAATCAACGCGCCAAATAAGTCGTGCCAATTTTGACTACGCGTCGGTACCTGATGGGTTTCAAAGATAATCTCTTCATAGTATTTATCGCCAAAGTCTATCGTTTCATCGGCCACAAAGCGGGTATCATACTGTTGCAAGCTAATGCTGTTTACGTGCGAAGACAACCACTCGGGGCTTGGCCAATCTTGCTGGCTTTTTAAGTCAAAAAGCTGATTTAAATGGGAAAACGGCTCAGCATGTAAACATGCAACCTGCCACGCCTCAGGCGCTGTAAACTTTTTCATTTGATTGAGATACTTATCATGCAATTAGCCGACTATTTTACTGAAGCACCTGATACTTGGCAAAAGCCAATTGTAAATGAGCGTAACAGGCTACGTCACACGCTAAAATGAGGATAGCGATTAAAAACAATGCAATGATCTGTTCCACAACGGTTGTTTCATTAATTTCTATCTCCTCTAGCCGTCTTGTCCCGCTCGAACTTTTACGCATTTTATGTTACTACTTATGGGTTCCTAACAAGTAAAAGAAAGGCAATTATGAAACTTAAACTGACGCTCAGCGCTTTATCTATGGCGATGCTGGCGGGCTGTGTTAGCACTAGCAATAGCCCCCAAGACATCGATACTGCATATAATAGTATTAACGATGCTCAACTCAGAGCCCATATTAAAACCCTTGCCTCTGACGAATTTGGCGGCCGTGCTCCGTCAACAAAAGGTGAAGAGCTAACGCTTGCCTATTTAACCAAACATTTTAAAGCGCTTGGCTATCAGCCAGGAAATGGCAACAGCTTCCTACAAGAAGTGCCGCTTGTTTCGCTTGAAGCCGATCCTAATATGACGTTAACAATCGGTGGCAAAAACTACGAATATAAAAAAGACATGGTGATGGGCTCAGCCCGTATCAGTGAACTCGAATCAATCAAAGATTCAGAGCTGGTTTTTGTTGGCTATGGCGTAAATGCTCCAGAGTACGACTGGAATGATTACGAAGGCCTAGACGTGAAAGGCAAGACAGTGGTGATGCTAGTAAACGATCCTGGCTTTGCTAATCCTGACTCGGGTAAATTTACCGGTGAAGCTATGACCTATTATGGTCGTTGGACGTATAAATACGAAGAAGCTTCACGCCAAGGCGCAGCAGGTGCGATCATTATTCATGAAACAGCGCCAGCTTCTTATCCTTGGAGCGTAGTAGAAAACTCTTGGAGTGGCCCACAGTTTGGCTTCCAAAAAGAAAATAACAATATGGACCGCGTTGCGGTTGAAGGCTGGGTAACAGTAGACGTTGCTAAAGAGCTGTTTCAAAAGGCTGGACTTGATTTTGACACCGCAAAGAAAAAAGCTGCTGAAGGCGCATACCACGTTGATATGGGCAACCTAAGCGCGTCAGTTACTGTCAAAAACACCATCAAAAAATCAACTTCGTATAACTTTATCGCCACCCTACCAGGTAGCAAAAAGTCTGACGAGCACATCATCTACTCAGCACACTGGGATCATTTAGGTACCGATCCAAACCGTAAAGGCGATCAGATCTATAACGGCGCACATGATAATGCTAGCGGTACAGGCGGTATGATTGAGGTAGCTGAAGCCTTTACTAAACTGCCTACTCGCCCTAGCCGTTCAATTACGTTTTTGGCTGTGACGGCTGAAGAGCAAGGTCTATTAGGCTCAAAATTTTATGCTGCAAACCCTGTTATTCCAGCAGAGAAAACCGTTGCTAACATCAATATGGATAGCCTAAATTTATTGGGTAAAGTAAAAGACATCAGCGTAGTTGGTATTGGTAAATCGGAACTTGATGAAATGCTAGAAACCGCAGCAAAAGCGCAAGACCGCGTCGTTTCAGGGGATCCACGTCCTGCCGCAGGTGGTTACTATCGCTCTGATCACTTCGCATTTGCGAACATGGGTGTGCCTGCAATGTACGCCGGTGGTGGAACCGAAGCACGTGACGAAGAGACTGAAACCTACCGTAAACGTATGGGCTTAGTATTGCGCGGTTGTTATCATCAGCCTTGCGATCGCTACCGTGAAGAGTGGGATTTAAGCGGAGCAATCCAGGATCTACAGCTGTTCTTTAAAGTTGGCTATGATGTCTCTGAGCAAGACGCTTGGCCAAAATGGAAAGCAACCGCAGAGTTCCAAAGAAAATAACGCAAATGATATTGATTTTCATTTAAAATGAAATTAAAGTGCAACTTAGACAATACACGGGTTGCACTTTATGTTTTCATCTCTACTTCGATACTCTCAACCAGCACATGGCGCTAAGGTGAGTTTATTGTTCAACAAGCGGTTGATTTTACCCCTCGTTATTATTGTACTTTTAGCATTTGAAACGGCGAGGCCAATTGTGGTCAGCGCGCTGAGTGATGCATTCTTTCAAGTCAGCGTCTTTGTTGCTGCTACCCTGCTCGTGTACTACTTTCTTGTTGACAGAATTCCACAGCTTAATCTCAGTTATCTGAGTACCAAATCCCCTATTCTCGAAATAGCCATGGCGTCAATATTGGGCGCACTGCCCGGCTGTGGTGGTGCGATTATCGTGGTCACCCAATTTACCAAAAAACAAGCAAGCTTTGCTTCAGTTGTCGCTGTGCTTACTGCGACGATGGGAGATGCAGCGTTTTTGCTACTCGCCAAAGAGCCCCTGACAGGCCTCACTATCATCGCGATGGGCGTTGGTGTAGGTATCGTGAGTGGGCTATGTGTGCACTTAATTCATAAACCCGATTTTTGTGTCCCGCAGACCATCAATGAGGTCGAAGAAGAAACCTTACACGCGAGCCGTGCGTTTAGTCTAAGCCGTAAGGTGTGGAAGCTGTGCTTACTACCTAGCCTTGCAATTGCACTCGCGATTGCTTTTAACGTCGATTTAGCACCTTTTGATACAGAAATTGCTTGCCTTGGTGCAGCATTATGTCTTTTTGCTGTTTGCGTGTGGGCACTTAATTCAAAAGGCGTCAGCTATAAAGATATCACCTGTGAAGAAGGTGAATGCGACCCACCTTCAAAGCTCACCAGAGTGCTGCAGGACACGCACTTTGTGACCGCTTGGGTCGTTGCAAGCTTTTTGCTTTACGAGCTATCTACTGCGTATTTAGGGCTTGATCTCGCGGTTTGGTTTAAAGACTATGCGCTGTATGCACCACTGGTGGCCATTCTTGTCGGATTATTACCAGGCTGTGGCCCCCAAATTGTTGTTACAACGCTTTACCTGCAAGGTGTCGTGCCATTTAGTGCCCTTGCAGCCAATGCCGTTGCTAACGATGGCGATGCGTTATTTCCAGCGATAGCACTGGCACCAAGGGCGGCGCTATATGCCACCATCTACTCTGCAGTGCCTGCATTTATCGTGGGCTACGGCCTCTACTACATTAACTTGGCTTAATACTTGAGTACGTCGACGAAGTGATCTGATGCAGGCTCATACACAATCTGGCTGTTTATAGCGGGCAAAAATACGTAGGCTATAATCCAAGCGAAGCGAAGGGAGCCTACGTCTTTTGTCCCATCGAGTTTATGCGATTGTTAGGTGTGCTTTACCCTGCTGTACAAAATATAGGAGACAATAGGGAAAAACATAATTATCAAGTCTATAGCCAATCTAAAAATCGCCAGAAAATACACATTTCTTTTGTTTTGGAGCCAATCGTGATTGGTTGTTTGACTCACTGAATCATATACAACTGTATTATAATAAAATGGGCCAAATCGGTTGCTCATTTTTAAATAGCTAAGTTTATAATGTCCCTTCTCTAGCGATGTCAAATTCCATAACCAAAAAAAGTGTTGGGGGCATGGTTGCCAATCACAAGCTAATAGTTTGTTAGTAGGTAATTCGTAAAACTCGCTGATGTAATCATTGATTTCTGCTGCTCTTATTTTCGTTCGCTGAACTTGTAATCTTGTATCATTCGCAGTTGTTTTAGCTTCTAACACTAAATTATTGAAATCCAACGATGCTAGTAGCAAACCGAAGAATAGAAATGGTATCGAAACGACAAACAGCACTACACGCTTCATTGCACACCTAGACATAGTGACTCCCACACGGTGCTAGCCTCCGCTTTTTTCGTGGGTTAGCTTAATACAAAGCCAGAGCCATAATTAGTTTGTCAAATAACTAAACAGCTGAGGCTAGCATGAACAAACATAACATACTTTTTATCGGACTTGATACACATAAAGAATTCAATGAAGTCGCCTATTTTGCATTGGAGCCAGAAGGCTTATTTGTAGCTCTAGCATCGATTAAAATTAATTCCTTGCCTTGATTTAACTCCAACTCTTTAAGCGCCTTCAAAATCTTCTCTAATTCTAAATCAGTAAAAAAGAGAATAACTTTTATTGACTTTTTGGTCTGATTGGCAGCTTCGTATACCTCTACTTGCTTTGCAAGATTCTGTTTGAGCTTACTATTACTAGCTAGCTTAAACTCAACGAGCGTGCTGTCTTTTGAGCCTCTGGATATTTTGTAATCTACGGGGCCGCGACCATTATTGACCTCAGCATTTACATCGTCTTCTGCAGCGTACCAAGTGAGGCGAAAAATTAGTTGCAGATCAGATTCTCGCTTTACCGGCTCTCCTTTTACATAGAACAGACGATACCCATCGTTATTTTCAATAACCTGCTTTAGAAACATAACTCTATTGTAGGCCTCGTCGAAAGTATCACCCTTTTGGGCGTAGAAAACTTTCTGTGCTCGAAGCACTTCAACTAAATTGGTGACCTGCCGTATAAATACAGCTTCAGTTTCTTTTACTTTTTGTTCGCTTAGAGCAACGGCTTCATCTCCATGGTCTTCTTTGTATCTAATGTAGTGATCAATCAGAACAGGGAATTTCAGAAGTGTTCTAGATATTGCCTGATTTATTTCTCTTTGATTTGCGCGCTCTGGTATCTGCCTTAAAAGATATTCATTAATTTGAGCCCGCAGTTCAATATTTGGGATAGATTCAGCTATTTCATCAAAATCACCAATGATGTCATGCTTATTAATCCAGGCCTCGTCCTTCGTAAGAATATCTTTTGGAGTGAGTAAAACGAAATCACCGTCTATATATGGCAAGCTGTATCTTTTTGATACCCATCTTCGAGTTTGATAGTCAAACTTTGCATGTTTAACACTGACCTCTTTACACCTCGACCTGTCTAAATGCTCCTTTGCAAAGCTCTGGGTGTATTCGCAAAGGTATCCTTTTATCAAATTCGTTGTGAAGTCACTGATAGAGTCTTTTCCGACTCCGTCCTTGATCAAACAAAGCTTTTCGAGATGGCTACTTTTCGTTATCTGTTCATTACCAAAATCATTGAAAATTGAACTTAAATTTTCATTTAGTGCGCTAGCGAACTTCGCGCCCAATCCCGATCCACCATTCCCTACTTTGCTATAGCCAAGCCAATTTTGCTTTACTTCTGGGAAGAGGAACCAGTACTTTATCAGCCCCTTGGAAATAACACCTTTATCTGACATTTCCCTAAGAAAGGTAATGTACTTAATTATTTCCTGATGAAGGTTTTGATACTCATCCTTCTCACTTCCAAATAGCAGAAATGGATCGATAAAGACTGGGAGGTCATTAATGAGCGATACATTGAATGCACCATAAGCATCAAGCTCTTCTTTGGTCACCCCAAAATAGTCTGAAAAATAGATATTCACTCGATCCCTCTTTTGAATTTAACGCCGCTCTAAGCGGTGAGTAATTGTTGGCTAAACTTATGAAGCGAAGCGGAATCGCGTTGTCGTGCGCGATAACCTGTTTTGTTGAATAGATACGCCTGAGCGCTAAAAATTAGCCTATCTATAAACGTTTTTGACCAAAGTGGTTGAAGTATTTTTATACTTTTTTACTTCACTTCCTCAGCTTGGATGCTAATTGTGATGGGTGTCATTTGTTTTTCCTTTCATTTGTTTTTCCTTGCTAGTCTTTTGAGGCCTTGCGCCGACCCAGCAAGCGTGTAATGGGTCGGCTTTAATGCGATTGTTAGGTTCGTCAATCTTGTTGATTCAGGCATTTTCCAATTTCGTGGTCAAATATGACCTCGACTGTATCGTTGTACTTCTTTGTAAGGTTTCCAGAATCAAATTTGTAGATTGTTGCATCGTACCTATAACCAATCATATGCTCATTGCTTTTAGAGGATTCGCAATCAATGTACTCATCTTCAGATAGGCGTATTTTTATTTCTTCAGAGAACCATTTGGCCTTAATTGGATAGGTTCCAGTTTCAAAGAATGATGAAGGATCAACTAAAGGTGGGTTATCTGAGCAAGCCCCTTTTACTAAAGATACTAGGTAAAGCTCGTCGTCAATAACCTCCCAAGTCCCTTGGTATCCTCGCCAATTAGCTGAACACCCGCCTTCAAGATTGAGCTTAGATAGTATCTCATCGAAGGTATAAAGACTTTCTAAAGGGCTTTTGCCTTCTGGCATAACCTCAAGGCTGAATTTTTCACCTTCAAACTTGAAAATCTCACTTATTTGCACCGTTGAGCAGGCTGTTGATGCATAGAGCAATGTGAGAGTTAATAGTAGATGCCTCATCGCTACCTCTTAGAACCTAACACTTTAGTATTTATGCGACACGCAGTTTGTGTTGCATAATCGCTTGTTGGACTGAGCTGCTACCCGCTCGATGTCTCAGAGTTGGTGTTATTTATGCTAAGGGAATTTGCTTTTTGGAGGCTCTCACTTTCCTAGCTAGTGTATTCAGTTTAGCTAGTGTTATGTAAGCTTTCCCTGCATTGCTCAGCGCTCATTATGTATTCATTACACCTAAATTTACCTTAATAAGCAATTATATTTTTTTAGCGTATAGAGGCCGCTAGCCTGAGCAATTAAGCAGGTTAACTAATTGATTTTGAGCAGCTATCAAGCTGCTAACTCGTTC
The DNA here is from genome assembly GCF_000238315.3 of Pseudoalteromonas piscicida. NCBI lineage: Bacteria > Pseudomonadati > Pseudomonadota > Gammaproteobacteria > Alteromonadales > Pseudoalteromonadaceae > Pseudoalteromonas > Pseudoalteromonas piscicida. The sequence continues at coordinate 1,270,436 of NZ_CP011924.1, forward strand.
GGTCTACTTTGGTCGGTGTTGCATCTAACTTGAATACGCCAATTAGCCGCAAGATACCTACCTTACAATGCTGACAAGGCCAATTCGTTATCAATGTCACGTTTTCTCCTGTCTTTGGCCTCTTTTTGCTCTGCATGTGCATGACGCCTGCGACCTTATCAGCGCTAACTTTCACCTGCGACATGCATTGGCTAAAAAACCGTAATGCCGAATACACATGAATCCTTTCGGTAGTACATGCTACAAATAGCGCCGTAAGAATTCGTCATTACTCAGTGTCATCACTTTATCACGATTATCATCTGCGTAAACTCGGTATTTGAAGCTCACCGACTGTACATTCGCTGATACTAAACGTGATTCAGACATTACGCCTTTTCGGGTATACCGTGCAAGGTAGCTGACTAGCTTTTCACTGTATGTTAAACAGGCTTTGCTATACACGCACCATTTTGCTGGCGTGTTTATCTTCACCAATGAAGTATTACACTCATTAAGCGCCGCTAGCATTTTTCCTTTAAAGACCGTTGATAACGCTTTAACGGGATATAAATAGCCTTTTTCTATCTCATTCCATTGAACCTTATCTAGCGTACCTGCAGGGATTAAACAGTGTAAATGAATATGCTGACTTAAATTTTGCCCCCAAGTATGCAAGACGCTAGTCATTCCTAATTGACCATGCCCTTTTCGATTGGCAAATTTACTCAAGGTTTGCCATGCAGCCTTGAATAAACACTGGTACAACACACTTGGATTATAATGAGCAATGACATTAAGCTCATGAGGAAGCGTAAAAACAAGGTGGAAATAGCGGCATGGTAATAAGTTTTCTTGCTGCTTTTGTATCCACCTTGCCGTTGCCATTCCTTGACACCGTGGACAGTGACGGTCTCGGCAGCTACACCCAAGGTGCTGACAGACGCGTAGCTGCTGATAGCTCATTATATGATGTTGCCGATAATGCCCAAGGCTCGAATTTAAAATATCCGCGAGATGTAAAGTGCTCATGGTTTAACCCAACTTGCGAGTAAATCAACACCGCCATATCCCAATTCGGGTAACCAATGTAAGTAGCTTTGCGTGGTTTTAATATCATTGTGTCCAAGCTGATGTTGAAGTTGGTGCAACGGCATGCCTGATTCAAGTTGATGTGTTGCATAAGCATGGCGTAATGCATGTGGATTACAGTGAGTTAAACCGCAATGTTGTGCATGCTCACGTAATGGTCTCCTAAAGCTTGATGCTGATATGGGTTTATCCATTAACCATCGTGAGTAAAACATCCACTTTGTTGGGTGATACATTTTCCAGTAACTGCGTAATTGGTTGAGTACGCTATCGGAGGCCACTACATAGCGTGACTTATCTCCTTTACCTTGTTCAATTAAAATGGTTATTCGCTTTCCATCAAGGAACAAATCGCTGACACCCACCACTAATTTGCACCTTCCTAAGATACCGCCTACGCTTTAATTATGCACTCAAAGGATTGAGGAAATCAAACTATGGCAACTGCCCGTAAAAGACAAATCAGTTTAACCGACACCAAATACTACCACTGTATCTCCCGTTGCGTAAGGCGTGCATTTTTGTGCGGTGAAGATAAATTTACTGGCAAATCATACGAACACCGCCGGGATTGGGTTGAAGAAGAGCTATTGATGTTGGGGTCTGTGTTTTGTATTGATGTCTGTGCTTATGCCGTGATGAGTAATCACACTCACATTGTTTTATATGTTGATGATAAAAAGGCTAAGCGTCTGTCGGATAAAGCAGTTGTGATACGATGGCACAAGTTGTTTAAAGGTAATTAGATAAGCCGTAAATTTACTGAAGGTGAGCCACTCAATGAGTCGGAGCAATTGATGCTAGATGAGCTGGTTGATGAGTACAGAGAAAGGCTCGCAGATATTAGCTGGTTTATGCGAGTGCTTAACGAAGACATCGCCCGCCGAGCAAATAAAGAAGATAATTGTACAGGTCGGTTTTGGGAAGGACGGTTTAAGTCCCAAGCATTACTAGACGAGGCAGCATTGGCTGCTTGTCTCGCTTACGTAGACCTAAACCCAATTAGAGCCAAAATTGCCGCAACGCCTGAAACCTCAGACTACACCAGCATCAAAAAACGCATCGACTACGCTAAACAGGGCAAACAACCAAAAAGCCTACTACGCTTTGCTGGCAGCCCACGACAACATATGCCTAAAGGACTGCCTTTCGAGCTCAAATCCTATATTGAATTGGTTGAGCTCACGGGCCAGTGTATTAGAGCCGACAAGCGAGGCTATATCTGTGAGTCTCAACCCATTCTTACTCGATTAAATATAGAGCCTGAGAACTGGATAAAACTTACTACGCAATTTTCTCGGGTATTTCACGGTGCGGTTGGCCGAGAGCGAACAATAACCGCTTACTGCGAAACACTGCAAAAACGACGGCGGACAAACCTAACAAACTGCGAGCGCTTGTTAGCATAGCAAAACCCACATTCTCAATTCTAGAGTTTCTTACTGCTGTATTTACAGCGCTTTGTCGTGTGTGATAACCCGGTTTTAGTGTAGAGATACGCTTGAGTGCTAAAAAAACAACCAATCGATAAACGTTTTTGACCGAAGTGATTGAAGTATTTTTATACTTTTTTACTTCACTTTCTCAGCTCGGATGCTAATTGTGATGGGTGTCACTTGTTTTTCTTGGTGATGGGTGTCACTTGTTTTTCTTGTTTTTCTCCTTCCTCAGCTTGGATATTAATAGTGATGGGTGTCATTTGTTTTGTTGTTTTCCTCAGCTTGGATATTAATAGTGATGGGTGTCATTTGTTTTGTTCCATTTGTTTTGTTCCATTTGTTTTGTTCCATTTGTTTTGTTCCATTTGTTTTGTTCATTTGTTTTGTTGTTCAACCGAATCTGACCGTTCGTAACTGATTAATGGCCGAAAAGAGCGAATAGCGGGCGGTCAAATGAACTTATTTTTGGACAAAAGCATGTTAGGTTAAATACTCTATAGGTCTCTTGCGTGCCAGAAGCTGTCGCTGGTGAAGGGGCAAATCAACGCCTCTGCCCCATTGATTTATGGGTTCACAAAAGAACCAGTTGACAATAAGTGATTATCTTATAAAATCCCCCATACTGACCAGTCGGTCAGTATGATTGTTAAGGGTTATAATGTGGATAAACGCGAACAAATTTTAGAAACTGCAATAGAACTTTTTGCTGAATACGGTTTTGAGAAAACGTCTATTTCGACAATCTGTGCAAAAGCTGAAACTTCTAAGGGTTTAGTGTTTCACCACTTTAAAACTAAAGACGAACTGTTAAGAGAGATATTTGCAAGAATAACTGAAATCATCGGTAATTCTAGTAAAGCATACAAACAGGAAACAGACCCAGTGAAAAGGTTAATTGCTTTTATTGAGTCTATTTTTTCGGCAATGTCGGTTGATGAGCATAAATACATATATCAGTTAAATTTTAATGTAATGTTTCAACCTTCAACAAGAAGATTACTTCAAGATTTAATTGAAGAGAGAGCGACAATTTTACAAACCGAAGTTAAGGAAATCTTTGACTTTTTAGGTTATGAATCAAGCAGTATTTTAAGTAAACTATTTGTTGCTGAAATTGACGGTATTGCATTGAACTACTTGTTTCTTGGCGAAGATTTTGAGTTGCCAACAGTAAAACAAGTGTTTATTGAGAAGTACGTAAAAATGGCCAAATAAAAAAGGCCTTTTACAAACATTACTTATCAAAAATTTTTACATAAGAAACTGACTGTACGGTCAGTCAATATATATTATGGTTAAAGGAGAGCCATCACTTTAAAAGAGGTTAAGCATTATGACGAGAAATAATACCATTCGACAAAATCCACAAGAATCATTTATTTGTGCATCATGTGGTCAAGGGGTTTCGCCAATTATTTATGGTGGTCAGCATAGAAACCATTGCCCATATTGTTTATGTAGTGTGCATATGGACATCAAAGCTGGGGATCGCCGATCAAGCTGTCGCGGAATTATGCAGCCAATAGGCATTCATGTTCAGAAAAATCAAGAATGGTCATTAATTCATAAATGTTCAAAATGTAAGACTATCAGAACCAACAGAGTAGCTGCGGACGATAACGAATTGTTGCTTCTCACGATAGCTGCGGAACCAATTATGTCATTACCATTCCCATCAAAAATGGTCTTAACAAGATTAAAGCAACTTAGTATAGAAAGCGGTAGTAACAATGAACACACATAGCAAGTACAGAGTTATTGAAAAGCATTACGATAGTTATAAAATTCAAACCGAAAGCGGGATTAAATCTGCAATATTAAAAGGAAGTTTTTTACATACTATTAAAAGTAAAGAGTCTCTCCCATGTGTCGGAGATTGGGTGAATGTTGCAAATGAACACTCTCATTATTTAATTAACGGCATTGAGAAAAGATACAGCCTTGTTAGCCGAAAATTCACTGGTAACACTACCGAACAACAGGCAATCGCAGCCAATGTTGATTATGTGTTTATCGTATTGGGTCTTGATCGTGAGCGGCACTATTCTGACCGATTACTTGAACGACTGCTAACAATTGCTTGGAATAGCGGCGCTACTCCTATCGTCATTTTGAATAAGTGCGATTTAAATGACATGGCAAGTTTAATTAAACGACAGTTAGAAACTGTTGCGCTCGATATCAATATCATTATTTGCAGCGCGGAAGATAAAACAGGCATCGAAGAAGTTGTGTCATATTTGGTAAATGGAGCAGTTGGAATGTTTATCGGCCCATCAGGTGTAGGTAAATCAACGCTCACAAATACTATTCTCAAAAATAGTATACAGAAAACTAATTCCGGCAGAGATAAAGATAAAAGAGGTCGACATACCACTTCTGCATGTTATCTGTTTGAATTAGAAAACGGCGGGTATATTGTTGATTCTTCAGGTATCAAAGAGGTGCAAGCTTGGGCTGAATCAGAAGATATTGAAGCCGTTTTTGGTGAAATTCAAAGTGCATCTAATTTGTGTCATTTTCGAGATTGTTCACATGAAGGTGAGCCGGGCTGCGCAGTTCAACAGGAACTAGAATATGGAAATATAACAGCCGAACGATATGATAGTTACCTGCACTTAAAACAAGAGCAAGCTTTCTTAGAAAGAAGAAGAAATGTTCGAAATAAAAGTGCAGAGCGTCAGCATGGTAAAGATTTCACAAAAATGGTTAAATCTACTTTGAGTAAAAAACAAATTTTGCGAAATGCACAACGTTAAGAAAAATGCGCCAAAGACTTTTTTTGGCGCATTTTTATAAGTTAGCGAGAATAATAGGTTTAGTTTAAATATAACCTAGCATTGAATTTGTATATATATTCAACGACTGTTGATCGCTCATTTGAGTCATTTAGAGCATCTGTACTAACACACTTTGGGGCAAAAACATGTTAGTACCGCAGCCCGCACCTGACCAATAGCTGAAATGTCAGTTTTCATAGCATTCTATATTTGTACTCTGTCAGGTCAAAAATTAGCGCTTATTCACTTAATTGTGTTCACTTAATTGAATAAGTCACTTTATTCACTTGGATAATAATGGCGAATACCATTCTCATCCACCATGACGTAACAGCTATCGTGGTTTTGAAACGCTTTGTAAAACACCTCGTCATAAAGCAGCTTTTCACTTTTCGTTTCGCCACCAACTCCTTGATAACTGACCAGCATGTGACATTCGTGACAAATAAGCGGATTCACCAAGCGCTTATCAGCAGCTTTGACTACTGCGGTTACTTCGTACACTTTACCGTGCTCTTTATTTTTGAACCAAGTCATACACTAATTTCGCTCCAATTAAATCACTTAATGCCGTTCCTACAGACTTAAACAAAGTAATTTCGTTCTCGTTACTTCGACCTAGGTTATTTTTAGTCATTTCGCTAAGCTCTGCAACCACCTTCTCGGGGCTAAATTGACCTTCACTGATCGGTAACAACAATTCGCCCGCCTCGTTCAATACATTGGCGCGACTATCTACAAAAACGCGGCTCTTAGTTACCGTTTTGGTATCAATTTCTCGACAATCTTTATGGTGATTGCCAATGCAATCTATATGCGTACCATCGCTCAACCACTCTCCATTGAACAAAGGCGTATGACTGCCTGTTGCACAGCTGATCACATCTGCCGAAGCAATAACAGATGCGGTTGCCTGCTGATACAATGAAAATTCCACTCCCTGATGCTGCGAGGACAATAGCTCCAGCAACAGGCGTCCTTTTTCAGAATTACGTGCAATTATTGAAATTTTACTATAATTTCTAACACTTAAATGAGCATTAATCATGTAACTAGCTAAATTGCCTGAGCCAAAGAAAACCAAATGTTTGGCATGTTTAGGTGCTAAATACTCCGCGGCTAATGCTGACACAGCAGAGGTTCTCCACAATGTTACTTCGGTGCCGTCCACAAGCGCGAGCGGCTCACCGAACTGCCTAGAAAACAGCATGATTTTTGAGTAAAGGCTGGCTTTATCGTGCTGGTTGTTATCAGGGAAATAGGTAAACGCCTTTACGCCAATCACATCGGCATTCCAAGCAGGTAAAACAGCAAAAGCGTCATGATTGTTGTGACTATTATCTAGCTCAAAAACTTGCCGTGTTGGTGTACCTGCTGGTTGCGCAAAACCCTGTTTAAGCGCTTGGATTAAGCTTGGGTAGTTGAGGTTATCCGCGACTTCTTGGCGAGTAATAATTTGCATCATCATCCCTTAGTTTGTTAGCTGAAATACTTGCGGCGCGTGGGTTAAGCATTCAAAACCACTTTCAGTCACCAGTACATCTTCTTCCAAGCGCACACCACCATAATTTGGAATGTAAATACCCGGCTCTATGGTTATGATATTGCCAGCTTCTAATTGGTGATCGACCCCAGGTTTAATAAACGGCTGCTCGTGTAGAAATAGCCCCACCCCGTGGCCAAGTCCCTCACCTGCGTATTGTGAAAAGTCACTATGACTCAACACATCGTGTGATGCGTTATTTAAATCTATGCAGTTAACGCCTGCTTTTATTAGCGCCAACGCAGCTCGCTGCGCATATTGGACCGTGTCATAAATGGATTGTTGTTGCTTCGTCGGCTCCCCTAACACGTAACTTCGCGTCATATCAGAGCGATAGCCGCTTATCACCGCACCAAAGTCGATAAGTACCAAATCGCCTAGGTTAAGTTTTGTCTGTCCTGGGTTTCCGTGCGGTAAGGAAGAACGAGCACCAAATAATAGGATTGTGTCAAAAGAGAGACCTTCGGAGCCTAGCTTTTGCATCTGATACTCAAGCTCAATTGCCGCTTCTCGCTCAGTGATCCCTACTTTTAACAAAGGCAGTGTATGGGCAAGCGCAGCGTCAGCTATCTCGGCGGCACGTTTAATACAGTTAATTTCATCACTATCTTTAACTTGCCTTAGTGATTCCACCCAAAGCGGCGCGGCAACAAGCGTGGTATTTTTTGCGCTGATGTTTAATGAGACATAATCTGCGTGACTGATTTGATGCGCTTCAAATGCAAGCTGTCGCGGCCCATCCAATAATCTAAAAATACAATCAGGTAACGTTTCTTTATCACGATTTCTTAAAATGACTTCGACTCCCACCGCTTCATTGCTAGCACGCTCAAAGTAACGATAATCGGTAATGAGTCGGTGTCGCCCATTTGAAGACATCAACAATGTTGCTGCATGACCGGTGAAGCCAGTTAAATATACAATATTCTCGTAGCCATAAATAATGATAGCGTCACTTTGATGTTGTTGTAATTTATTGACTAAGCGTTGCTGTCTGGCTGCGTAATCTACATTCATCGTAGTAAAAATCCTCTTACTAATGGATCGTGGTCGTCTAAAATAAATTGGTGTCGGCCTGTAATATAGGCCGTGCCCGAAACTATTGGGATCAACGACTTACTATCATCACTAAGTTGATAACAAACATCTAAGCCCAAGCCTAATATACCTTCAATAAAGATACGTTGGTTTGCGGCGAGCTCATCTCTGGCGGCAAGAATTGCAGCTCGACCACTGACCCCAGTCCCTGTTGGACTGCGATCTAATTCGCCATCGGCAAAAATGCACACATGCTTACTGTGAGCGGAGTCCGATTTTTGAGAATTGGAATAAAAAATCACACCATATAAAAACGCAAGGCGCGCATCGTCACACACTAAGCTAATCTGTGTTGCAATTTCTTGTTTAAGCGTTAAACCTAACTGCTGAATGTAAGCTGCATTTTCTGACGTAAGAGCTAAATCGATTTTATCAGCGTCAATATAGGCATAAAACGCACCACCAAATGCGATATCCACTGAGATTAAACCAAATTCAGATGTCTTGACTTGCTTATCACGTGTCACTACCTCTGCTGGTACATTGGCAAATTCAGCTTGGCCGTCTCTTAGCCATGCGGTAATTAGCCCAGCAGGCGTATCTATCAATAACTGCTTCTTTGCAGGATTCTGCTGTAAAAATAGTGTGGCTAAAGCAATAATCGCATGACCACACATTGTTGAGTACCCTTCATTATGAAGAAATAACACGCCAAAATCGCTTTCTGGTAACTGCTTTTCAACGATAAGCGCACCATACATATCAGCATGACCCCTAGGCTCATACATCAGCGCGGTGCGATAGTGATCAAGATTTTCTACGCAGTATTGCCGTTTATCTAAAATAGTGTTGCCTTGAGGTTCAGGGAAGCCACCGACAATCACCCGCAAAGGCTCTCCGGCGGTATGCATGTCAACCGACTCTATTACTTTCGCGTGACTCAGTATCTGCTCCAAATCTATTGTTAACGTCATCATACTCTCCGTGACATGAAATAAGCCAAACACTTGGCTTGGCTTAAACCAAGAACTAGGTGCATAGCACCCAGACTTGGCTATCACCAGGGAAACTAGAATGTAAACCTTGCAACCAACGACGCGTAACGCTCAGTTTGTCGTAACGTTGTTATGCCGTAGTCAGGATTAACGATTAAGCCATTTGCACCATCTAAAGAGCGCTGTTCATTGATCCCAAGCGCTTTATCACTGTTTAGTAAATTATAAATGGTGCCCTTGAGTAACAAGTCATGTCCCATGATGTCGGTAGAGTAACTGAGTGATAAGTCTACCGTGGTTGCCCAAGGAAGATTACCTACACTGCCACGAGGGGCTGGGTTACCATTTTCGTCGTAATGCGAAACATGGCCGTAATATTTACTCACGCAAGCATCCCAAGGGTTACCAGGCGCACAGCTATCTACACCGACAGGGTGTTTTGAGAAATAGTTAGTCGGGCGACCTGATGACGTTCTTGCAACCAGCCCCAGAGTTAACTCATCTGTGATATCGTAAGAACCTGATACTTTTATTGAATGGCGATGGTCGTTCGGCAAATTACCATAGCCGTGATCCATCAGATCCGCGTAATCATAGGAAGTTGTCCAACCTGGATCGGCCTGATCGTTATCGGTTTTCACTAAACCTTCTGTATTACCATAGCTATGTGACCAAGTATAAGAAGAATTAATCCGTAACTTGTCGGTAATATTGCCTTCTAAGGTAAATTCAAGTGCCAGATATTTACGCACTGCTTGTTGCAGGGCAAGCTCTTCTGCACTAAGTGTCACTTCATCGACTTGGCCATCGCCATCAAAGTCATAACTCATGGTGATCGCTTCACCCGGGTTATTTAGCACATAGTAAGAACCCTGACCGACATTGTCTTGGATACCGAGTTCGGCCAATTTCTTCGCAAGCACAGGCCCGACATCCGTATCTTCAACACTGCGTCCAAGATCTCGATAAATCGCCCTAACTCCAAATGCCATATCGTCAAAAACGGTGGTCTGATACCCTAAGGTCAATTCATCAGAATACATCGGCTTAAGGGTGGACGAAGCTATCAAACCGGGCTCTGTAATTCCGCGTTGGCGCCAGCGTCTATCTCGAAGCATTTCCCCTCGACTTGGCGAACCATCACTCAATAAAATAGGATAACCATCACTGTCTACTTGATCTAGGTCGAAATACTCAAACCACTCTACTGAAGCCGAGCCTTGAGTGATGTTCATGTTGGCAGACACAGGTTGAAAGTATCGTCCGTAAGTAAAGAAAACTTTGGATTCGCCATCACCATTTAGGTCATAAATCGCTTGAAATCTAGGCGCAAGTTGGTTATCCATATCAACAAATGCTCTGCCGTCGGTAACGGTGTTTTCAAACTGACTATAACGCAGGCCCAGATTTAACACGAGTTGGTCGGTGACTTGCCAAGAATCATTCACGTAGAAAGCAAGCGAGTTAACCTCTGAGTCAACCGTCCGAGTCCTCACTCGGCGTTCAATATAATCTTGACCAAGTGCAGCACCGGAAATACTCCCTTCACCAGCGGTTTTAATTGTCCACCAACCTTCAGCATCACCAAGACCATTTTGACCTTCAAAATAATCTACTGTCACTTTGGTATAATCGACACCGAACAGAATGGAGTGGTAGTCCAAATCGATATTAAAATCTATTCTCGCTTGGTCACGGATAAATTCTTGCTCAGAAACACCGCTTGCCGTGTGGCTTGATAACGTTACCGTCCCTTCTCTTTCATCCCAAACTCCCGGTACGGTCGATGCGACAATGTTTTCTACATTTTCTGTGACTCGGCCAACTACCGCAGACACCGAGAAGAAGTCTGAAAAGTAGCCATTATAGTTGATGCTGTAAACCTTACCGCCATCTTCACCTGGAGCCGCTACACCTTGTTTATCACCAATCGCATCGCTTTCCCAATCATAGGCATAGGTTTGTCTCGTCCATTCTCTTTTGTTATTCATGGCTGAAAAACCGATTGAGTGGTCTTCATTGATGAACCAATCTAGTTTTGCAAACCAGCGGTCTTCATCTCGGCTTCTGTCATTGAAGGTCGTTTGTCCAGCCCAGCGATTAACCTCTCGTCGAGGCGCATACAGGCCATAGTAAAATAAGCTGTCTTCAATGAGTGCGCCACTCGCCCAGATTTGCAGTTCTTTGAACGAGTCATAATCTTGCTCAGTATTTATATTGATGGTGCCGTTATCTAAATAATTAGAGTCGTGATAACTATGGCTTGATGAAGGATCGACCCTCACTTCCGCCCCTAAGTTAAATTCGTTATCACCAGATTTAGAGATTGCATTAACTACCCCCCCTAGTGCACCACCAAATTCAGGGCTAATTCCCCCCGTTTTAATTTGGGTTTGCGAAATAGCTTCCCAAGGCAAGCGAATTGAGCCTAAACCCGTTTGAATACTCGTGACATTTAGGCCATTAAAGTAATAGCCATTTTCTGCTGACGAAGAACCGCCAAAGCTTGATGCACCACGAAACGAACTACCACCAGGTTCAGCGGTACCCGGTGCGAGTAACGCGATACTTTCAAAGCCGGTGTTTACTGGCATGACTTTGAGCTCTGCGTCTGTAAAGGTTACGCCAGCCGTTGACGAGGCCATATCAACACGTCGGATAGCCGTACCACTCACCGCTATCCGTTCTATATCCTGTCCTTGTTGTAATAGTTGAGCGTCTAAGATCAGTGCCTGTCCAATATTAAGCTCAACATCCTCTTCAATAACAGTTTCAAATCCTGCTTTATTAATTGACACGCTGTAACGGCCAACAGGCAGATTACGTAAAATGTATTCGCCCTTGCCATTCGTTTGTACAGCAAACTTCAGCCCCTTAGTTTTATGTGTAAAGGTCAATTGAGCCTGCGATAACTCAAGACCTTGACCATTAACAATGCTCCCTTTCACAGTACTATTGCCATCTGCAGCAAATGCAGTAGTAGTCCCCAATGCTAAAGCAAGTGCTGATGCTGTGAGTGATTTACACAGTGTTTGCGCTGTTTTTTTGTTATTACACATATTGTTGTCCTTTTGTTCCCATTGATTTGAGTGTTTTTTTGGTAACGAACAAACAATACACAATAGATATATTGTATACAATATTATTTATGCAATTATTACACAAATAGATATTAACATTATGATTTATATAAAGATTATTTATTAATTTTTTATTTCAGCGCGTTTTCGATACCACTTGTACTCAATGCGAATGGTTTGAAAAGTAGGTAGAGCCTCATCTAACCCAATGAATTATTTTATATATTTCTAATTTTATTAGTGTCTATACCAGTAAAATTGGATCCACTTCAACTCGGCTGCTAGCCAGAGCGTTTTACTCAGCCTTCAACTTACTCGTTTTACGTTTCATATAAATTCGCCCTAGCCCAATCAAATTACTCACCAAAAAAGTACTTTCTAGCACAATCGCCATGGGTGAGCCGACATAGCAATTATGTATCAGCCAGCACACTGTACCTAACATCACCACACACCGAAATGCCACCTGCTCGCGAATAAATGCGCCAAATGTCAATAAGACACTACCAAAAGCAGCATAAAGTTCGTAACTTGCATTTAAATGTACTAAAGGTGGCACTGTATTGAGTAGTAGAAACCCGATAAGCAAGCGCTTTGACTGCGACTTGATAAACACCAGATATCTGAGGCTCGCAACCGCCATAAGCAAAGCACCAGCCATAGCATCAAGTAGATAGAAGTGAATTGCAGTAAGTGCAGTCGACAAGCTTAGTGCCAATAACACCTGCTGGCGTTTCATAAATTGAAATGAGGCGAGATCGAGTAAAACAGCAACGGTAACCAAAACTTGAGATAATAAGAACATGACAAACTCCTAAAAGAAGCATTGTCACAGGCCGTTAGCTTGCAGTAATTCACCTAAGTTAATTTTCAGCCATTATTTTCTTGAAAGGTACTTTTATTGTAATTTCGACACCTTGTAATTTCGCCGTTTTACAGCGGATCTCCCCTTTTAAAAGTTGCGTTACCAAATTATAAACAATATGCATGCCTAATCCGCATCCGCCTTGATTACGTTTTGTGGTTACAAATGGCTCAAACAAGGTCTTTTGCATTGCTTCGTCCATGCCGACACCATTGTCGCGGTATACAATAGTCCAGTGGCTATCTGTCGCCTCAACTAACACGCTGACTGTGCCAGAGGCACTCCCCTCAAAGCCATGGATAACGGAATTGTTAAATAGGTTTGCCATTATTTGATAAACCGCGCCTGGATAGGTGGAAAGATTTACACCAGCATTCCCATCTATAGACAAATATACTTCTTTATTTTTAGCCAATGGTTTGAGTGAATCGAATACATCATTGATATATTCAAGCAGGTTAATATCACGCTCCGTCTCACTGGATTGATCGACTGCGACTTGCTTAAAGTTACTAATAAGGCTTTCTGCTCTTTGCAGATTGCGACTGATCAGCAGATAGCCTTCTTGCTGTGCATCGATGGAGGTGACCAAATCTTTTTGCTTAAGAGTTTTATTCTCAAGCTTTTCTACCAGCTCAGATAAACAGTCTTCATTATGCGAAAGTGCGGTGATAGCTATACCTAACGGGGTGTTGATTTCATGCGCAACACCCGCAACCACAACACCCAAAGAAGCCATTTTTTCACTTTCAATCAAGTCTTCTTGCGTTTGCTTTAACTCAAACATTGCTTGCTCAAGTTTCTGATTCTTTTTATATAGCTCATCGGTGCGCATCGCGACTTTTATCTCAAGTTGCTCGTTTAACGACTGCAAGGCTTGTTGATGTGCTTTCAAATCAGCAATATCTTTCAGTGCCCCAGCTATCCGCGTTGCTCTACCATTGTCATCTCGGGCCACCACCTTTCCTCTATCTAATACCCAGATCCACTCTCCTTGTTGATCTTTGACTCGAATAGACAGTTCATACACGTCTTCTCGTCCGTCGACACAGGATTGCAGACGCTCCTCAAGTAACACACAATCCTTTGGGTGTACAAACTGGTCAAGCTCATTGAGAATAAGTTTATCTTGGAGTTCACTAAAGTCGATCCTTGGATTCACGCTGTAGCGATAAATTTTACCCGACTCAACATGCCAGTCCCAAAGTTCGTCACCACTCGCCCACAACGACAACTCCAACCGCTCTTGTAACGCAGACATTTTCTGATTATCCCGCACTACTTGTTGATAGCGCCGTTGTCTCGCTCGAACAAATGCAGCGATGATCAGCACAATGACTAAGGTGTAAAGAGTTTTCGAGTAGGCATTCCACCAAATTGGCGCGGCGATATAAATACTAAATTCATGAACGGGCGACTGCATATTAAAGCGATTTACGGTATAGGTTTCTACTCGATAGGTGCCGGGTTCAAGCTGGAGTAAGTTTATTTGCCGCGCTCCATTTGCAAGTTTTAACCATTTGTCGCTTAATCCTTTAATACGGTAATAAAAGTTCAGCTTCTCAGAACCAAAATCTAAGCTTGAATATTGTAGCGATATAATATTTTGGTCATAACGTAGCCGCAATGAACCCGCAAGCTCCGGTGCGACCGTGAGGATCCCATCAAGACTTGGCTTTAATGGCTCGCCTAGTAATTCGATTGTGGAAACCAAAATAGGTCGCGCGGTATTTGAAATTGATACATTCTGAGGAAAAAATTGATTAAAGCCTTTGGCTCCGCCCATAAAAATTCGGCCATCAGGGGCTTTCCACGCGGCATTGTAGTTAAACTCATGTGCCTGTACTCCATCAATGGGTAAAAAGTTATCAATGGCAAAATCCATTACATTGACGCGCGACAGCCCACCACTGGTGCCAAGCCACATGTATTCGTAGTCATCGTAAACCAGACCCCACACGGCTTGGTTTCCTAGTCCCTCTTGCTCACCAATAGTACGGACAACTTTCATTTGTTTATCAACTAAACTAATACCCGCTTCACTTGCAACCCAGATACGTTGCCATGGATCTTCATCTATCATAAAGACCAAATTCGACTTTAAGCCATCCTGTGTGGTGAGGTTATGAAGCTGACCTTTGTTAAACCTAAACAACCCCTCACCAATAGAACCAAACCATAGGTCCTGTCCGACCACTTTAAACGACGACACGTGTGAAGGCGCATCTGAACGATTTTCAAAAAACTGCACTAAGGTTTTCGACTCTTCGTCGTACCTCATAAGACCTAGCGTCCTTGAACTCACTAAGATCTGAGATTGATACTCAATGACATCATTAAAACTGAGTTCTGGGCCATTATCAGAGTCTGGCATCAAATGGATGTATTCTCCTTGTGTTAAAGCGTATCTAACAACGCCATCTCCCCTTGTTGTTACCCACAAGGTGTCATCATAAATCTTTACTTGGGTGATAAAGCTTCCTTTGATTGCAGATAAACTCGGGAAAATTCGATGCGCTTCGATAAAGCTCGATTTTTGATAAATATATAAACCGGATGACGTACCTATCCAAAAACGCTCACTACTGTCTAATGCGAAATTCCTAACATCTGGATGCCCCAAAGGCGCGTGCGGAAAGTTTTGTTCACCAACGTGACCAAACGATTCGCTCAGTTGACTAAAAAAGTGTAGCCCCTGTGATTCCGTACCAATCCATAAATCACCATTTCTATCTCGTTGAACACTCAGAACATTGTTGTCTTGTAGTCCGTCATATTGCTCTGCGCGACGATACCAATGACGTTTGATATTACCTTGCAGGTCTAAAATAAACACACCCGTGTTGGACGCGACGAGTATTTCATTCGCTCTGACTTTAATTTGATGAATGCTGAGGTTTACTTTCGCGCTGACCGACTTTTGCCATTGCACTTTATTGAACTGAGTGTCGAAACTAATGATTTTATCATCCGCGTCAACCACGAATATGCGTCCGTGGGAAAGCGACAGTGTTTTAAACTCACCTTCCAACAGAACATTGGCTCCGACTTTGTCTTTAGGCTGACTAACTAGGCCATCTGCGTTGAGGTAAACAAATGCATTCCTTGTTTCTTGGACTTCACGAACAAATTTACCGGTTAAATAGAGCTTTTCAGGCGTTAAAGTTTGGTAGTTAACCCGGTAAGCGTCGCCTTCTTCTGTTGATACAGTGACTGATTCACCATAACAGGCCACTTTTTTCACTCTATCTGAGCTAACCGCCTCATTCTGCGCCGCTAAGATAGAGCGAAAGGTCCCCGCTTCAGTATCGTAAATGCTAAGCCCTGTACTTGTTCCAACCCAGATATATTTACCACTGTGGCATAGTGAGGTAATAAAGCCGCCAGAGAGATGATGTTTGGAGTTCTGCTTTACTTCAAATTGAACAAAATCATGACCATCAAAACGATTTAGGCCTGACTGTGTGCCAACCCAAATGTACCCGAGTTGATCTTGCGTAATGGCAGTTATCGTGACCTGACTGAGGCCAGAATTATAGTCATAGCGTCGCATAACCTGCGCCGTATCGCTAAATTCGGGAAAACTGGCAGCACAAGGAAAGCTCGGTAATAACAATAGCGGCACCACACAAAACCATTTCAGTGTGCTGTATGGTACAACGAACAAATACATGCGCTTGAGTAGAGTCATATAGTCGAGATGTTAGCCCGCGTTATATTAACTATAGCAAAAGCGAAAAAGAGCATGTGTTTTTTGATGGGTTTAGCGCATCATGCAAGCATACATGCGCTACCGAGCTAAGCTACAAATAGCTAAAAACGGTGTATTCAGCCTTCGAGGATTTATAACTCAAAATGACTGTGGATCCCCGTGCCGTGTAGTAGCTCATACTTTTCTAGCAAGCCGTTTTCAAGCGTTACTAAGCTAATCGCAGAGTCTGACACCAAATAGCCATGTTTTTTTAGTGAAGAAGGATGCTTACTTACAGATAGCTGCCAACGTTTCGTAAAGAGATTCAGAGGACTATATTTGGCATACAAAATCGTGTCCATCTTATCTAAAATATTGATAAGCGGCTTTGGAAATTCATTTTTTATTCCTGATGCAGTTAACTGCCAAATGCGGTTATCATGACGACCAAAACGTGCCTGAACCGAAAAGCAAAATGAATAATGTACATCGCCGGAGAGTATAATTGTTTCTTTTGGTGTATCTGGACGCTTAAAAATTTCAATGAGCTTTTTCGCAGCCCCTTCATGTGCCATCCAATTTTCCACATCCACCATCAGTGGCTCACCACAGGTGTTAAATACAGCTTGTATGGTTTCGATTGCCTTTACCCCAAATACTGGCGCTGGGCTTACCATCAATACTGCACTGTGGTCGATAAGTGTGTCTTGCAGCTCCATCAACATTTCCCAGTCGAGTAAACCACTTGGTTCATTGAAATCCTGTTCATTACGCCAGCGATGTGTGCGAGTATCTAGCACCACCACTTTTGGAAACGTATCTAAACAATAGTGCCAGTGTGTGAATCGACGAACTAGTTTGTCAAACGCCGAAAAGTGCCATTCGTTGTCAATCAGGCTTGAATTAAAACCTGATGTCAGCGCCCCGCTATACTCAAACGCGTCATTGCCAATGCCTTGAAACAGCCAATAGCTAATGATGCCATTACTGATTATACGGCGACTCACTTTATGGTTTGCAATTGCCTGTTCCCATTTAGCCGTCAAGTTCCAATCATCGGTCACATCATGGTCGTCAAACATCATTAATACGGGCACGTTCGCACACAACCGCTCAGCGCTAGGCAACGTTTCAACAAAGCCTTTGAGGGCGTCAAGTTCGGACTCAAATATTCGCCTAACTTTGTCGTTGCCACCATCATAATGAAGCGCATCAAAGTTAACCAACTGCCAAGCAAGATGAGAGAAGTTTAACAGGTAACAGGCGACAAACTCTTCGAAGAAAATTAGGTGATTAAAGGCCTTAACACTAGAAAAGTGCGGTTCATCCTTTCGAAACCAGTAGCCCGGTGAAAACTTTGAGCGCTCCTGCCATGGCGTCTTCGGTAGATATAAGTGACGATGGTAAAGCTGGGCTTGTTGATCAGCAGGTAGGTGCATTGGCAATTTGGTTTCTTTAAACAAACCTAGCCTTGCTATAAGTTGATGAATAGCCAACAACATGGCGCCGGCAACATCATCTGCATAGATCTGATCGCCAGAAAAAATACACAAGTCAGCGCCTAACTCACCAAGCTCGCGTTGCAGCTCTTGCCACTGATCTGCAGTATGTAGACTGTCTTTTGCGTGGTGATGAGGATTACGGCATGAGCCATGTAATATTTGATTCAGTTTAGCAGGTATCGCAAAGCTAAGCTCTTCTCCGTAACGCAGGTAATCTGACTTATACGCCGCGCCGTTAATGAGCACTTGATACTCAAGCAGCTGCGCTGTTGGCAGAGCCTTCTCGCTGCATATCATCAAAAAATGCAAAAAGCAGGCTGCACCGAGCTGAAATGTCTCAACCTCACATCGACTTTGATGGGCCAATAGCGAAGCCGAGATGTCCACGGCTTCACAAGTAACAATCTGAATACAAATTTTATTCTGCTCAGCTCGGCGAACCAGCGGGCCCATCAACACCTGAGGTAGCTGATTAAGTTGTGCTACCATCTTGGCGTTTCACCAAATTAAATAAAGAGTAAAAGTTATTCGTGGTTTGCTCTGCAAGCGCTTTGTAGCTCATTCCTTTTAAGTCAGCAATATAATACGCAACGTCTTGTACATACGCAGGCTGGTTAGTTTTGCCACGATGCGGTACGGGTGCAAGATAAGGTGAGTCGGTTTCAATCAGCAATCGGTCCATAGGGATTTGCTTAACGACTTCTTGAAGCGCGGTCGCATTTTTAAACGTCACAATACCTGAGATTGAAATGTAAAAACCAAGGTCTAGTGCCTGCTTTGCCATCGGCCAATCTTCGGTAAAACAGTGCAACACGCCACCGCAATTTTGCGCATTGTGAGCACGCATAATGTCTATTGTGTCCGCTTTTGCATCACGAGTATGAATAATCAGAGGTTTTTGTAGCTGATTAGCCACATCTATGTGTCCGGCAAAGCTTTCTTGCTGTACCTGATGCGTATCTTTTGAATAATAATAATCTAATCCAGTTTCACCAATAGCAACGACTTTATCATTACTCGCCAGTTGCACTAGCCTTTCAACATCCAATTTATCTTTTTGATCCAGTGGATGTACCCCACAAGATGCAGAAACATCATCAAAATGGGCTATTTTTTCTAACATGGATGGAAATTGGTCTAGCGTCACGCTAACGCATAAAAAGTGTTCTACTTGTTTTTGTCTCGCGTTGCTGAGTACTTCTTCAAGGCTTAGGCCTAACTTTTCAAAATCGAGTCTATCTAAATGACAGTGAGAGTCTACAATCATACCGGCTCTACATGGTGTAAGTTGGTTTATCTGAATGCAAAGTCGCACCCAGAAGCTTATTTATTTTATCGTTCAGAGCTGGCGCGTCAACAAACGCAACGCCAACCCCTGGTGGATTAGAATTTTGCGCGCCCTGCGGTGTTAACCAAGCAACTACAACTTCAACTTCGTCCGCTTCTAGGGCGTCAGGCAAGGTGACTCTGAGCTTTAATTCTTGCCCCATATCAAAATGGGCATTGGACTTTATAAATATGCCACCGGATTTCAGAAATGGCATATAACAACGATATAGCTCATCTAAATCTTCAAAATCCGCAAGTAACTCTTGCATGCACCACCTCTTTATAGCTGTTTTTGTAAGGCAAAAAGTAAATTAGAAATGCTAAGGTTTTGATTTAACCCTAACACATTTTTCTGTTCGTACATAAACCGATGTACTAAGCTCACTAAGTCTTGATATTGGCTAAAGCTCAAACCATTCCCTTGAGTCATCGTCCCTTTAAGACGGTTTAGCAAAAAACGGGCGAATACGTCGCTCATTGCGCTGTGCTTTAATAAAATCTTTTCAACCGTTTGCGCACTCTCTACTGTTAATTGATTCGCCGCGTGATAAAGCGCAGTCACATCATCAAGTGCACCTTCATGTTGCCACGCTTCGATAATAAATGGCTGTAGAGAAAATTCATCAAACCAAGGGAAATCACAAGCGACATTTTTAGCAGCCAGCCACTGCGCAGCCTCTGCTTGATTGGGCGAGTGAATCGACACTTTATTACAACGGCTCAAAATAGTGGCTGGTAATTTACTGTCATCATCGCTGGTAACGACCAAATAACGATTAGCATTTGGCTCTTCAAGTGTTTTTAACAGCGCATTAGCGGCTGAATGGGTCATCAAATGCGCGTGTTCAATCAACGCGACTTTATTGCCACCTTGCTGCGCTGAATGGTTCAAGAAATGCGTAATCTCTCGAATTTCGTCCACCCCGATTGATTTTCCCTCAGGTACTACACTCAGTCTATCTGGGTGATTACCAGCTAAGTTCAAGTTACACGGCTTACATTGCCCACAGGCAGTGAGATTTTGTGGATGTGAGCATAAAAGTGCATCTGCCAAGTGCGCCGCAAGCAGAGATTTCCCTACGCCTTTTTTACCAGATAACAGCTGAGCATGGTGCAAACGACCATTTTGCTGTGCCCGAGCAAGATAACTAAAAGCGCCGCTGTGCCAACTTGGAAGCAAATTATTCATTGCCATCCACTGTAAGGTGTTTGGCTATCAAGCTATCAAGCAGTTCAATACTTTGCTCAAGTACTTGTGCTTTAGTTTGACTGGCATCAATCACAGTGAATCGTTCAGGGTCATTTTTCGCTTGAACGAGATAACCCTCACGTGCGCGCTGCAAAAATTGTTGCTTTTCATCCTCAAGTCTATCTAACCCCTCACCTCGCGATTTAACTCGCTTTAAGCCCTCTTCAGGATCCAAGTCCAAAATCAAATTCATGTCTGGACGAAAACCGCCAAGCGCAAGCTGATTAATGGTTGTGATGGTGGCAAGATCTAGTCCTCTTGCATAATGTTGAAAACTAAATGTTGCAGCGTCAAATCGATCAGAAATAACGACTTTGCCTTGCTCAAGTGCTGGAATAATTTTTTCACGAACGTGCTGAGCACGCGCAGCCCCAAACAACATAAGCTCCGTCATGTCTGTCATTTCGGGGGTTGAGGGATCTAGAATGATTTCTCTGATCTTCTCTGAGATCTCTGTTCCACCAGGTTCACGAGTCATCACAACTTCAATACCGCGTTGTTTTAAATGCGCTTCCAATCCGGCAATAACCGTCGTTTTTCCAGCGCCATTGCTGCCATCGCAGACCAGCATAAACCCTTTTTTCATAGCAAGGACGTACTCATCATTCTTATTTGACTGTTATTTTATCGTGTTTTAGTGAATTATTCACGACTGAAATAGAATTGAATTGCCTGGTAAATTGAATTTGTCATTCTGAAAATAATTTAAAACAGAAAAATTTGGTCTACAATAACAAGCACATCCGATTAGTTTTATGTAAGAACCGCCCCATGCCGAGCAACATTAACAAGCCTTTTAGGCCCATAAAGGAAGCGTACTGATATGCCGGGTAAAATGCTTTGCTTGGTGTTCATGTTACTTCTTCTGATTTATAGCCCAGTCAATGCACGCGCAAGTGAACCGCCAGAGATAGATGTCGCGGTAGGACTTGAAAACTTTGATTTTCAGCCATTATTTGAAGAATTTAGTGCAAAGACGGGTATTAAAGTTAATATTCTTGCCTTTAACAACAATCAGTTAAAAAGCGAGTTATTGTTGTATGCTGATGCCCTGCAGTTACCGGATGCCGTTATTATTCCAAGCGATTATATGGGATTGTCAGAACTGCAATTTTCTCAGGTGCCAGAGTCTTGGTTAAGCAAAAAGCTCACTCAAAAAGTCATCGAGAACAGTAAGGTCAATGGTAAGCTTAAGGGCGTACCAATTATGTACGGTAACCATCTTGTACTCTACTATAACCGTGCACTTGCGCCACACCCTATTACCGACTTACAAACCTACGCACAGCAAGCGGTAGCAGACAAACCTACGCTCGGCTGGAATTTTTATGAAATGTATTGGTTTGTGACCTTTGCAAACGCCCTTCAGCCTAATCTCATTCAGGCAGGCGTGCCACAGCTTGACACCAAAGCGATGCGCCTCGCAATTTCCAATTATCAATCACTACTCAACAGCGGGATCATAGACGCTGACTGTGTATACCAATGCTTAATGAATCGCTTTAAGACCGGCAAGCTTGATTATTTTGTGAATGGAATTTGGGCATATCGTCAACTTAAAGACAAGCTTAAAGACGACCTAGCCATCGCGCCTTTACCGAGGTGGGGTAATCATCAGCTGATGTCTCTAGCATCGTCTCATGTACTGGCTTTTCCTGCCAATGGCATAGAATCTAAAAAAGGTCCGCATCTAAAGCTGCTTGTTGACTTTATGCAAAGCCAGAAGGTACAAGATAAACTATGGGATGAGCTCAATGCGCTGCCAGCAAACGGCGACAGCTTAGCTGAACTTACAAAGCGCGGCGACAAAGCACTGTCTCAACTGATTGCCTCTTTGCAAGAAACCTATCCACAACCGAATGAACCTATTATGGCCTATATTTGGGAAGCCATGTTAAAGGGACTAACACGCTATCTAGGTGGTGTGTATAGTGTCGAAGAAACGACGCAATATATGCAATTTATCGTCACAAAGTCGGGACAGAATGAAAGCAAATCGCAGCATCGTTGATGAAATAAAAAGAAAAATTACAGCATTATTCTCTCTCTTCCTCGTTGTACTGGTTGCGATGGTTGGCTTTTCCCTGATGCAACAAAAAGCAACCTTAGAGCAAGAAGACGTTAAACGCACTGGCGCAAGCCTTATCAGCGATTTTAAAGCGCAAGTCAATGAGCTTATCTATCAAGTTGCACCATTAAGTGAAGATCATATTTTATCTACCTTACCGAGTGATTTACTGTTTACTCAATACGCGGTTAAGGCGCTAACTAACTTAGTCGACAATACCGACATGGTAAAATCTGCGTTTATCAACGATGGCTCCGTCTTTACCGTAGAGGGATATCCGTTTGACACCCTACGTTGGGACAATTCGGTATTTAGCGAGCATGCTCACAAGGTCCTCTCGCAACAGCGGCGCACTTTAAAAATCGACAAACTTGTTGTCCCCGTTGAAAGCATTGAAAAAAAACCGTCTGATCAGGCCAAGTTGTTTCTTGCCATTCCCCTTAGACAAAAATTATCATCGTTAATGCGTCCCTATAAATATACAGGTGTACTTTTCCTCGAAGTCGATCTTGAACCATTTTTAGATTCCAATCAGGGAAAAGGTTCTATCTGGCTCACCAGTCGAAACCTTGTGCTTGAGGGAACACATTACTCAAATGCTACTGAAGGTGTGTACCGCAGCCCTATTTATTCACTAAAAGACGATTTTGTAGAACTTGATTTACAGCTACAACGAGAAGCCGAAGTATACAGTAACGACATTTTACGCGCAGTGTTATACATCGTGCTTATTGGGTTGATGCTAGTGGTATTACTCACCTGGTATTTACGCCGATTAGCAAAACGGTTGACCAATCCGATGCAAGCACTTGAACGCCATTGTGAACGACTGAAACGAGGACATTACGTTTCTGCGAAAAGCGAATTTGAATTTAGAGAATTAAGAACACTTCAAGTGACCCTTAACCAACTTGCGAAACAAATCAAAGAGCAGATTAGCTCTCTTGAAAGTGAAAAAGTGAAAGCACAGAGTTCAGAGCGAGCAAAAAGTCACTTTTTGGCGAACATGAGCCATGAATTAAGAACGCCACTTAACGGTATTTATGGTGTATTTCAGTTAATGAAGCACCATAGAAATGCAGCAGACTCCAAAGAACTCATTGCACAAGGCATGACATCCACAGAAACATTACTTAGCTTACTCAATGATTTACTTGATTTCTCTAAAATTGAAGCTGGTGAATTAAAGATGGAATCAGCAGCGGTGGATATCAAAAGTATTGTCACTGAAGTAAAACAAGAGTTTGTCCATACTGCCAGTGCTAAGCAAATCGACCTGATTATTCATACTGAGGAACTCGCTAACCCCTATCGACTTGGTGATTCGCTGCGTTTAAAGCAGATACTGAGAAATTTGATATCCAATGCCGTTAAATTTACCAGTGACGGCTCTGTAACCGTTATACTCCAAGATGGCGGTAAACATCTCTCCATCCGTGTAATAGATACGGGCGCCGGTATTTCCGAAGTCGCGCTCAAGAAGCTATTTAATCGTTTTCAACAGGCGGACTCATCTACCACCAGAAAGT
This sequence comes from Pseudoalteromonas piscicida, assembly GCF_000238315.3. Classification (NCBI taxonomy): domain Bacteria; kingdom Pseudomonadati; phylum Pseudomonadota; class Gammaproteobacteria; order Alteromonadales; family Pseudoalteromonadaceae; genus Pseudoalteromonas; species Pseudoalteromonas piscicida. The sequence goes on from NZ_CP011924.1 coordinate 1,294,615, forward strand.
ATGGAGGAACCGGTCTTGGACTCGCAATTGTAAAACAACTTGCTGAGTTAATGGACGGCCGTGTTACGGTAACGAGTCAAGAAGGTATCGGCAGTGAGTTTACAGTTGAACTCGTACTCGATATTTGCGACGCACCAGAACAATCAATCATGCAAGACTTGCAGGCTATACCCGCCTTGAAGGATAAAAACCTGCTGCTTGCTGAAGATAACCCACTTAATCAAAAAATATTTAGTGCCATGATTAAACCAACTGAAGCGAATCTTGTCATAGCTCAGGATGGTGAAGAAGCGATTGCGCTTTATCACGAATTGAAACCTGATATCTTTTTTGTAGATATTCAGATGCCAAAAAAAGATGGCCTAAAAGTGTGTTCAGAAGTCAGAGAACAAGATAAAACAACCCCGCTTGTTGCCGTCACAGCCAACGTGATGTCAGGTGATTTAGAAAATTATCAGCAACTTGGGTTTGATAATTGCGTCGCAAAACCGATAGATATGAAAAAACTTTATGAAGTGATAAATACGATTGTGAGTTAACGGTCAATTTCGTCCCATTTTATGTGGCTAGATGTAATAAGCTAAATTGAAGAAAGTTCACTTAAGTTACAATTGAATAACATAGTGAAATTCTTATAATCTTAGCCTGAAAGCAGACATTCACCTCAGGTAAACTTCTTCTTGTGCAACATTCAATTAGCATTCAAGGCTTTATACCATCAGCATTTTTACCTGCGCTCGTTGCATAGTTTCATCGAGTGTAATTTCATAGGAGTCAAAAGGAATGACAACCATTGTCTATAACGCAAAAACAGCAGAAATAGCCTGTGATAGTAGAACCACTACCGACAAGATCATCGTTACCGATAACGCCCAAAAGTGGTTTGATTATCATGGTTGGAGAGTGTTTTGCACCGGGCAAACATGCGATATATACAATTTGCAGCACAATTTTTTAAATAATCAGTTTGATACAATTGAGAGTCTGGAATTCATTAAATACCACCCCAAAAAAGGCGTATGGTATGGTTGTGTAAAAAGGGGCACCTGTAAATCTGAACCCTTAGCGCAATCTTATGCCATCGGCTCAGGCCAACAAGCGGCAATGTTTGGTCTACTCAATGGCTATAATACGATGGAAATCGTTGAGCAAGTTAAACGTGTTGATTTTAGAACGGGTGGTGATATTCACTGCTTTAAAGTTACCGACCCGTTAGAAAACACATAAGCCAGCGTCAAAATACGCTGGCTTTGTCTCACTTGAGTGGGTTAACCTGAGCTTCGGATAATTAATGCCTTTCTAGCAGCCAGTTTTAACGCTAACTGCGTTGAATTCACTTCCAATAGCTAGCTATTGGTACGTAAATTCGCCTTGTTATCCTCAAAACTTTCTGGCTAGGTAAGAAGATAGTTTAAGGTGATTAAAAAACAGTCAATTCATTCCTTATCCAAACCTCAGGTTAGTTAAATAACTGAAAGCTCTACCGCGATATTGCCACGAGTAGCATTTGAATATGGGCAAACTTCGTGAGCTTTTTCAACGAGTGACTGCGCCGTGTCTTTGTCTAAGTCGCCAACCGATACCGCCAATTTCACCGCTATCCCGAAGCCACCTTCAATTGGCCCAATAGACACTTCAGAGTTAATATGTGTATCTTCTGGCAACTTCACCTTTGCTTTGCCTGCCACCAATTTTAATGCGCCAATAAAACACGCCGCATAACCTGCTGCAAACAATTGCTCTGGATTCGTCCCTTGCCCGTCATCACCACCTAAGCCTTTTGGTGTCGAAAGTGCAACATCAAGACGACCATCATCAGACTTTGCCATACCTTCTCGGCCACCTGTGGCAGTTGCTTTCGCCGTATATGCAATACTTTGTAGTTCTTTCATTTCGTTCTCCTAAGTTTGTGCTTGTAGAGTACTCACCTACACCCTAACGCAGCGAGGCTTTACTCTAGATGAAGTAAAATCAATTAAAAATTTATTTTGCACACAAAATAATAGGGTCAAATTTTTAGAATTGCAAATACTTTGTGTGCAAATTAAAATATAGCTTAGCTACTTTGCAGGAATATGTGATGAACTACCCACAACTAAAACTAGACGCTCAAATCTGCCACCGCCTCTACATGGCTTCCAATGGTATTGCCCGTGCTTACCGAGCATCTTTACAAAAGCTCGACTTAACCTACCCTCAATATGTGGTGATGATGGCACTTTGGGAGAAAGATGAAATCAGCATTGCTGAGTTACTAGAGAAAACCGCCATCGATGGCGGTGCTATGACGCAAATCTTAAAGAAAATGACTGACAAAGCCCTGCTTTCAATCGTGAAAGACGAAAAAGATAAGCGCAAACGAGTGGTAAAACTACAAAGTAAGGGGCATGATCTGCAACATCAAGCTGCCACAATTCCCGAGCAGATCCGCTGTAAGTTTCCAAGTATCGACGAGCAAAAAGCACAAGCACTTATTGAATTACTAGATTCGATCAATGGTGATTTGGATTAAAGTAGAAATCAATAGATGGTCATTGTAGCGCGCGTTCTAAATGTGCCAAAAACGCTGATATTTTTTTGGCCAGATGTTTACGCCCAGCATAGAACGCATAAAGCACAAGATCTTCCGGTTGCTGCTCTAACTCGATTGATATCAGCGCGCCTGACTCAATTTCTGCCTTACAGGAGTTCAGTGGCAAGATTGCAAACCCAACCCCAGATAGCGCGGCAGACTTAGCTATAAACCCACTGTTGACTCTGAAGTTTGATTTAACATTCACCGTCGTTAATCTTCCTTCCTTGGTGGTAAATATCCAGGGCGTACCGTTTACGGCGGTAAGGGTTGATATACAAGGAAAAGAGTGTAAATCTTCTAATCTATACGGCGCAGAATGCTTTTCGAGCAAGCTAGGAGCTGCCACCACGACGCTTGGTAGTCGAGCCAGCTCTTTAACCACCCAATTGCTATCCTCAAGCTTGCCACGATGAAAGTAGAGCACGACATCAAAGCCATCTAAGAGGTTTTCTCTTGGACTTAGGCTGGTATCACAACTTATTGAAATTAATGGATGTTCAGCGCAAAAGGTTACCACTGCTTGACCAAGAATGGGGATGTCGGGCATCACTATACGCAAATGCCCCATTGGCGTAGAGGCATGTTTATTGACTTCTTGCAACGCATCCGACAGCGAATCAATTAACGGCTTAGTACTCACATAAAGCTGCTCACCCGCCTCTGTCACTGAGATCCGCCTAGTCGTTCGTTCCAACAATCTTGCATCAAGCTTTTCTTCAAGTAGTGCAATGTGACGACTTACGTTGGAGGTCGGGATATCCAGAAACTCTGCCGCTTGTTTGAAGCTTAAGCATTCATAAACACAGTGGAAACTGTTAAGCCACTGAGGGTCAATCTGATCAATCATTTTATTAACCCAAAATATGGGTTTATCAATTCAATAATGGACACTTTATTACCTAATTAAGGCTAATACAATCAAGACTTCTTTGTTTATATCAATTAAGGATGTCCATGTTTTCAGCTTCAATGACCACCTTAGCGAGCCCAAAAGCGAAATTTGGGTTATGTTTTGTCATCCACTTTTTAATCGCATTAGATGCATTAATCATCGTGCCCTTTAGTGCAGAAATGGCGATAAGTTCAGGTATCAGTCCATCAAATTCAGGACTACTCGTTTCAGCTTATGCAATTGCCGCCGCTTTCACTTGTTTATGGGTGCGTGGTACCGGCAACCTCTCAAAGGAGAAATACAAGGTCTTTATTTTTCTGTCTGCAACCACATTGTTAACCTTGCTTACTTCAGTACTCGAGAATTTTTATATCTTGCTTTTCGTACGTGCATTGACTGGCATTTGTGGCGGCGCACTAGTAGTACTCAATCTCAACTTGGTGATCCAGATAAGCCATGAAAACGATAAGAAAAAGGACACCGCGATACTGCTGAGTGCTTTTCCACTCGCCTTGGCAATTGGGATCCCTGCTCTATTATTTATCACAGCAAATCAAGGCTGGCAGTTGGGGTTCATGATACTCGGAAGCAGCTTAGCCATTACAGCGCTATTATTTACATTTATTTTTCTCTCAAACATAAAGCAAGCTTCGCAAAGCAGCGATAGCAACCTAAAGCCAGTCAACACATTTCACCCGACCAAAACCCTTAAATATGCTCTATTCATTGCATTTTTTGTGGTGCTAAGTACATTTGCAATTTCAACTCAATTTCCGGTGATGCTAATTACCAACTTAAGCATCTCAAGCTCGATGCTAAGCGCATGCTATTTGTTAAGTGGTGTGTGTTCGTTTACTGCAGTTCAGCTATACGCTCGAAGTAAGCTAAACAATCACACAACCTCATACTTAATTTACTTTCTTAGTGGCTTGATGATATTGACGGTCTTGTTTGGTTTTACGATAAGTTCAGTTATTTTTGCAGCCGGACTTTTTACCCTGTTTGTGATTGCAAGCGCTACCCGCTCTATGATCTTAGTGACAGAACTCATAACCTCACTTCACGCAGAAGAGCGCAGCACCTTTATTAGTATGCAAAATGCGATACAGCACTTTGCGATAGCCTCTGGCGGCACCATTGCAAGTTTGCTAGTCATGCCCTACGAAAACCACACACTTAATTTTAATGTCTTGATTGTTGTCTCAACCCTATTGATAGTTATAACGGTTGTTATGTGGAAAAACTTTCAAAGAAAGCGCTTTTAATCGCGATTTAGTGATTGCTCAATAGATAATTGGACAGCTTGATAAAGCAATAAGTGATGTCACTTCCCCAATTATCGCTTTGATCTGCTTTAATAACACAATCCGCCATGGTTACTCCTTACTCTAAGCGCGCCTCTATGCGATAATGCCTATCTATCGTTAGTCATATGTATCCGCATAGCGGCAAACAGCTTAGTTATCACGATATACACACTGGTGTGAACTGATATACACAGTCGTCATAACATCACGACGAATATGATTAACCAAAACAAACAAAAACAGTAGAATAACTTTTTGATTTTATGACAAATACAAACCAATCAGATACACCAAATAATGCCCAGAACATTCCAACTATCTATTGGCACGACTACGAGAGTTGGGGTGCGACGCCGCAAAAAGACAGGCCAAGCCAGTTTGCTGGGATCAGAACGGATCTGGACCTCAATATTATTGGTGAGCCACTGATTGAGTATTGTCAACCAGCGCCTGACTATCTCCCGCATCCTCAAGCCTGTTTGGTCACAGGGATCACACCACAGTTAGCACTAAAAAAAGGCCTGACCGAGGCCGAGTTTATGGCAAAAATCCACGCGGAATTTGCCAAACCGCAAACCTGCGTTGCTGGATATAACAGTATTCGGTTTGATGACGAGCTGACCCGTTATAGCCTCTATCGTAATTTTTATGACCCCTATGAACGTGAATGGCAAAATGGCAATAGCCGTTGGGACATTATAGATCTAGTTAGAGCCTGCTATGCGCTTCGCCCTGAAGGAATTGAATGGCCAACCCGTGAAGATGGCAACCCGAGTTTTAAACTCGAACACTTAACCGTCGCCAATGGCATTGAGCATGGCGCCGCCCACGATGCATTGAGTGATGTTACCGCAACGATTGCGCTGGCTAAACTGATTAAAACCAAACAGCCAAAACTGTATGAGTTCTACTTTAATCACAGACATAAAAAAGCGGTGTCGAGCCTAATCGACGTTTTCAATATGCAGCCTTTAGTACACGTTTCTTCTATGTTTCCGGCACAACAAGGTTGCACCACTTGGATTGCGCCGATGAGCTTTCACCCAATCAATAGTAATGCCGTGATCTGCTTTGATTTAACACAGTCGCCGGAGGTGTTGAATGACCTTGACGTTGAGGCACTCAAACAACGGCTTTATACAAAACGCAGTGAATTGGGTGAAGATGAGCTACCGGTCGGATTAAAACTAGTACATATCAATAAATGCCCGCTGGTAGCACCAGCTAAGACCCTCTCGCCCGAAAACGCGGCAAGACTTGGAATTGACCGCGAGCAATGCCTAGAAAACTTAAAGTATCTTAAAGCACGTCCAGAGCTAAGGGATAAGGTTGCAGAAGTCTTTAGCGATGAACAGGGATTCGAGAAACCAAGTAACCCGGATTATCAACTCTACGATGGTTTCACTAGCAAAGCCGATAAAGCCAAGTTTGCAATCATTCGCAATGCATCGCCCGAAGAGTTGGCAACCATTGAACTGGATTTTGAAGACGGTAAATTTAACACTTTGCTGTTTCGCTATCGGGCAAGAAATTGGCCACAGTCGCTCTCACCTGTAGAACTTGATAAATGGCGTAAATACTGCCAAAACAAGTTGATGCATAATGAAGATAACCCTTCAATTTCAGCTGAAGATTTTATGCTAGAGCTTGAAAATTTAGTCGCAGAAAATGAAGGTAATGAGCGCAATATGCAAATCTTAAAAGCGCTTTATCATTACGCTCAAAGCTTGTAAGAGGCGGGTTTTCGGTCTAAAGATGTCGGCCCATTAGATGTCGACCTAAAGGCCGACCTACGGTGCGTGTGTCATGGCAAATGAGATAAGGCCATGCAATGATGAATGGGCGTATCGGCCTGTAGATATGTCAGGCCATAGATGTCGGCCCATTAGATGTCGGCCTAAAGGCCGACCTACGGTTTTAGGTGTTACCCATTTCCCAGTACTTTGGCAGGATCCGTTTTGGTGGCTTGCCAAGCGGGATATAAGCTTGCGACGACTGCCATAACAAAAGTCGTGACTAAACTGATATAAATGTCTGTCCAAATAATTTTGCTCGGTAAGTATTCAATAAAGTAGACGCCTTCAAGCGGATTGCTATCACTCATATTGATCCAAGCTTTAAAAATATCGGGAATATTAATAGCAATAAAAATGCCGATCCCAGTGCCCAGCAGTGCACCTATCCCTGCATACGTCACACCTTGTAGCGCAAAAGTCGAAAAAATCGTACTGTCCTGTGCGCCCATGGTTTTCAAAATGGCGATATCCGCCCGCTTTTCTTTTACTTCCATCACCATAGAAGAGACGATATTAAAGCTCGCTACAGCGATGATCAGAAATACCACGAGATAGACGATAGTGCGCACCATCTGAATATCTTGATACAGTCCACCTTGCGTTCGAAACCAAGATGATACGTACACTAAATCAGGTAATGCCCTACCCGCTGATGTCGCAATTTGTTGTGCCTGAAACACATCACTCACCTTGGCACGTAAGTCTGTTACTTGGTCTTCTCTAAAGTCCATCGCTTCTTGCAGTGCATTAAGCGGCACTAAGGCTAATGTTTGGTCAAGTGGCCCACCCATATCGATAAGTCCCACCACAGTCGCCGTTAATCGCTTTGGCGCAGCGAGTGGATTATCCGAATGTTTGTTAGCAACCAAGAGTTGAATATTATCGCCAGCCACGACACCAAGCTTGTCAGCTATCCCTTTGCCGATGATCACTTCACCCGGTTTTAATGCTTTTAATTCAGCGCCTTTTATAAAATCACCTATGCTCGACACCGTATGATGCCTATTCGGTGCGATCCCTTTTAACTGCGCCGCTTTTAAGGTGCCTTTGTATTGCAGCATGGCTGTTAAGTTAATTTCAGCCGTCGCGCTTACGACGCCACGCTGACTCTCCAAGAGCTCTACTTTTTGCTGCCACGCTTGAATAGGGTCGTAAGGTGCTTGATAACTCACTTGCGGCACCACCGACAACAGCCGCTGCTCTAATTGTTCTTCAAAACCATTAATCACAGAAAGTGCGACTATCAATACAGCCATACCCAGCATTACACCTAGCGTAGAAGCACGGGTCAAAAAACCAATAAAGCCAAGCTGACGTTTAGACTCTCTAAAGCGTTTGCTTAAAAAATAACTAAGCATGCTGATACACACCTACTTTGCCATCGTCCAGTTGTACTGCACGACCAAGCTTATCTGCCAACTCTAAATCGTGTGTTACAACAACAAAGCTGGTTTTTAGCTGCTGATTGAGTTCGGCCAGCAAGTCATAAATTCTCAGAGCATTATGCTTATCAAGATTGCCAGTTGGTTCATCAGCTAGCACCAGATCAGGTTCTGTCACTAGTGCTCTTGCTATCGCAACACGCTGTCTCTCCCCCCCAGAAAGCTCTGAAGGCTTATGATCAGCACGATGACTCAAGCCCACTTTATCGAGCATATGTAATGCTTTTTCACGGGCTTGTTTTGCTTTATTACCGGCAATTAATAACGGCATCGCCACGTTTTCAACCGCACTAAACTCCATCAACAAATGATGAAACTGATAGATAAAACCCAAATGCTTATTTCTAAATTCCGCCTGCTTTTTACGCGACAGCTTGCCAACTTCCACACCTTTGATTTTTACACTGCCGGTGGATGCTTTATCCAAGGTACCGAGAATATGCAGTAAAGTACTTTTACCTGAACCCGAGCTACCTACAATCGCAAGCATTTCACCTTGGGTTACAGATAAATCAACGCCTTTTAATACCGTTACTTCGGCTTTACCATCTTGGTAGCTTTTGACCAAATTTTGGCAGTCAATGACTAAATCACTCATATCTTAATACCTCTGCTGGCAGCACACTCGACGCGCGTTTAGCTGGATACAAGGTTGCTAAAAAGCTTAGCAATATGCTGCCCACTGCCATAATCGTTAAATCTGTTAGTTCTATTTTGACCGGAAGTTCAGCGCCACCAAGCAACTGAAGGCCTGCGAGGTGGAGCACCTCATTAATATTGTTCGACAGCAATAATCCACCAGCAACACCAATGAGTGTGCCAAAAATGCCGTTATACATCCCTTGCACCATAAACACTTTTGCTATCATTTGTGGTGTAAAGCCAAGCGTTTGCAAAATAGCCACTTCCCCTTGCTTTTCACTCACCATCATAGATAGCGCTGAAATGATATTAAATACAGCCACTATCACAATAAGGCCAAGTAATAGCGACATAATGCGCTTTTCCATAGCGACCGCCGCAAACAATGTGCCTTGCTGAGTTTGCCAATCCTGTGTCTCGAGCCCTTGTAACAAGCTGTCCGCTTGCTGATAAAAATCAGGCAGACTAAAGGCATCATATAAATGAATGTTAAGGTCGTATTGCTCTGGCTTCTTGCGCATTAACCGCTGTAAACTCTTCCCGTCGGCAAATGCCAAATAAGTGTCAGCTTCGCTCTGGCCATCATATATGGCAGCCACGGTGAATAAGCGCTGCGTCGGTGTGCGGCCAAGCGGTGTGTAGGTGGTGAATTCCGGCATGATCACGCGGAGTTGTTGACCAACGCTTACGCCAAGTTTATTGGCTAAATAGCGACTCAGGGCCACTTGGTATTTTTGCTCGTACAATCGAGTTAAACTGCCGGCACGTATGGCGTCATCCAACGCAGTTTCATACCCTTGAAATAGCCCTTGAAGTTGCACACCCACCAAATCTTGATTGGTTTGTAGAATTACGTCACTTGCAACATATGGCGAAACTTGCTTAACCAATGGATGATTTTCAATGGCTTGTAATTTATTTTGATCAAGTTGCTCATTTTCCTTAATTTGCACATGCGGGATCAAATCAAGCATGGCGGCTTTTAAGGTTTGCTCAAAGCCATTCATCACTGAGCTGACGGTGATCAAACTCATTAAGCCAAGGGCGATACCCGCAATTGAGAAAAATGAGATAAACGATATAAATGCATTGCCTTTCGCAGCACGGCTATATCTTAACCCAACAAAGAGGCTAACTGGTTGAAACATAATCTATCTCGTAAAAAACTGCTGCACGGATACTAACATACTCAAAACCAGATTGATGGCAGGATTGCTATAAAAAGTGTGACAAACTATAAATTTGTTGACGTTTAGCTGCGCCTTGCTGATCCCGTCAAAACTTTACTGCTCGCCATGCTTAGCGATTACCTTTTGCGGATCTGATATGGCACGTTTCTGCGTTTGACTATTGTTGATTTCACCACCGATGTGTGGGTATCACCCAGCGTCGAGACTTTATCCAGAATTTCGTCTAGCTTAGGCATACTCTCAAAACACAGCCTCACATAAAAACAATCCTCTCCCGTCACTTTGTCACATTCAATCACTTCAGGAATGTTTTGGATCATCGCTTCAAGTTGTTTTAGTTTACCGGGATGCTGACGAATACGCACAATCGCGGTCAGCGGGTAATCAAAGCTTTCTGGGTTTAATTCAATACTGTATTTACTAATTACCCCATACTCTTCCATACGTTTCATGCGTTCATTCACACTCGGTGAAGACATATTCACTGCCCGGGCCATTTCAGCAACGGACACTCGGCTATTGTTTTCTAACAGCTTTATAAGCTTGCTATCTATCGCATCAAGCGACCATTTTTCATTATTAATTAGTTTTCGCATTTTTGCCTTTCATTTTTAGGAAATTAGAAAAATTAGCCTTTTATTGTCTATTAGTAATACGGCAAACCCTAAGTAATATGCAAGTATAGAATTGAATATGACAAGGTGTGAACAATGTTTGGCTCAGATAAAGAGAAAGGTTCAATAGAGATGATAATAGCTATGGTGCTGTCCGGCACCATAGGATACTTTGTCGTCAGTGCAGAACAATCCTATTGGAATGTGGTATTTTTACGTTGTGTTATTGGCGCATTGTGCCTTCTCGGATACGTGCTCGTGACAAAGCAACTGACAAAAGAGGTATTTAAAGGTCCCGTGTTTATGACCATCTTGCTCGGCGGTATCGCGCTGGTCGGAAACTGGGTGCTATTATTCGCCTCGTTTGACTATATTCCTTTTTCAATTTCAATCATCGCATACCATCTACAACCTTTGATGTTGGTATTATTAAGCGCGGTGCTTTATCGTCAGTATCCAAGTAAGGCAATCCTTTTATGGTTGGCCATCGCCGTGCTGGGATTATGGTTGGTTGTTGGGATCCCGTATCAAGAAATAGTCGCGGTTATTTTTGCACAAGAGAGCAACCAAGCCGTTTTTGGTCTGCTACTAGCACTTGGAGCTGCATTTCTGTATACCATTACAACGCTGATGACGAAAAAGGTAAGCCAAGTGCCATCCGGTGTGGTTGCTGTGATCCAAATCTTTTTTGGTGGCTTATTTTTGTTGCCTTGGGTTGACTTTGCACACTTCCCAGAGACTTCATCGAGCTGGGGTAATATCTTATTCTTAGGCGTCGTCAACACAGGGTTTATGTATGTGATCATGTATGACGCGTTCCAACGCCTAAGCACCACATTAATTGCTATTCTTTCTTTTATTTATCCGGTCGTGGCGCTGTTTGTAGATTTTATTGCATTCGAGCACACGATTTCGATACTACAAACGCTTGGGATTGTTTTAATCTTAACGGCAGTCAGCGCTGTAAAGTTCGATTGGAAGTTAGGTAAGTTATTTAACCTGAGGTTTGGATAAGGAGTGTTCCAACTCATTGTTGCTTAAGCACAACTTAGTTTTTCCTTGTCTAGCCAGAGAGTTTTAGGGAAAACAAGGCGGATTTACGCACCAATAGCTGGCTATTGGAAGTGAATTCAACGCAGTTAGCGCTAAAACTGGCTGCTAATTAGAAAAATTAGCCTTTTATTGTCTATTAGTAATACGGCAAACCCTAAGTAATATGCAAGTATAGAATTGAATATGACAAGGTGTGAACAATGTTTGGCTCAGATAAAGAGAAAGGTTCAATAGAGATGATAATAGCTATGGTGCTGTCCGGCACCATAGGATACTTTGTCGTCAGTGCAGAACAATCCTATTGGAATGTGGTATTTTTACGTTGTGTTATTGGCGCATTGTGCCTTCTCGGATACGTGCTCGTGACAAAGCAACTGACAAAAGAGGTATTTAAAGGTCCCGTGTTTATGACCATCTTGCTCGGCGGTATCGCGCTGGTCGGAAACTGGGTGCTATTATTCGCCTCGTTTGACTATATTCCTTTTTCAATTTCAATCATCGCATACCATCTACAACCTTTGATGTTGGTATTATTAAGCGCGGTGCTTTATCGTCAGTATCCAAGTAAGGCAATCCTTTTATGGTTGGCCATCGCCGTGCTGGGATTATGGTTGGTTGTTGGGATCCCGTATCAAGAAATAGTCGCGGTTATTTTTGCACAAGAGAGCAACCAAGCCGTTTTTGGTCTGCTACTAGCACTTGGAGCTGCATTTCTGTATACCATTACAACGCTGATGACGAAAAAGGTAAGCCAAGTGCCATCCGGTGTGGTTGCTGTGATCCAAATCTTTTTTGGTGGCTTATTTTTGTTGCCTTGGGTTGACTTTGCACACTTCCCAGAGACTTCATCGAGCTGGGGTAATATCTTATTCTTAGGCGTCGTCAACACAGGGTTTATGTATGTGATCATGTATGACGCGTTCCAACGCCTAAGCACCACATTAATTGCTATTCTTTCTTTTATTTATCCGGTCGTGGCGCTGTTTGTAGATTTTATTGCATTCGAGCACACGATTTCGATACTACAAACGCTTGGGATTGTTTTAATCTTAACGGCAGTCAGCGCTGTAAAGTTCGATTGGAAGTTAGGTAAGTTATTTAACCTGAGGTTTGGATAAGGAGTGTTCCAACTCATTGTTGCTTAAGCACAACTTAGTTTTTCCTTGTCTAGCCAGAGAGTTTTAGGGAAAACAAGGCGGATTTACGCACCAATAGCTGGCTATTGGAAGTGAATTCAACGCAGTTAGCGCTAAAACTGGCTGCTAGAAAGGCATTAATTATCCGCAGCTCAGGTTATTTAGCACACCAAAGCAAAAAGTCAGTTAATTTAGCTAATTTGAACTTAAAGGAAATAGCGTGATAAAAGCAGAGTAAAGTGCAAGTACTTTGCTCTGCTGCTGTTGACTAGCTTACTGCTCTAGGTAACAAATAACCGTTGCTTGCTTAGGGTTGCTTTGTGTATCTTCAATCAGATAGCTCGCTTTTTTACTGTTTTGGCATAAACACATGTCGTAATGACTGATCATGTAAGCATTACCTACAGCATCTTCATCCGTTTTTTGAATGCTACAGGTAGGCTCTCTCCAAATTGGATCCCAGCCGCTTTGGCCAATAGCAACAATTTTAATGTTTTGTTGAGTAACGAGTGCTTTCGCCTCTTCTACTTCTTGAGCAGATACAGACAATACAGTGAATGCAACGAGTGCGGTGATTAGCTTTTTCATTTTTCATCCTTAATTTAAGTCAGCGCTATAGATAAAAAACAGCAAAATACTGTAACAGAAATAAAAATATTGAATAAAAACTCTATAGCGCTTGCTATTTTATTCATTAAATATGACAACTCAAGAATAAATTTATTAAATTTATAAAAACAATTTCAACATTAAAGCCTCATCAAGAAAACTCACCTTAATACGTCAAGGCACATACTTTGGCTCTCTTCTCATTTAGATTAAATAAACATATTAGACGCAAATTAAATAACATAAAGAAATAAGTGAAATTAATTCCATTTATCTTAATAGCGCACTTTACACAACAAACTCGCACAGTTTAAGAATTCACAATTCCATTAACCTAAACACCATGATTTTCTTAATTCCGAATAACACAAGACATAACTCAAACAATAAAAATCCAACACTGATTATTAAGAGAAATTACTTTTCATACATTTCGAATATTAGTACATAGAGCACTTACCCTAAACTTAATTCAATAAAACTCAAATATAAAAACCAGATAAAAAGCATTGTAAATAACAAAAATAATTAATCCACAAAAAACAACAATGAAACTATTTAGGTCAATTTAGTCAAAATAAAATCATTAGCATCAAAATAATTTCAATGTTTGAATACGCAACTTGTGAACGAGGTGTAATTAAAATGTGTACAGCATCACTTTTAATTGCCTATTTATCATACTTCTGCATTAAGGTTTTTTGAGATGAATGGCTTTTCTTCAAACACTTGTTACGAACTTGTCTCTGAAGCGCTAGAGGATATCGAGGCTCTACATGAGGAGTTTCAAGGTGTTGAAGAGGATGAACATGCCAGCCACCGCGTTGTTGACATTGCACGGCAGTTAGTCGCATTCAAATCAATCACGCCGGATGATGTTGGGTGTCAACTGTGGTTAGCACAAGAGTTACGGGGTTTGGGCTTTTCAATCAAGCACTTGCCTGTTCGTGATGTGAGTAACTTAGTAGCAAGTATAGGTAACAATAGTGACGCTAGGTTTGCTTTTCTTGGTCATACCGATGTAGTACCGGCAGGAAGTGCACAAGATTGGCAGTTTAACCCTTTTAAGCTGACAGAACACAATGGCTGTCTCTTCGCCAGAGGTATTGTTGATATGAAAGGCGCTATTGCCGCCTTTTTCTGTGCAATTGAGGCTTTAGTGACAGAATTTGGAGTACCGGAAAAAGAGCTTTGGTTGCTACTCACCAGCGACGAGGAAGGCGAAGCGGAACACGGAACCAAGCGGATCGCTCATTTTTTAAAACAGCAGCGTATTGCATTTGATTTTGCCTTGGTCGGAGAGCCAAGCTCAGAAGCGTATGTAGCAGACACACTGAAAGTCGGTCGTCGTGGCGCTTTGTCTTTTACCGTCAATTTACATGGTAAAAGTGGACATGTGGCTTACCCTCAAAAAGCGACCAATGCCATCCATTTGGCGCAAAATATTATGCAAGCACTATTGTCGCAGGATTGGCCAAAGCACTGTGATAACTTTGACTCGACCACGCTGCAATTCACCCATGTAAATTCAGGAAATTTTGTCGACAACATCATTCCAAGCCAATGTCAGCTAAATTTTAATATCCGTTATACACCCGCATACGACGAATATGAATTGGTCGAGCTGGTAAGAGAGGCCATCGAAGAACATACGCTCAATTATGCATTAACGACTAGCAACCCCTGCCAACCCTATTACTGCGTAAATAATGATGAGATCTCTTCTCCATCCCTCGCTATCGTCTGCGATGAAATCAACAGTCAATGTCATTTCACACCAAAACTATCGACCGCAGGGGGAACGTCGGATGGCCGCTTTATTGCTGAAATATCGACCTCAGTACTAGAACTCGGACTGGTGAACAAAACCATTCATCAAATAGATGAACACACAACAACATCCGACTTAATCCAGCTTCAACAGCTTTACTACGGCATCTATAAACGCCTGCTCTACCCTACGCTTCATGTTCACTCAACCGCTCAAGATGAACTGCTGCAACTTCGCTAATTAATAGAAAATAGATAACTTCAAGGAATGCATTATGGCAATCGAAAATGAACGCTCTGTTCACCCCGCAAACGACACGCTACCGATAGCAATTATTGGCATGGGTTGTCGTTTCCCAGGTCACGCGAATAGTCCTGAATTGTTTTGGGAAAATATTAAACATGGTGTCGATTGCATCATAGAAACCCCAGAATCGAGATGGAATATCGATACTCATTATTCGTCTGTAAAGGCGAATAAAGGCAAATTGAGCTCAAAATGGGGTGGCTATGTCGATGATATCGATAAGTTTGATCCAGCATTTTTTGGGATCACGCCTCGTGAAGCCGAGTTTATGGACCCTCAACAACGTAAATTGCTAGAGGTAACTTGGGAAGCGTTGGAAGATGGTGGGCAAAAGCCATCTGAGCTCGCAGGTGAGTCGGTCGGTGTTTTTATGGGTGGGTTTACGCTTGATTATAAAATTATGCAATTCACTAACCCAGATTTTGATAACATTGATGCTCACACTGCGACGGGTGTCATGATGACGATGCTTTCTAATCGCATCTCTCATACTTTTGACTTTAATGGCCCCAGCATGTCAATCGATACTGCTTGTAGCTCCTCCATTGTCGCGTTAGATATGGCCTGTAAAAGTCTACAAACCGGGGCCAGTAATATGGCGCTCGCAGGTGGTGTGCTATTACATTTGGCACCACAATATACTGTATCCGAGTCTAAAGGCGGTTTCTTATCTCCGACTGGTTTTTCTCATGCTTTTGACGACTCCGCCAACGGCTATGTCCGTGCTGAAGGCGCTGGCGTCGTTGTGCTCAAGCGCTTAGATGATGCGATTAAGGATGGCGACCCAATTCATGCGG
Source organism: Pseudoalteromonas piscicida (assembly GCF_000238315.3). Taxonomy (NCBI): domain Bacteria; kingdom Pseudomonadati; phylum Pseudomonadota; class Gammaproteobacteria; order Alteromonadales; family Pseudoalteromonadaceae; genus Pseudoalteromonas; species Pseudoalteromonas piscicida. The sequence goes on from NZ_CP011924.1 coordinate 1,310,745, forward strand.
TGATCTTAGCCACCGGTGTAAATCAAGACGGTAAAACACAAGGGATCACGGTACCAAACGGCGATGCCCAATTGCGCTTGATGAAAGAAACCTATGCCAAAGCGAATATTGACCCCGGTAAAGTGCAGTACATTGAAATGCACGGCACAGGCACGCCTGTTGGCGACCCTATTGAAGCAAAGTCAGTTGGAACACTCCTTGGGATCAACCGTAATCAAGACGATAAATGCTACATTGGCTCAGTAAAAACCAATATTGGCCATACCGAGGCAGCCGCAGGCATGGCTGGTTTGTTCAAAGCGGTCAAAGCCATTCAAAACAAACAGATCCCACCGCATTTACACTTAAAATCAATTAATCCTAAGATTGATTACGCCAACGCGCCGTATGAGATCCCCACTAAACTTACACCTTGGCCTAAGCATGAAGGTTTAGCCGTTGCGGGGGTAAACTCCTTTGGTTTCGGTGGAACCAATTCCCACGCGGTTATTCAAGAATTTGTTGCGCCAGAAGTGCCATCAATACCTCCAGCAAATGAGAATGGCCTAAAACTTTATCCATTGAGTGCAAGAGATCAACACGGGATTCATCGCCTTGCCAAAGCGCATAATGAATTTTTGCAAGACAGCGATGCATCACTCAATGATATTATCCACACATTGGGTGAGCGCCGTGAACACCATCAATATCGTCATGCAATTTGTTTCAAAAATGCAGAAGATCTGCAACAACAACTGCAAACATTAAGTCATGATGCTGAATTTGCTGCGGCCAGTACATTGCGCACACTGAAAAAAGATGAGCAAAAAATCGTGTGGGTTTTCACCGGCATGGGGCCGCAATGGTGGGCAATGGGCCGTGAGCTGTACCAATCAGAGCCAACTTTTAAAGCGATGATCGATGAGTGTGATAGCTATATGTCAGCGCTTACAGATTGGTCATTGGTTGATGAAATGCTTGCCGATGAATCAGCGTCAAACATGCAATACACTTGGCTTGCTCAAACGGCAAACTTTGCCGTACAAGTCGCACTTGCAGCAATGTGGCGTCAGCACGGCATTTCGCCTGATGCCATTGTTGGCCACAGTACCGGTGAAGCGGCGGCATTTTATGAAGCTGGGGTCTACTCATTAAAAGATGCTTGCACCATCGTAGTCCATCGTAGCCGTTTACAACATCAATGCCGCAACACAGGTAAAATGATGGCGGTAGGACTTTCTGACAGTGATGTCACGCCTTATCTCAACGACCAAGTTGAAGTTGCAGCGGTAAACAGTCCAAACTCTGTCACCCTCGCAGGTGAAGAAAATGCATTACACAGTATTGAAGCACAACTGAGCGAAGCGGGTGTGTTTTGCAAGTTTCTCCGCGTTGAAGTGCCCTACCACAGCCAGTTTATGGAACCGATAAAGGCCGAATTGCTCGAGTGTTTAGCTGGTATTCAAGCTAACACCGCACATACTCCATTGTATTCAACGGTAACAGGAACACTTGCTGAGGGACCTGAGCTTGATGCTAACTATTGGTGGCTCAACGTCCGTCAAGCCGTGCGCTTTGTTGATGCCACCCGCGCAATATTACAACAAGGTTATCAAGCATTTTTGGAACTAGGTCCACACCCTGTGCTTGGCGCATCTATTGCCGAAACAGCAGAAGAACAAAGTTGCTCAAGTGTTGTCGTCTCGAGTATGCGCCGTAAATCCGACGAACAACACACCTATTACCACGCTGCAGCTCAACTATTTGGTTTAGGCTTTGAATTAAATTGGTCAGCCATAAACGGTCGAGGTAAGTTCACTACTTTGCCAACTTACCCGTTCTTGCAAGAGCGCTTTTGGACCGAGCCTGAGTACTTTAATCAAGTGCGTTTAGGGCAAAGTAACCATGCTTTCTTGGGCCGTAAACGCAGTGAAGCTGAACATGTTTGGAACGCGGTAACCGACACAAATCGCGATAGTTTTTTAAGCTGTCACCAAATCCAAGGAAATACCCTCTTCCCCGCTGCTGGCTTTATTGAAATGGCGTATGCTGCAGCCAAAGAGACTTGGGGCAATGGCAGCTATGCACTCGACCACTTTGTAATCGATAAAGCGTTATTTTTGAATAATGAACACGCTCCCAATGTGCAATTCATTTTGCACCATGATGAACCGAATTTTAAAGTGGTAAGCCTTGAAGATGGTAAAACGACCCGCCATGTTCAAGGGACAATCCGCCGAGTACAAAGCGCCAACCTTGCTGAGCCTATTGATCTCAATGCTATTCGTAGTGCTGCCACCAGCGCACAGCAGCACGATGAGTTTTATGCACACCTAAAAGAGTTTGGTTACGAATATGGTCCATGTTTTAGAGCCATTGAACAGATCTGGGCAACAGACAACGGCGTGCTTGCCAAGATTTCTTGGCCTACTCAACTTGAGCGAACAGCACAATTTACCCTACACCCAAGTCTATTAGATGCATGCTTCCAAACGTTAGTATTTACGGAACTTGCAGGTGCTAATGCTCAGCAATTCTCTATCCGCTTACCAGTGATGCTAGAGGAGATCCTGCTTTGCGAGCAGAACAATACTGACTTTTGGTGTTATACCCAAATCACTCATCGTGACGACGAAAAAACGGTCGGTGATTTATACCTCTGTGATGAATCAGGTCAAGTCTTTGGTGTTATCAAAAACTTTATTGCGCAAAGTGTTGACTCCGCTGCAAGTGGGATCACCACCAGAACCATAGATAGCTGGCTTTACCAAGTTAATTGGCTTGCAGAGCCAGAGCAGGAAATACAAGAAACCGACACATCGGGTCGTTGGGTGCTCCTCGCAGATCAATCAGGAACAGCCGAACAGGTAGCCGACCGTTTAGCAAAGCTTGGCCACTCTAGCTGTATCGTTAAATCTGGAGAATATTTTGATATCGACAGAGGCCATTGTCATGCATGGCTAGTTCCCGATTCACGGGATCACCTGTCACAACTTATCGAGACTTTGGGCAAACAAGAAATTCGTGGCGTTGTGCATTGCTTTAGTCTAGATAACAGCGCAATAGAATCACTAACTCTTGCTCAGCTGCAAAGAGGAAAACGTCATTCGCTGCATTCATTGTTGAACCTGGCCAAAACCGTAGTGGAACAAGACTGTAAATTCCCGCTTTACGTGGTAACACGTAACGCTAGCCTCGTTAATAGCGAGCAACTTACCGCGGTGATGTCCGCTTCGTTAACTGGATTTAGCCGAGTGCTCGCACAGCAAGAATTGGTTGATAATTGGGGTGGCCTCATTGATGTTGATGGCCAAAATGATGCCGAACATATCACAGCCAGATTATTAAGTGACCGCCAAGAAGGGGAAGTTGCTTTTAGGGAAAATCAGGCCTATGTTGCTCGTTTAGAGCAGGCAACGTCACTTCAATCCGCCTTCCCAACTCGCGTGCAAAGCCATAAAGCACAATTGATCACGGGTGCATTTGGTTCAATCGGTCAGTTAGTTTGTCAGCTACTCGTCGATAGAGGTGCACGAAACCTCATTTTGCTTGGTAGGAGTCAATTACCTGAGCGTAAGAGTTGGTCAGAACTTACCTCAAGCGACCGTAACTATGATCGCGTTCGGTTTATTCAACACCTTGAGAGTCAGGGCGTTAATGTCTCGTTATGGCAGACAGACTTAACTCGAGAGCGTGAACTTCACGCGGCCCTTGAGTCTTATCATCTAAGTGCACAAGCACCGATCAACGGATTATTTTTCTGTGCTGGTATCGTCAATGACACCTTACTTGGCAATATGGATACCAGAGCATTTGACGGTGTGTTTGACACCAAAGCGATTGGTGCGTTGATGCTTCACAAAGCACTCAGTAAAGTTGACCTCGAACATTTTGTACTCTTCTCCTCTGTCGCGGCTCAAGTCACTACCGCAGGACAAACAAACTATGCTTCTGGCAATGCTTTCTTAGATGCCCTCGCCCACTACCGTCGCAATCAGGGTCTTCCGGCGCTGAGTATCAACTGGGGTCCTTGGGCTATTGGTATGATTGAAGAGTTGGGTCTCGCCGAACATTACAAGGACCAAAGGGGCATGAACTGCATCTCACCAAGTGCGGGGATGGCTGTGCTTGAACGTATTCTAGACCAAGATCAACCTCAACTCTTAGTGTGTGACGCCGATTGGTCCAAAGTAACCAATTGGTATGCAGGAAAGCCGAGTTTATTTAGTCACTTGGCTACCCAAGAAAACGACAAGCAAAGCCACCAAGAGCAAGATTTTGCTCCTTTATACCAGCAAACAGACAGCGCGCTTCGGTTACCGCTTGTTGCCGATCATCTCGCTAATGCTGTCAGCCAAGTATTACGCTGTAAACGAGAGCAAGTGGAATTAGATCTATCGCTCGGTAATCTCGGTATTGACTCTATTATGGCAACAGAGCTGAGAAATAAGGTCACCACCCATTTTGGTGAAACCCTAACGATTGTACGCCTTCTAAGTGGTGCATCTATCAACGAATTAAGTATAGAGCTTAATGACAAACTCGTTGAGTCGCTTGGCTTTGAAGTCATAACCACAGAAACATCACAGGTTCAGCCGGTTTCCGAGACCAAGGTTAACTCTATTATCGTATCTGATGCCAATGTGGAAGCTGAATTCCCACTTTCCTATGGACAAAAAGCGATTTGGTTTATCAATCAACTCAACCCAAGTAGCGCTTCCTACAATATCGGCGGCGCGATGCACATTCCTAGTGCACTGAATATCGACGCGCTGAAAAAAGCCCTTAGTGCTGTAGTAGCTCGCCACCCAATGTTAAGAACAAACTTCTTCTTTAAAGATGGCGAACCCTATCAAAGAGTCTGGACTCATCGCGAGGATGCACTGCAAGTCATTGATGTACATGGTAAGTCTTGGGATGACATTCAACCTATGATGATTGCAGACAATGAACAGCCTTTCGACCTTGAGCACGACCCACTGTTTAGACTGTATTTGTATAAGCAAAATGATCAAAGCTACTACTTTGCGGTAACAATTTATCACATCATCTCAGATGCATGGTCAAATTACATGTTTATCGATGAAATGCAGTCACTGTATGCACATTTCGCAAAAAGTGAACCGTTAGCACTCAGCGAGATAACGTCAAGCTATGAAAAATTTGTCGATTGGGAAACACGCTTTGTTCACTCTCCACGCGGCGCGGCAAACTATAAGTTTTGGCAGAATCACTTACCTGCTGAGATCCCCGTATTAGACCTTGCAACCGACAAACCTAGACCTGCGGTACTCACCAACGTTGGTGATTCATATCATTTTGAGTTAGATAAAGCCCTCACGTCTTCATTGAATACCCTTGCAAAGGCACAAGGGTCCACCATGTTCATGGCGTTGCTTAGCATCTATTACGCAGTCATGCATAAATATACTCAGCAGGATGAGATCATTATTGGCAGTCCCGTGGCCGGTCGTACAAATCCAGAGTTTTCAAACGTCTATGGTTACTTTGTGAATCCCCTACCGCTATGCGCAAGGTTTGATCCTGAAACGCACTTTACTTCGCTTTTAGCGCAGGTGAAAGACATTACCCTCAACGCACTAGATCACCAAGAATATCCGTTTGCGCTGTTAGTGGATAAGCTTGGTATTGAACATGATGCCAGCCGATCTACGGTATTTCAGGTCATGTTTGTAATGCTCAATCACCGCGTTGAGCAATCGCATATGGATGAAAATAATGTCGCGTACTATAAGGGCTTTCCTATGCAATTCATGGAGCTGCCTGAAGAAGAAGGTCAATTTGACATTACGCTTTCAACCTATGAAGAAAATGGCGTGTTCAAAGGCACATTAAAATATAATACCGACCTATTCGAAACCGAAACGATAGCGCAGCTAGCTCGGGACTATATCGCACTGACGCGAATGGTTGTTGACAGTCCAAATCGGCCACTTTCAGAGCTTACCTTAGCAAGTCCAGACGCAATAGATGCCTTGGCGACATTTGCTGAAAGTCAAAAAAACGCACCTGCATTACCGACTTTGGTCAGCCAAATAGAAAATGCGGCGCAACATAGCCCGAAGCTTCCTGCCCTTAGCATTGCCTGTGAAGCAAATGTTGGAGAACTTGCCGCTACTTTAAGCTATTGCGAACTGAACGGTCAGGCAAACCAGTTAGCGCGACTAATCAATTCACAGCTAGATGATCAAGCTAGTCAAACGATTGCCTTACATTTTGAAAAATCTATCGCATTAGTTGTTGCTTGTATCGCTACGTTAAAAGCAGGTCATCATTTTGTGGTAATTGACCCACAGCAACCCAATGAACGCAAGCAGCTGTTGCTTGAGCAAAGTCGCTGCGCGTTACTACTTTGCGAAGAAGCGCTAACATCAGATCACCCGACACTACTTTGGGAAAGCTTCCAAAGCCAACGAGATGAAATCAGCGAGCACAATTTGGCGTTAAATCATCAGCCAAATGACATCGCGTATATTGTCTTTACTTCTGGCTCTACGGGGACGCCAAAAGGTGTTCAGGTTAGCCACCAAAACTGGGCTACGATCGCCGTGGACTGGTTAGCTCAATTTGATTTAGCACCCACCACTCATCATTTACAATTGGCCAGTCCAACCTTTGATGTGTTTTGTGGCGATCTCGCGCGCGCATTTTACAATGCGAAGCACTTAGTGTTGTGTCCTAAAAATATGATGCTGAACATGCCGGTGTTATATGACCTCATTGAGACACAGCAGATTGATACGGTTGAGTTTGTGCCCTCTGTGGTTCGTAATCTCATCTTATTCGCAAAGCAAAGTCAGGTTGGATTCACCAGCTTACGTAGAGTGATTGTTGGCTCTGAGCAATGGCAAATCGCTGAATACCGCGCACTCAAAGGATTGCTACAAGAAGATGCTCGACTATTTAGCTCCTACGGCACATCTGAAGCAACCATAGACAGTAGCTTCTTTGAGGAATCAGAGCAGTACTTAGAAACCAGTACGACAGTGCCAATCGGCAAGCCTTTCAATGCAACGCAACTTATCTTGCTCGATAAGCAAAACCGATTGGTATCGAGTAACGCAGTCGGCGAAATTGCAATTGCAGGGCAAGGCGTAAGCCTTGGCTACCTCAATAATCCAGAGAAAAATGCCAGTCAATTTATTCAACTTCCCGTATCAGAAAATAGCACCATACGGGTGTATAAAACGGGTGATTTAGGTAAGTGGGACAAACACGGAAACCTACATATTCTGCAACGTATCGACAACCAAGTAAAAATACGAGGTCACCGCGTTGAGCTAGGAGAAATTGAGTCTAGCATCAACCAGATCCCTGGAATTAAGCGAAGCTATGTAAAAGGAATAGAAGTACATGGGCAAACCCAATTAATTGCCTACTTTGAGTCGGAGCTTGCGGTCGGTACTGAATTTGTCCTCGAACAGTTAGAGAACCAGCTACCAAGCTATATGGTACCTAGTAGGCTAGTTGCCATTGATCAATTTCCATTACTGAGTAACGGTAAAATCGATGCGGCGGCATTGCCACAGGTTGAAGTCGATGAGTTGGTAAGAGCATTCGTAGCGCCTGCCACCTTATTTGAGCAGCAGCTCGCTGAGATTTGGTCCAATATGCTAGGGCAAAAATCCATTAGTCTTCATGATGACTTTTTTGCCCTCGGCGGTAACTCTTTATATTTGATTGAGCTAATGGTCAGGATCCAATCAGCCTTCAGCATCAAAATGGAAGCTAATCAGCTATTTAGATTTACAACCTTACATGGCATGGCGAGTGCAATTGAAGATGTAGTAACAGGAAAAGAAACGGGCGCGTCCCCTTACCTTATCTTCAATGCGGGTCAATCTAGTCGTTTATTTGCACTGCCGCCAGCGGGTGGTTACAGCATCGTCTACAAGGCATTTGCCGACGCATTGCCTAACACTGAAGTGATCTCTTTTAACTATCTCGAAAGTGACACTAAGGTTAGCGACTATGCCGACCAAATTATGCAAATTCAACCTCATGGTCCCTATACCCTATTTGGATACTCCCTTGGCGGTAATTTAGCCTTTGAGATTGCTAAGGAGCTGGAAAGCCGAGGTCAACGTGTCGGGGATGTAGTGATCTTAGACTCATTCAGGATCACCGAAACAATCAAAATGCGGGAACAAGACTTCGCGCACTTTGAGCAAGAGTTAAAAGCACATTTCGCCCGCCACACCGGCTCAAATACGGTACACGAGCATACACTGGCACAAGCGAGAGACTATATTGATTGGTGTTATGAAGTGAAAAATCTAGGTCAGGTTCACGCAAAACTGCACTTTATCGTCGAGCAAAATGCACATGCAGAAGCTGCTCGTCTAACCAGTTGGGATGCAGCATCAGACGCCGAGGTCATTACCTATCAAGGTTTTGGTAAACATGAGGAGATGTTGATGCCAGATATGATGCAGGCAGGCAACGGCGCAATTATGCAAAGTATTCTGCAAGATACCCAAAGCCAAGCGGTAATAGCAACAAACGTGGAGTAACAGCTTGCCCCAAAGCCTTCGCTTTGGGGCTTTCTAACGACTTTAAGGACAGAATTATGACCACACAAAGACAATCTATGATCATCATAGGTGCCGGCATGGGTGGACTCTCAACCGGTAGCTATGCACAAATGAACGGCTACAAGAGCGTGATCTTAGAACTGCACGATATTCCAGGCGGCTGCTGCACATCGTGGGAACGCAGAGATTATATTTTTGATTGGTGTATTAGCTGGCTACTGGGTAGTGGCACAGGCAACGGCATGAATCAAATCTGGCAAGAGTTAGGTGCGCTGGATGATAAAGAAATTAGAGACTTTGAAATCTTCAATTCAGTTATTGATGAAGAGTTAGGAGAAGTACATTTCTACGCAGATCCAGATAAACTTGAAGCCCACCTCTTGAGCATTTCTCCCGCTGACAAGAAACTCATCAAACAATTTTGCGATGGCATTCGCGAATTCGTCAAAATGATAGACGCTTATCCTTTTCTGGTGCCAGTTGGCATTATGTCACGCTGGCAAAAGCTAAAAATGATGTGGCCGTTTATCAAAAAATTTAATTTAATCCGCAAATCCATGGCGACATTGATGTCGGACTTTGCCGCTAAGTTTTCACACCCGCTGCTGCAAAAGGCATTTAACGTTATCTTTTATGAGCAACATCCTAGTTTCCCGCTATTACCTTTCTACTTTAATTTGGCCTGCGCGGCGAAAAAAAATGCAGGTGTGCCCGAAGGTGGCTCCTTAGGCCTCGCACAATCGATGGAAGCAAGATATAAAAAGTTGGGGGGTGACATCATATACAACACCCGAGTACACAAGATCTTGGTCGAAGACAACAAAGCCATCGGTGTCGAGCTCAGCGATGGCCAAAAAATGTATGCTGATATCGTGATCTCAGCATGTGACGGTACGGATGTGGTAAAAAACATGCTTGATGGCCAGTATTCCAGCTCTGTGTTAGACAAGCTATACGACGAGTTAAGGGAGACCGATGGTCAAATGTTCCCAGGATACGTCTCTGTATTTTTGGGAGTAAACAAGGACTATACCCATCAACCTCATTGCCGCACCCACTTGTTAGACCAACAAGATCTGGTCCACTGCCCTGGTATGACGCACCCGGGGATCAATGTGCAGGTGCGCAATGTGCACTACCCGCATATCGCCCCAGAAGGCAAATCCGTGCTTTATATCACTTACTTCTCAACTTATGAGCCATGGGCTGAATTAAATAATTTCCAAGAAACAACGGCGACTAAACGCCATCACACTAGGGTCAAGCGTAGCGTTCAATATCGCCTCGCTAAAAAGACCTTAGGTGAATTTATAATCGATAAGCTCTCCACTCATTTTGAGGGACTAAAAGAGCATATCGAATATATCGACATCGCGACCCCTTTGACCCAAGTTCGCTATACCCGCAACAGCAAAGGAACGGTATTGGCGTGGCAGCCATTTTTGGAAAGTGGTGAAAGTTTAGAAGACGAAATAAATGCCAACGGGACAACGGGACTGCCAGGCCTTAGCAACTTTTATATGGCTGGTCACTGGGTGACAACCGGCGGGTTGATCCGTGCAGCAGCTACAGGCAGACATGTTCTGCACTTTGTATGCCGTGATGATGACAAGCCGTTTCAGGCTTGGATCGGTGAAAACTCACTACACCAACCTCAATCTTATAGCGAACAAAAGCAGCATGTTGCTTAACCAAGAGAATTAAAAGGAAATATTATGAGTACTCGTATTGGCCTATTTTATGGCAGCACAACAGGTAACACTGAAGCCGCAGCAGAATTAATAAAAGCAAACCTAAACCAGTTTACCATCGACCTCTTTGATATAGCAGACACCGAATTAACCTTAACCGAGAACTATGAATTTTTGATTTTTGGGATTTCAACGTGGGAATACGGTGGTTTACAGGATGATTGGGAATCACGTTGGGAGAGCCTAGCACAACAGGATTTCAGCGGAAAAATCGTGGCTATCTTCGGTCAGGGCGATCAAGTTGGTTATGACGAGTGGTTTCAAGACGGTATCGGCATCTTACACGATAAACTAACCGAACAAGGCGCCACAGCAATTGGTTACTGGCCAAATTCAGGTTACCACTTCACCAAGTCGAAAGGGCTAAATGAAGACGGCAGCGAGTTTCTCGGCTTGTCGCTTGATGATGATAACCAACCAGAACTCACCGAGCAGCGCATCAACGACTGGTGCCAAGAGATTGCCGCCGTGCTTCAAGAGCTTGCCTGCGAAACAGCTTAAGGCCATCAAGATAACTATTCGGCGATGCTTAACTGTATTACATGCACGCCGAATATGACAAGGAATAACAATGTCAAAAAATACAAAATCAGTCATTATTATCGGAGCTGGCATGTCAGGTCTAAGCACCGCAGCATACAGCCAGATGAATGGTTACGAAACGACAATATTTGAGCTACATGAAACTCCCGGAGGATGCTGTACTTCTTGGCAGCGAAAGGACTTTACTTTTGATTGGTGTTTGAGTTGGTTAAAAGGCACAGGCCACAAAGATGAGATGTCTTTAATTTGGAATGAACTAGGTTGCCTCGATGACGTTTCAATCTACCATATTAACACATTCAACACCGTAATTTTTCCAGATGGACAAAAAGTTACTTTCCACGCAGATCCCGATAAGCTCGAGTTAAGTTTAATCGAACAGTTTCCTGAAGATACCAAGCATATTAAAGAGTTTTGCGGCTATATTAGGAAACTAGCTGGTTGTAGTCCCCACTTTCCATTTCTAAAAAATACTGGACTCATGACATGGTGGGAAAAAGCTAAAATGATGTGGAAGTTGCTTCCCTATATGAAAACATTGATGAACACAATGTCTATCAGTATAGAAGACTACTCAAAACGCTTTAATAATCCTATTTTAGCTGAATCTCTTAACTGGATAATTTATGACAGACTTGGGAGTTTTCCAGTTATGCCCTTCGCTTTTAATATTGCTAATGCCGCGGATAAAGCGATAGGAGTTCCGGATGTCGGCTCATTAGGATTGGCTAAAAAGTTGGCTAGCAGAGTGAAAAAACTAGGTGGAAAAATCCACTATAAAGCGAAAGTCGACCAAATTTTGGTTGAGAACAATAAAGCTATTGGGGTACGACTAAGCAACGGACAAGAACACTTTGCAGATTACGTGATCAGCGCAAGCGATAGTTACAACACAACACAACACTTATTAAGGGGTGCCTACCCTCACCCTGTAATGGATAAAATGTATAGCCATCTGCATAACGATCCAAAGGGCATCATTTTTCCTAGCTTAGTTGCCGTATTTATTGCCGTTAATAAGGATTACACTGATCATGATCCTTATTCAACCTATCTAATAGACGATAAACTGAAATCAGAGTTGATAGGTATTAACCACGGCGGAATAGCTGTACAAGTTAGAAGCACTCTATTACCAAAGCAGGCTCCTGAAGGTAAGTCAGTGCTCTACATTACTTACCTTACTGACAGTCAACCATGGCAAAATTTAAACGCAAACAGTGTTCAATCCGAACATATCAGTATTGGACGAAATAGTCACACCCGTCGAAGACGCTCTGTAGAATATAAAGTCGCCAAGAAAGGTGTTGGCTCCAAGATACTACAATTTCTTTCTCAGCACTTTGAGGAATTAGAGAACAACGTTGAGTTTATAGATGTTGTCACACCGCTTACTTGTGAACGATATACCAAAAACTACAATGGCACAGTATTAGGTTGGGACCCATTCTCTCCTTACTCAGAAGAATTTGAAAAATACATCAACAGACATGGGCCCACTTTACCTCACTTGGATAATTTCTATTTTTCGGGTCACTGGGGAACATCAAATGGTGTAGCTCAGGCCGTGGCTAGCGGCAGACATATAGCCCAATATCTTTGTCTACAAGATAGCAAACGGTTTCGAGTTACGCCTTTTTTAAGCAATGCCAATACTGCGACGCAACCAAAAGAGAATGAACAATATGCATAACTTAGCTACAAAAAATAGGGCCGCTAAAGCTATGAGTATACTCTGCTACCCAGTCATTTTCTTAATAGTTAGTGCAATTAGTTTGCTTGCGATTACAGAAAAACTAGAACTTGGTATCACTACTTTTTTCACCGTTTTATTCGTTATTTTTTACTTCGTTGTGATGGAAAGAATAAATCCTTTTCGGCATAGCTGGCATCCAAGCAAAAAGGAATGGCAGAGAGATGGACGTTATTTCATTTTAGTGATGATTTATGGCGCGATTGGCGCGGGCATCATTCGCACCATCTCCATTTATTTGGCACCTCAGGAAAATGCACTAACACTGTCACAAAATGTGTTTCTAGCAATCCTCGTTAGTTCATTTACGGGATATTGGCTTCATAGATTGCAGCACAAGTACCTATCTTTGTGGAGCTTTCATGGTATTCACCATACTCCGAACAAGGTAACAACAAGTAATAATGTTGTTGTACATCTATTTGAAGTAATTATAAGCGCAGTTACGATTCAACTTATCTTTCTATTATTAGGCTTTTCTGCCGAAAGCGTATTTATTGCCGGTCAATTTACGGTATTGCAAGGGTACTTCATACACGCCAATATCAATGTCAAAATGGGATGGCTAAATCATCTTATTGCAACCCCCGAGTTGCACCGGTTTCACCACAGTACCAACTTACAAGAAGCAGGAAACTACGGCTCTGAACTAAGTATTTGGGATAAAGCCTTTAACAGTTTCCAGTACCACCCCGAGCGCTCACCTCAGGAAATTGGTGTTACTAAACCACATTTATTCCCTGCCCCTTCGGCCATTGGACTTGGTATTTTGCACCCTTTTAAGTGGTTTATAAGTTCAAAAGGCAAACGTCCAAATTACAGCAATATTGATAAACGCACGGCAAATAGGCCGAAAAAAGTGCCATCAACAACCCATGATATTGGATGATAGTGTGAAAGATTTAACTCAAGGCTCAATTCCAAAACATATCATATCAATGGCCTTGCCATTGGCTATCGGTATGCTTGTCCATACACTTTATATGTTTACCGACCTCTATTTTGTATCTCAGCTAGGTGATGCAGAAACGACGGCACTCAGCTTAGTTGGCAATGTACTCTTTTTTATTTTTGCGATTAGCCAGATTTTAAACGTTGGAACCGCTACATTAATTGCGAACTCCGTGGGTAAGAAAAACCAAGCTGAATCAAACTCAATCTTCAATCAAGCGATTTTATTGTCCTGCATATTAGGATTGGTGGTGCTATCTTTTGGGCTATTTGTAATCCAATTTTACCTTCAACATACCACTACAGACTTGGCAGTTCGAGAAGCGGCTATGATTTACACTAAATGGTTTATTCCTTGTCTCGCAATGCAATTTTTATTTATTACTTTGGGAGCAGCGATGCGAGGTATAGGAATAGTTAAACCTATGATGTTTGCTCAGCTCGGATCTCTCCTTCTCAATATCTTGCTATCCCCTTTACTTATAACCGGTTGGGGCTCCATCCCTTCCATGGGGATCTCGGGGGCTGGACTTGCAAGTTCAATTTCCATGATATTAGCTATTGTCGTTACCCTTTTATATTTCAGAAAAGCAGATGGTTATCTAAGAATTGATCTAAAAGCATGGAAAATTGATCATTCCACCATCAAAAAACTACTCGTTATCGGCGGACCCGTTGGGCTCGAGTTAACGCTAACCTTTTGCTACATTTCGCTGACGTTTTGGGCAATCAAAGATCTCTCAACGGATGTCCAAGCAGCACTCAGTATCGGTTCAAAGATAATTCAAGGACTTTCTCTACCCATGATGGCTGTTGTCTTTTCGCTTCCTGCAGTTGCAGGGCAAAACTTTGGTGCAAATAACTTAGCACGATTTAGATATGCTTTTTTTTGGGTAATGTGCTGTGTGTCAATCATTATGTTGCTCATGTCTGTTATCGCAATAAACTGCGGCCACCTGCTTGCCACTCCTTTCTCAAATGATGCAAATGTCATCGAACAAACGCAGTACTTTTTGGAGATTGTTGCATTTAACTTCATCGCCACAGGTATCGTTTATAGTTGCTCGGGAATATTTCAGGCTACAGGTAATACTTTCCCCTCTCTTATAAGCAATGCTTCCAGACTATTCACTTTTGTTTTACCTGTTATCTGGCTCGTAATTACACAACGAGTTTCCGTAGAGTTACTATGGCATCTGTCTGTGATAACTGTGGTTATTCAAGCGGCTTTAAGCTTGTATTTAGCTAGAAATCATTTAGGGCTCATTGCTAGCAAAATAAGTGCTACCGATTACTCCGTGAAGGAGGTATCGTGATTACCCATAAAATAGAAGAGCGCATAAACCACCAGCTTTCTACTTCTAAATGGTTTTCCTTACTCAATAAGCCTAACACCATTCGCAAACAACTCATTTGCTTTCCTTTTGCTGGCGCAGATGCAGCTGTTTACCAAAACTGGGTAGGAAAACTGCCAGAAGATGTCGCTTTATATGCTCTCCAAGCACCCGGGCGAAAGGAGCGAAGTCATGAAGCTGCCATTGATAATATTCATACCTTGATCGAAGCAATAGCACCTATTTTGAGCGAGGCAACACCACTACCCAGCGTTTTTTACGGTCATAGCAATGGCGCTTATATTGCGTATGAGCTTGCTTTAGCACTTCAACATAGCGGTTGTAATATCGTTAAACACCTGTTTATTGCAGCTAGGAAGGCACCGCAATATGCAATAAGAAAGTCCCCCTACCATACTCTTGACGATAAGAAGTTCATTGCGGCGGTAAATTTAATGGGCGGATTACCACCGGCTTTGCTCAACGATATCGAGCTGCAACAACTGATGCTGCCAACGTTAAAAGCAGACTTTAAGCTGGGAGAGACCTATCAATACGAGTCGGCTTGTAAACTCGACGTCCCTGCAACCGTGTTATATGGTACTCGGGATAAAGCAGCAACAGGGGCGGATATGCACCATTGGGAAACTTGCTTTAAACAAGGTATCACGCCTAAAGCGATACCCGGTCGGCACTTTTTTATGCAGGATTCCTCGGCTTTGGTGCTAAAAGAGATCAACGCGGTGTTGGAAACACTGAGCCCCTTATAGTTGGGGCTCTTTGGTTACTTCAATTTGCCTAATGGCCAATCCTTGAATTTCTATTACTTTGAACTTAAAACCATCCACTTCTAACGACTCTCCTTCGGCAGGAAAATGCTTTAACCTGTGGATCACAAAACCGGCTAAGGTTTCTATGGCTTCAATCGGTTCAAACTC
Organism: Pseudoalteromonas piscicida; assembly: GCF_000238315.3. Taxonomy (NCBI): domain Bacteria; kingdom Pseudomonadati; phylum Pseudomonadota; class Gammaproteobacteria; order Alteromonadales; family Pseudoalteromonadaceae; genus Pseudoalteromonas; species Pseudoalteromonas piscicida. The sequence continues at coordinate 1,326,549 of NZ_CP011924.1, forward strand.
GTATTCAATCACCGAAGCTTGAAAGTCCTTAATCGACATATCACCCTGCACTAGCCATCGGGTGTTATCCTTTTGTCGAAATTGGGCTTCTATTGCTTGGTCGTCTTTCAGTGCAATTAAATTCAAGATGCTGGATAAGGTTACCATCCCAACCACAGTTGAGAATTCATTGATCACCACTGCACAGTTGCTTTCATGACTTTTCAGCCCATCTAGCGCATCGGAAAGACTTAGGGTATCAAGTAAAATGACCGGCTTATGGAATTCTTGTTGTTGACCATCCAGTAACGGCTTTTTAGCCAAAATATTGCTAAGTAGTTGTTTGGCTTCAGGTGCAGCAATGACTTTATCGAGCGAGCCATCACACAGCAGATACTGTTGAAAACTGTGCGCTTGAATTAACGTGCTCAGGTTTTCTTCTGATTCTTGAATGTCTAACCACACGATTGCATCGCGGTTGATCATCGCTTGGGTAATATTAGTCTGGTTAAGGTCGAGCACATTGCCAATGATATTGTACTCATGCTCGCACAGTTCCCCCTGCTCAGCACTTTGATCAACCACCGCATAAATATCATCACGCGTGACTTGTTCGTCACGTTCATTTGGTAAATTGAATAGCTTTATAATCCAATCAGCAAACACGTTAAATAGCCAAATAATGGGCTTAAAAATCCATACACTGGCGAGCATAAGATGGATAAATCGCATCGCGATAGTTTCTGGAATGACCATGGCTATTCGTTTTGGCAATAAATCAGCAAACAATACAAATAACGATGTGATCAGTAAAAACGACACCACTGTGGATATTTGCAATAACATCGAGGCATGAGCCGCAACATCGGCAAACATAAAACTTGCAACCCAGTTTAGTAGTTGCAATACATAAGGGGTAAACACCGACTCACCTATCATACCCGCAACAATTGCCAAGGCATTGAGTACCACCTGTACCGCAGCAAAAAACTGATGCGCATTGGCTTGCAAATATAATACTTTCTTGGCTCTAACGTCACCAAGATCAAATAAGGTTTGTAATTTAACTTTGCGTGCCGCTGCCAATGATATTTCACACAGCGCGAAAACTGCACTCAAGCTAATGAGTAACAACACCCAAAAAAAGTCCACAGATACACCTAAAAAAGAAAGCGAGAATTCGACGCGATGTATACGCCTATTTTATGACTTTAGCAATGTAATTCGCGTCAAATAATTAAATTTTTGTTGCCAATCTAGTACCGATTATCGTACTGTTCGCGACGAATAAAAAATACGTCAAGGAAGGAAAATGACAAAACTGATACACACCCTCAAATTAGCCCTACTCACAACGATATTGCTCTGCTTTTCAACAGCATGTTCAACCTATCATGAGATCACTAAAACCACGTCTTATCAAGATGAAATCTCGACCTTTTTAAAAACTGAAGACGGTAAACATCTCATCTTTGTTGGAAAAGAGCATCATTACATACTGCGTACTGATCCCACCTTCGCCAAGCTACTCGATAGCCCGTTTTTGGCATTTATCTCTCTTGAAAGAAATGACTTTCACATCAGTTCAATGCGAAGCGTAGAAGGAAAGGTTGATATTCTATTAAGTCCTAATACACCGAACGAGATAAAAGCAAAAGCCCAAGACTATGGTTTTAAGTCTGGTCGTGTTTCTGTCAAACTTGTTGGTGATAGATATGATAATCGGGATCTGAACTTTGCTCACTTCAAACAATTTGAGCACCCACTCGTAATCCACTTTAGCGTTGCACAAAGTTTTTCAGAAAAGGCATCAGCAGCGATTACGACACCACTAAGAGATATCGCAGAAGGCGCTATTTTCTTATTAGCTGTCCCTGTCATTGCAATATTATGCATGGGTGAAAAAAGGTGCTTACACTAAACACTTTACGAAGGCTAAATTCAGCCTTCACATTATCCTCATAATTTTGTCGTTTAATGCCCACTTAGATTACCAATACTTTCAAACCTAGAGGTACACTGTGAAACCTTCTGATAAAAACAAACTAAATGTCAAAGGGGTATTTTTTAGTCTCGCGACAATCGCCATTTTTTCTGGGCTATCTACCTCAGCAAGAGCTGAATTTTATGGCACACTACAACTTAATGACAAAGTACAAAAATGTAGTGCAATAAAAAACCAATCTGAAAAATATTTCCATGATAATAATTCAGGTCGAACACATCTACCTCTGTCAGTATCGTACTGCAATATAGGTGGCTACATTACTGATTGGACTAAAGTGACGGTGTGGGAGTTCATTGAGGGTCAAGATGGTGATGGTTGGTGGAACCAAATTTATGACGAAAAATTTTCGGGCAATATTGCCGCAGATAAAGGTATTTATTGGCGTGGAAACTTTTTAAACAAAAATACAGACTATAAAGTAAAACTCACTTATAAGATTAAATCAGGCGATAAAAAAGACTGTACACGACAACTGACTAACACGACAAAAGGAATGCTATGGCAAGTTGCCAGCGGTGGAACAACTACAAAATACAATAGATGCCGAACTTTAGAAATTAAACGCTAAATGCGCTGGCGATGCCCTGTTATAAGTCTGATAAATCTTAACTTAATTTATCAGACCTATAAC